>DATDGZ010000205.1:0-26173 GCA_036521795.1 Thermoanaerobaculia bacterium | reverse complement strand
AAGAAGTGCCGCGACAGGCGGCAGGCGGAGCCGCGGCCGCTCCCTGCGGCATAGTCTCGTGCTATGCCTCAGTCGCGACGCCTTGCTGGGGCGGCGTCTCGGCGCCCTCGGTGCGTCACCGTATTTCCGGTGGGCAGTACTAAGTGCGCAGGCAATGACACCTGGCGACCCATGGGTTTCTCGACTAACATGAATGCTCCGGGAGGTTTCATGACCATACGCGGCGGCTCCCTCGTTCCCGTTGGGCTCCTGCTTGCCTGCTGGTGTCCCGCGCTGGCGGCGCAGGAGTGGGGACCAGGCGTCAGGCCTCGTCAGGACCTCGCCGCGATCGACGATGCCGCGGCCTCCGCGGCGGGGCCCGTACGTCTGCCCTCCGGTCCGGCTGTGGTATCCGAGGATGAGGCCGGTGGACTACGACACGAGCCAGTACTTCGGGCATACCACGGATATCACTGCGTTCTCTCATGAGCTCGCCGAGTGGTACGACGATCCGTTCGTCAACAATGCGACGCCGCCCTGGGGCCTGTCGGGGATATTGAATGCTGGGTGCTACTCCAACCTCGAGGTCGGGGACCCACTCACGGGCCGCGTTCTCGAGGTCGCCATGCCCAACGGCTTGACCTACCATCCACAGGAACTTGCCTTCTTCTCGTGGTTCTTCGACCAGGTGCCCTCCATGGGCCTGAAGGGTCTCTATTCCTGGGGTGGCACGTTGACGAGTCCCGCACCTCCCTGCAAGTAGCGTTGTCGGGCGCCGTGCGCTGCGTGTGCCGCCTCGATCCGCTCGCCGTCCGGCGCCAGGAGTGAAGCCGAGCACCGTGCGCCGCTCGCCGCATCCGCCGTTCGCCGCGCTGGCGCCGGCCGCGCCCGCCGCGCCCGCAACGCTGGCGGCGGCGCTGGCCGTGCTGCTCCTGGCTCTGGCGTGCGGCGCCGTGGGCTGCCGGGTGCGCGGCGCTTCCCCGGCCGCGGCGGGCGACGGCCGGGGCAGGGTGCACGTCGGGATCGTCTTCGACACCGGCGGCAAGGACGACCGGTCGTTCAATGCCGCGGCGTGGGCGGGATGCCGGCGCGCGGCGCGCGAGCTGCCGATCGTGCTGCGCGCCGCCGAGCCGGGAGATCCGGCGTCGATCGAGCCGGCGCTGCGGGCCTTCGCCGAGCGCGGTTACGACCTCATCATCGGCGTCGGCTTCGCGCAGGCGCCGATCGTCGAGGAGGTGGCGCGCGACTACCCGCGGCTCGATTTCGCGGTGATCGACGGCGTCGCCGCGCTCCCCAACGTCGCGTCGCTGGTGTGGAAGGAGCACGAGGGCGCCTACCTGGTCGGGATGATCGCCGCCCGCGTCTCCCGGACCGGCGTGCTGGGCTTCGTCGGCGGCATGGACATCCCGCTCATCCACAGATTTGCGGTCGGCTACGAGGAGGGGGCGCGCGCCGCCTCGCCGCGGGTGCGCGTGCTCGCCAATTATGCCGGCATCACCGAGGCGGCCTGGAACGATCCCGGCCGCGGCAAGGAGCTGGCGGCGGCGCAGATCGGCCGGGGCGCCGACGTGATCTTCGCCGCGGCCGGCAACACCGGGCTCGGCGTCTTCGACGCCGCGGAGCAGTACGGCGTCTACGTGATCGGCGTCGACTCCAATCAGAACTGGATCAAGCCCGGACACGTCCTGACCAGCATGGTCAAGCGGGTCGACCTCGCGGTCTACCAGGTCATCGCCGACCGGGTGGCGGGACGATTCCGCGGCGGCGTCTTCGCCCACGGCCTGGCGGACGGCGGCATCGGCTACGCCATGGATGCCTACAACCGCGGGCTGATCCCCGCCGCGGTGCTGCGCGACGTGGAGGCGGCCCGCCGGCGCATCGTCCGCGGCGAGATCCGCGTCACCGATGCGATGGCCGCCCCGGCGGCCGCGGCGGGGCGATGAGCGGACCGGCGCCGGCGCTCGAGCTGCGGCACGTCAGCAAGCGTTTCAGCGGCGTGCTCGCCAACGACGACGTCAGCTTCGCCGCCGCCGCCGGCGCCATCCATGCCCTGGTGGGCGAGAACGGCGCCGGCAAGACGACGGCGATGCGCATCGCTTTCGGCCTGCTGGCTCCCGACCGCGGCGAGGTGGCGGTGGACGGTGCTCCCCGGCGCCTCGCCGGTCCGCAGGACGCCATCCGCCTCGGCCTCGGCATGGTGCACCAGCACTTCACCCTGGTCGACGCGATGACGGTGGCCGAGAACGTCGTGCTGGGCGCGGAGCCAGTGCGACGGTGGGCGCTCGACCTCGGCGGCGCGTCGGCGCGCGTCGCCGAGCTGGCGCGCGAGCTGGAGCTGCGGGTCGACCCGGCGGCGCGGGTCGGTGACCTGCCGGTCGCGGCGCGGCAGCGGGTCGAGCTGCTCAAGGCGCTCTACCGCGAGGCGCGGGTGCTGATCCTCGACGAGCCCACGGCGGTGCTGGCGCCGCCGGAGGTCGCGGCGCTGTTCGCGGTGCTGCGGCGGATGCGGCGCCAGGGCCGCACGGTGGTGCTGATCACCCACCGGTTGGCCGAGGTGCTGGCCATCGCGGACGAGGTGACGGTGATGCGTGACGGCCGCGTGGTCGCGGCCAGGCCGGCGGGCGGCCTCGATGCGGCCGGGCTGGCGCGGCTGATCGTCGGCCGCGAGGCGCCGCCGCGGATCGCCAAGCGTCCGGCCCATCCCGGCGCCCCGGTGCTCGCCGTGCGCGAGCTGACGATCCTGGCAGCGGGCGGCGCAAGCGGCGCGGGCCTCGCGGGCGGCGCCGGCAGCGCCGGTGGCCGCCCGCGCCTCGACGGCGTCTCCTTCGACGTGCGGGCCGGCGAGATCCTCGGCATCGCCGGGATCGAGGGCAACGGCCAGAGCGAGCTGATCGACGCCATCGCCGGCCTCGCGGACCCCGCTGCCGGCGGCTCGTCCGGCACGATGATCCTCGCCAGCCTGGCCGATCCCGGAGTCCGCTACCCGAACGTCGTCGCCATCGGCGAGGACTCTGCCGGCAGCGGGGCGGCTACCGGCACGCGCGCGGCTGCCGGCTCGACGGCCACCGGCGGCGGGCGGGTCGACCTCGCCGGCACCGGTCCGGGCCGCCGCCGGGAGCTGGGGATCGCCCACATCCCGGAGGATCGCCACCGCCGCGGCCTGCTGCTCGACCTCGACCTGGCGGAGAACTCGATCCTCGGCGCCCACCAGCGGCCGCCAGTGGCGGTCGGACCGCTGCGCGGCTGGCTCGACCGGGCGGCGATCGCCCGGCGCGCCGCGGCGATCCTGGCGCGGTTCGAGATCCGCCCGGCAGCGCTCGGCCTGCCGGCCCGCGCGCTCTCCGGTGGCAACCAGCAGAAGCTGGTGGTGGGGCGGGAGCTGTCGCTGCCGCCACGGCTGCTGCTCGCCGCCCAGCCCACCCGGGGCGTGGACCTCCGCGGCAGCGAGCTCATCCACCGCCACCTCGTCGCGCTGCGGGACGGCGGCTGCGCGGTGCTGCTGGTCTCGTCCGAGCTCGAGGAGCTGATGACGCTGGCCGACCGCCTGCTGGTCCTCCACCGCGGCAGGGTCGCGGGCGAGCTGGACCCGGCGCGCGCCACGGTGGAGGAGGTGGGGCTGATGATGACCGGCGGGGGCGGGGGAGCGTGATGAGCGAAGGCAAGGACGGCGGGCCGCGCGCGCCCGACCCACGGCCGGCGCGATTCTCCGGCCGGGTGGCCCGGCTGTGGCGGCGCTGCCGCGCCCGGCCGCCCACGGGCCTCGGGCCGGCGCTGGCGGGCCTGGGGCCGGCGCTTGCGGGCCTCATGCCGGCGCCCGCGGGTCTTGGGCCGGCGGTGGCGCGCCTGCGGCCGGCGCTCGCGCCGCTGCTCGCGCTGCTGGCGGCCCTCGCTGCCGGCGGGCTGCTGATCGCGGCGGTCGGCGACGACCCCATCGCCGTCTACGGCCTGCTGCTCGGCAGCGCCCTGTCGTGGCCCGACGGCATCGGCTACACGCTGTTCTACGCCACGCCCCTGATCTTCACCGGCCTGGCGGTGGCCGTCGCCTTCCGCGCCGGGCTGTTCAACGTCGGCGCCGAGGGGCAGCTCTATGCCGCCGCCTTCGCCGCCGCCTGGGTCGGCATCACCTGCGCCGGCCTGCCCGCCTGGCTGCTGGCGCCGCTCGCCTGCGCCGCCGCCGTCGCCGCCGGCGGCGCCTGGGGAGCCCTGCCGGGCATCTTCAAAGCCCGCTTCGGCGCCCACGAGGTGATCACCACCATCATGCTGAACTTCATCGCCATCGCCCTGGCCGGCTATCTCACCCGGTTCCACTACCGGCAGCCGGGCGACCCGATCCTCGAGACCCGGCCGATCGGCGCCGGGGCGCACCTGGCCCGCCTCGGCAGCCTGGTGCCCGGCCTGCCGGCGCGCATCCCGCTCAACCTGGCCTTCCCGGCGGCGCTCGCCGCCTGCGGCCTGGTCTACGTGCTGCTCTGGCGTACGCGCTGGGGCTACGAGCTCCGCGTCACCGGCGCCAACCCCGACGCCGCGGCCTACGGCGGCATCGCCGTCGGCCGGCAGCTGGTGATCGCGATGGCGATCTCGGGCGCCCTCGCCGGCATGGCGGGAATCAACGAGGTGCTCGGCTACCGCTACCGCTATTACGACGGCTTCTCCGGCGGCTACGGCTTCACCGGCATCGCGGTCGCCCTGCTCGGGCGCAACCATCCGGCCGGGGTGATCCTCGCCGCGCTGCTGCTCGGCGCGTTGGTGCGCGGCGGCCTGTTCGTGGGCATCTTCTCCGAGCACGTCTCGCGCGACGTGGTGCTGGTGCTGCAAGGGCTGGCGATCCTGTTCGTGGCGGCGCAGCGGCTGCCCGGGAGAGCCGCGCGGTGAGCGCCCAGACCGCCGGCTTCCTCGCTCTCTCGTCCGTGCGGATGGCGACGCCGCTGCTGCTCGCCGCGCTCGGCGGCCTCTACGCGGAGCGCTCCGGCGTCGTCAACATCGCGCTCGAGGGGCTGATGCTGGCCGGCGCCTTCACCGCGGCGGTGGTCACCTACTTCACCCATCAGCCCTGGCTCGGGCTGCTGGCCGCCGCTGCCGCCGGCACCGCCGTGGCGCTGGTCCATGCCACCGCCGCGATCCGCTTCGGCGCCAACCAGGTGGTCAGCGGCATGGCCGTCAACGTCGTCTTCCTCGGCCTGCCGCCGCTGCTCTCGGGCGCTCTCTTCGCCTCGACCAGCGAGACGCCGCCGATCCCGCGCGGCGAGCTGCTGCCGCGGGCGCCGGTCGCGCTCGCCGCCCTGCTGGTGCCGCTGACCTGGTACGTGCTCGAGCGGACACGCTTCGGCCTGCGCCTGCGCGCCGCCGGCGAGAACCCGGAGGCGGTGGCAGGCGCCGGCCTGTCGGTCGAGCGCATCCGCTATGTGGCGGTGATGCTGTCGGGGGCCCTGGCCGCCGCCGGCGGCGCCTACCTGTCGATCGGCCAGGCCTCGCAGTTCAGCCGCAACATGACGGCGGGACGCGGCTTCATCGCCCTGGCGGCGCTGATCCTCGGCAAGTGGCGGCCGTTCCAGACCCTGCTCGCCTGCCTGCTGTTCGGGCTCGCCGAGGCGGTGGCGATCCAGATGCAGGGCGCCGCCGGAGCACCGGTGCAGTTCGTGCAGATGATCCCCTACGTCCTCACCCTGGTGGCGCTGGCAGGGTTCATCGGCCGCTCGCGCCCGCCGCGCGCGCTCGGCCTGCCCCTGGCGCCGCGGGAATCCGGGCGCTGACTTCGCTTGACCGGAACTGGTGACCACGGCGAAGGTCGGCCGCGTCCGGAGATGCAGACTCGGCCTTGGCGGCTGCCGGTGGCTGAAGGATGAGGCAGCACGCGCTACGGCTGTCACGAATTTTGCACCTGCGATGGGGGCATGAACGGCGTCGACAGGTTCGGCCCGGCCTCCGTGGACGGCTTCAGCCCGACCCCGGTCGACGGCTTCGGCCCGAGCCTGGTCGACGGCTTCGGCCAGGCCCCGGACGGCGGCTTCGTCGCCAGCCCCATGGAGTTGCTGCGCGGGGCGAAGCGAATCGGCTTCGTGTTCACCGGCGGCGGCTTCCGCTGCGCCTTCCAGATCGGCGTGGTGGAGGCCCTGGACGAGCTGGGGATCCGCCCCTGCCTCTGCACGGCGGTCTCCGCCGGCGCCTGGAATGCGGCGGCCGTGGCGGTGGGCAATCAACGCCGGCTGCGCCGCTACTGGCGCACCTTCATGCGCATGCCGCACGTCGACGTCACGAACCTGCTGCGCGAGCACTCGCCGTTCATCTTCAACGAGGTCCACCGGCGCACCTTCGCGCGCTACGTCGGGAGCGACCAGATCCGCTCGCCACGAGCGCTGCCGCTGCTGATCGGCGCCACCCGCCTGTGGGACCGGCAGTTCGTCGTCTTCGACGCGCGCGAGGTGGAGAACCCGCTGCAGTTGATGCTGGCGACCAACTATCTGCCTCCCTATTACTCCCACCCGCCGCGCCTCGACGGGGAGATCTACGTCGACGGCTGCTGGAGCAACAACCTGCCTTATGAAGCAGCCTTCGCCGCGGGCTGCGACGCGGTGGTCCTGATGACGATGAAGGCCGAGAGCGAGGGCAGGATCCATCGCAACCCGCGCGACCCGGAGCACGTCATCCCCAGCCCTTACGATCGCCGCGTCGTGGTCATCCGGCCGCGCCACCGCCTGCCGCTGGGGCTGATCCAGAACAACTGGCCTCGCATGGTCGAGATCATCGAGCTCGGCCGCCGGCGGACGTTCGAGGTCCTCTCCGCCGAGCACCCGGCGATCGAAGAGCACTTCCCGGTCCCCCTCGGACCATCGCGATCTGGATCTCTGGCCATTCAAGCCTGAAGTGTCCGGCGGCCGGACCCACTACCGAGCGGCCGAGCGGCGGCGGCCTCCGGGCTGGCGCGTATTAGACTACGCGCGGTCGATTGCCTTCGCGGCGCTTCTCCAGAGGACCTTCATCATGCCCGCTTCGCCGCGCCCCGCCCCGCCACCATCGCCTGCCGGCGCCCCCGTGCTCCGGCAGCCGCTCGCTCTCGCGAGGACGGCGGCGCTCTGGGCTCTGCTGCTGCTCCTGCCGCCGCTGCCGGGTCCGCTGGCGCCGACCGCCGCCGCGCTCGCCGCTCCGGCGGCTCCGGCGGCTCCGGCGGCGGCGCCGGCCGGCGGCGAGCTCGAAGCCGAGGTGACGCGGATGGCGCGCATCGGCGGCTGCTGGTCGCCGAGCTTCTCGCCCGACGCCCTGAGCCTCGCCTTCGTCTCGAACCAGAGCGGCGTGCCGCAGGTCTGGAAGGTGGCCGCGGACGGCGTCAGGCAGGAACGGATCACCACTCTCGACGACCCGGTGGGCCTGGTGGAATGGTCGCCGGACGGACGCTTCCTGGCCTTCACGGTGGCGCCGGGAGGCGGCATGAGCTCGCAGATCTACTTGATGCGGCCCGACGGGCAGCAGCTCTCTCGCGCCAGCGGCCCGGCGGACGACGTCAAGTCGAACAACCTGCTCCACGGCTTCAGCCACGACGGCCGCCTGCTGCTGCTGTCGTCGAACCGCACCGACCCGGCGTCGCTCGACCCCTACACCTACGAGACGGCGACCGGCGCCTGGCGGCGCGTCGCGCTCGGCGGCGGCGACGGGTGGCTCTCCGACGTCAGCCGCGACGGCCGTCACGGTCTCGTCGTGCGGACCCGGCAGAGGGGCGACGAGGACGTCTCGATCGTGGACTTGCAGACCGGCCGCGAGGCGCTGCTCACCCCTCACCAGCCGCCGGCGAGCTTCGACGACGCGCTGTTCGCGCCCGACGGCATGACGGTCTACCTGGCGTCGAACCGGGACCGCGACCTGCTGGCCTTCGCCCGCATCCGCCTGGTCCGGTCCCGGGAGGGGGAGCCGCCGATGGCGGCGGCGGGCGGCGCCGGCGGCGGTGCCGGCGGCGGCTCCGGCGGCATCGAGGTGCTCGCGGCGCGCGAAGACGCCGAGCTCGACGCTTTCAAGATCACCGCGGACGGCCACACCGCCGCCTTGCTCTGGAACGCCGCGGGCCGCTCGCAGCTGACCTTCCTCGATCTCGACACGCTGCGCCAGGAGCCCGGCCCCGTGCTGCCAGGCGAGATCGTGCGCGACATGGCCTTCTCCAGGAACGGCCGCCTGCTGGCGCTCACCATCCACGGCGCGCGGCTGCCCCAGGACATCTGGGTGGTGGACCGCGCCTCCAGTCGCCTGCGCCAGGTCACGCATGCGGCCCACGACGGCGTCGATCTGAGTGCACTGGTGTCGCCCGAGCTGGTGCACTTCCCGGCGGACGACGGGCTCGAGCTCTCGGGCTGGCTGTATCGACCGACTTTACCTTCGCCTCCGCCGGGGCCGCCGGAGCTGGTCTTCCGCCCGGCGCCGGGGCCGTTCGTCGTCATGTTCCACGGTGGCCCCGAGTCGCAGGAGCGGCCGCGCTTCGACGCGCTTTACCAGGCGCTGCTGGCGCGCGGCATCGGCGTCTTCGCGCCGAACGTCCGCGGCTCGGCGGGCTTCGGCAAGCGCTTCGTCAACCTGGACAACGGCCCGCTGCGGGCCGGCGCCGTGCGCGACATCCGTGCCGCCGTCGATTACCTGGTGCGAGCGGGAATCGCCGACCCGAAGCGGATCGGCATCGCCGGCGGCTCGTACGGCGGCTACATGACGATGGCCGGGCTGACCGAGTTCCCGGAGTTGTTCGCCGCCGGCGCCGATCTCTACGGCATCGTCGACTTCGAGACCTTCTTCGCCCACACCGAGCCCTGGATGGCGGCGATCTCCAAGGTGAAGTACGGCGATCCCGCGACCCAGCGGGACCTGCTGCGGGCGTTGTCGCCGATCCACAAGCTCGACCGCGTCCGCGCCCCGACCCTGGTGCTGCACGGCGCCAACGACACCAACGTGCCGGTGATCGAAGCCGAGCAGGTGGTCCGGGCGCTCGAGCGCCGCGGGGTGCCCGTCGAGTACGTGCTGTTCCCGGACGAGGGGCACGGCTTCCGCAAGATCGCCAACCGCATCCGCGCCACGGTCGCCATCGTTCGCTGGTTCGAGACCTGGCTCGGGCCCGGCGGCCCCGCCCCTGCCGGCCGGCCCGCGCCGGCGACTCCGCCGGCAACCACGGCCGCGCCGACCACCAACGCCGCGCCGCGACTGCCCACCACGGCCGCACCGCCCACCAACGCCGCGCCGCGACCGCCCACCACGGCCGCACCGCCGCTCTCCACGAGGCACCTTGCTGCAACCCGCTAGGCCACCGTTCGCGCCGGCCGCGCTGGCCGCCGTGGCCATGCTGCTGCTCGGCGGCGGCCTCCCGTGGCCCGCCTCCGCTGGCGCGGCGGCGGCGCGCCCGCACCGGCCTCGCCATCGCGCGGCGGCGTCGACCGCCGGCGCGCCCAAGCCGGCGGCGCCGGTGGGCGTGCCGGCGGCCGGCGCCACACCGCTGCAGGAGGCCGTCGGCCTCGAGGTGGGCCGCGCGGTGCGCGAGACCACGTCCATGGGGGTGAACGTGGTCGAGGTCGGCAGCGGCGAGACCGCATACGCCTACGACGCCGACGACGCGCGCACCATCGCCTCGAACACCAAGCTGTTCACCACCGCGGCGGCGCTCGACGCGCTCGGCCCCGGCTATCTCTTCGAGACCCGGCTGGTGATGCGCGGGGTGGTGCAGGAGGGGGTGCTGCGCGGCGACCTCGGCGTCATCGGCGGCGGCGACCCGAACATCTCGGGGCGTGCCTTCGACGGCGACTCCTACGGGGCGTTCCGCCTCTGGGCACGGGAGCTCGCGGCGCGCGGCGTGCGGCGCGTCACCGGCGACCTCTACCTCGACGACGGCCTGTTCGAATCGCTCCAGATCCACCCCGATTGGCCGCGCCAGCAGCTCGCCAGCTGGTACGAGGCGCCGGTCGCGGCGCTCTCGTTCAACGACAACTGCGTGCTGGTCCGCGTCTGGCCGCGGCAGAAGAGCGGCCTGGTGCGCGTCGAGACGGTGCCGCCGGTCCACGTCTTCCAGGTCACCAACAGCGCCGTCACCACGAGCTCCCGGCGCCACAACCACCTCGCGGTCCAGCGCCACGAGGACCGGCTGATCGTCACCGGATCGATCTACCGCGAGTCCGGCCCGCTCGAGGTCTGGGTCACCGTGCCCGACCCGGTGCGCTACTTCGGCCTGGCGATGGTCGACGCCCTCGCCGAGGAGGGGATCGAGGTCCAGGGGAGGCTGCGGCCGGTGCAGCGCCTGCCGGGTCCGGTGTGGGAGCGGGTGGCGGCCTATCGCAGCAGCCTGCTCGACGCGATCCGTATCGCCAACAAGCACAGCCAGAACTTCTATGCCGAGAGCCTGGTGAAGCTGCTCGGCGCCAGCCGCTGCGGGGACGGCAGCTGGCGGGGAGGCACGCGCGCCGTCGGCGACTTCCTGGCCGAGCTCGGCGTGCCCGCCGTCGCGTACCACATGGTCGACGGTTCGGGCATGAGCCGCCAGGACCGCTTCACGCCGCACGCCGTGACCCAGCTGCTGCGCCACATGTATCTCCATCGCTGGGGGGCGCAGTTCGTGCAGTCGCTGCCCTCCGCAGGCGAGCTCGAGAGCTCGCTCCACAGCCGCATGACCCGGCCGCCCTACCGCGGCAACGTCTTCGCCAAGACCGGCACCATCGAGGGCGTCTCCGCTCTCTCCGGCTACGCCAAGGCCGCCTCCGGCAAGGTCTACGCCTTCTCGATCCTGATCAACCGCGCCCGCGACGTCTGGCAGGCCAGGCAAGCCGAGGACCGCATCGTGATGGCCCTGATCGACCACGGGTGACGGCCATCTTCCCGATCCGCAAGGACTCCCCATGATCCGGGCCGAGACGCTGACCAAGAAGTTCGGCGACAAGACCGCGGTGGACGGCATCTCCTTCCAGGTCGAGGCGGGAGAGATCTACGGCCTGCTGGGGCCGAATGGGGCGGGCAAGACGACCACGCTGTCGATGATCAGCGGCCTGCTGGCACCCGACTCGGGGAGCGTCACCTTCGACGGCATCGATCTGGCCAGCGATCCGATCCGCTTCAAGCAGCGCCTGGGCGTGGTGCCGCAGGAGGTGGCGCTCTACGAGGAGCTGACGGCGATCGAGAACGTCCGCTTCTGGGGCAGTCTCTACGGACTGTCGGGCAAGACGCTGGCCGAGGCGGCGGCGCGGGCGCTGGAGCGCGTCGGGCTCACCGGCCGGGCGCGCGACGCGGTCAAGACCTATTCCGGCGGCATGAAACGGCGGCTCAACCTGGCCCTCGGCCTGGTCCACGCGCCCAGCGCCGTGCTGCTCGACGAGGCGACGGCCGGCATCGACCCACAGGCGCGGGCCAGCATCCTCGGTGTCGTGCGTGGCGTCGCGGACGCGGGCACGGCGGTGATCTATACCACCCACTACCTCGAAGAGGCCGAGCAGCTCTGCGACCGCATCGCCATCGTCGACCACGGGCGCATCCTGGCCGAGGGGACGCTCGACGAGCTGAAGGGGCGGCTCGGCGAAGACGACGTGGTGACGCTCTGGGGCCGCTTCGAGGCCGACGCGGCCCGGGCCGCGCTCGCGCCGATCCCCGGCACGCGGGTCCTCTCGGCCACAGCCGGCAAGGTCGCGCTGTCGGCCGGCGAGCGCGGGGCGGCAGCGCTGCTGGCGGAGATCTACGGCCGCAACCTGGCCATCGAACGGGTGGCCATCGAGCCGCCCAGCCTCAACGCCCTGTTCCTGCGCCTCACCGGCAGAGAGCTGCGCGACTGATGCGGGTGGTGCTCTCCATGGTGGCGAAGGATCTTCGCCGGCGCCTCCGGTCGCCGCTCCCCACTCTCTTGCTGCTGGCCTTCCCGCTGATCTTCGCCGGGCTGATCGCGCTGACCTTCGGTGGCGGCGAGGCCAGGGCGCCGAAGGTCCACCTGCTGGTCGAGAACCGCGACGGCGGGCTCGTCGGCCGCTTCCTGCTCTCGGCTCTCGGGCAAGAGGAGGTGCAGCAGCATGTCGAGGTGCAGGCGGTGGAGAGCGTCGGCGGCGACGTCGGCGCGCTGCTCGAACGGCGGCAGGCGGCGGCGCTGCTGCGGCTGCCGGCCGGTCTCTCGGAAGACTTCGTGGCCGGGCGCCCCGCGCGGCTCGAGCTGATCAGGAGCCCCGCGCAGTCGATCCTTCCCGATGTCGCCGAGCAGCTCACTACGGTGATGGCCGAGGTGCTGTCGTCGGCGGCGCGGCTGCTGCGCGGCCCGCTCGACGAGATCCGCGCCGCGCGCCCGCCGCAGGGTGCAGGAGGAGGAGTCACCGACGGGCAGGTGGCACGGCTCGCCGTCCTGGCGAACGGCGTGATGAGCCGCGCCAGGCCCTACCTGCTCCCGCCGGTGGTGCAGCTCACGACCACGACGCTGCCAGCGCCGGGCGGCAAGCCGCGGGCCGCCGGAGCGCCGCGGAGCAACTCGCTCTTCCTGCTCTTCCTACCGGGCATCTCGGTGTTCTCGCTCTTCAGCCTGTCGGATCAGATGATGCGCGACGTCCTGGTCGAGGCGCGCCAGAAGACCCTGAGGAGGCAGCTCGCCGGCCCGCTCAGGGCCGGGCGGGTGCTGGTGGCCAAGGCGCTGGCCACGGCCGCTCTGGCCGGGCTGTCGCTGGTCTTCCTGACCGTTCTGGGCGCGTTGCTGGCGCCGCGCGGCGTCAACCTCGCCGGCTACCTGCTGCTGTCGCTGGCCTTGGTGACCGCTACCACCGGCTTCGCCTCGGCCATGTACGCCGCCGCCCGCAACGAGCGGCAGGGCGCCACCCTGGCCGCCATGCTGTCGCTGGTCATGGCCTTCGCGGGCGGGGCCTTCATACCGCTCGACAGTCTGCCGGGGTTGCTGCGGTCGCTGTCGCCGTTCTCGCTGATCTACTGGGCGACCCGCGGCTACCAGCGGCTGGTGGTGAACGGCGAGGGACTCTCCGCGGTGCTGCCGAACATCGCCATCCTGGCGGGGGTGGGTGCGCTGCTCCTGGCCGCCTCCGCGCCGCTCTGGCAGCGGCGCCTGCTGCGTGGAGAGTTGCAGTGAGCCGCTGGCGACAGATCGGCCTCCTGGCCGGCAATGATCTGCGGCTGATCCTGCGCGACCGCGCGTCGCTGGGGTGGATGCTGCTCCTGCCGCTCGCCCTGATGTGGATCTTCGGGTCGATGAACGGCGGCGATCCCCGGCAGGCGAGCCTGGCGGTGGACGACCGCGACGGCGGCTGGCTGGCGAGGACCCTGGTCAAGGAGCTCTCGGCAGGGGAGCGCCTCGAGCTGACCGAGCTGGCCGAGCGGACCGATCGGCAGGTGGGCCCTGGCGCTGGGAGCCCTGCCACCGCCGGCACGGCCGGCGCTGCCGGTGGCGGCGGCAGGCGGCGGCAGGCGCCGGCGCCACGCCCCCCGATTCGCACGCTGGTCATCCCTGCGGGGTTCACCGCCAACGCACTGGCCGGGCGCCGGCAGACGCTGCGGCTGGAGCAGGCAAGCGGCGCGAACGAGGAATTCAGCCTGGCCGCCGAGGCCCACGTCGTGCGCGCCATCGTCCGCGTCGTGGGCCGCCTGGCCGAGGCCGGCCCACCGCCGCCGGGCGACAGCCAGGGAGCCGCCACGCGGCGCTTCTTCGCCGCGGTCGCCGCGCGCCCGCCGCTGGTGACCGTGGCGGTGACGACCGCCGGCGGCGGCCACCCGGTGCCCAGGGGGTTCGCGCAGAGCGTCCCGGGGATCCTGACCATGACCGTGCTGATGATGACGCTGATCTATGGCGCCGTCTTCCTCACGCTCGAGAAGCAGAACGGCTTGATCCGCCGCCAAGCCGCCCTGCCGCTGTCGCGCGCCGTGCTCTTCGCCGGCAAGCTCGCCGGGCGCGTGCTGCTGGCCGCCGTCCAGGCCGTGCTGCTGCTGCTCGCCGGCCGCCTGCTGTTCGGCCTCTCGCTGGGCTCGTCGCCCGCCGGCCTGGCGCTGCTGCTCGGCGCCTACCTGCTGGCGGTCGCGGCGCTCTCGACCTTCCTCGGGGCGGTCCTCTCCTCGCCGGAGCAGGCTTCCGCGGTCGGCTGGACCTCGAGCATGGTGCTGGCGGCGCTGGGCGGCTGCTGGTGGCCGAGCGAGGTCATGCCGCGCTGGCTCTGGAGCGCCGCCCACGTGCTCCCCACGCCCTGGGCGATGGACGGCTTCCACGCCCTGATCTCTTTCGGCCACGGCGTCGAAGCGGTCCTGCTCCCCGCGGCGGTGCTGCTCGGCTTCGCCGCGCTCTTCGCCGCGCTCGGGTCCGCGCTCTTGCGGTCAGCCTGACCAATTTCGGCAATCTCAGCGCGGCATCGTCACGACCTGGCCGGCGAAGGAGATCTCGCCGGTGACGTCGTCGCGCACCGCGACGGCCAGATCGTTGCGGCCCTGCCGGAGCTGCATCGCCACCTCGTAGAGGAAGGTGCGCTGGCGGACACTCTCGGCCTCGGCCGCCGGGAAGCGGAGCGGCAGGACGCGGCGCCGCACCGGGGACGTGTTGCCCTCGCCGTCCCGCGAGACGAGGTAGACGGTGATCCGCCCCTGCAGCTGCCGCGGCTCGGCGTCGCTCGCGGGCAACAGGGCGAGGCCGCTCAGCGGCACCGTCAGTTGCAGGCGGGTGGTGGTCGCCCGCTCCCTGGGTCCCGCCGTCTTCGACGTCAGCTTGAGACCGAGCGGGTTCTCGCCGACGTCGTAGTACAGGCGGGTCAGCAGCCGGTCGCTGGCCCGCTGGTCCTCGGACTCGAGAGCATAGGTGCGGCGGTGGCGCACGCGGAGACCGGCGCGGGCCACCTCGACGCGCAACCGCCGGATGCGCCCGTTCGTGGGGTCCGGAGCCGGATACCCGAGCAGGTAGTAGCTCAAGTCGTCCACGATCCCGCCGAGCGCCTGCTCCACGTCTCTGCCGTTGTAGACCAGCCTGCCGCCGGTCTCCGCGGCCAGGAAGAACACCGCGTCCAGCCGGTTGTCCTCCTCGCCGCCGAGGACGATCGCCGAGGGTCCGGACGATTCGTTCTGGATCGCCGACGAGAGGGACGCCGGTCCGCCGGTCACCAGGCTGTAGAGGCTCAGTCCCTGGCCGTTGGCGCGCGCCGTCAAGGCCTCCCACTCCTTGGAGGTGTCGTAGGTCAGCGCCTCGAGCCGGAGCTTCGCCGGGTCGGGGCGCTGGATCTTCAGCTCGGGCGACATGGCCCCGACGTCCATCGCACCCTTCACCCCGCTCTGCTGGCCGCTGCCGCCGCACAGCTCGAGGAAGGTTGCCCAGGCCTCCTCGCCCGGGCGCAGGGGGATGCCGTCGCTGACGTAGAGCAGCAGCTTGCGCCCGGCCAGGCCCTCGAGCGTGCCGACCAGGCGGCCGAGCGCGTCCACGTCGCGCAGCACCTCGGCGCGTTGCCGCTCGGCATAGGCGCGGGCGATCTGCTCGCCGTACAGGCAGGGGCCCGCCAGCGCGTCCTCGTGCAGTGCGGCGAGCGTCGAGAGCCGGTCCTCGTCGGCGTAGATCTGCCGCGCCGAGAACGTCGCCGCCTCCTTCGCCAGGGTCGCGAGGATGTCGTGGCGCTCGCCGGTGAACGGCAGCAGGACGCTCATCCCGCCGTTGTACCGCCAGATCGTCACCTGGCTGCCGTGCGGCAGGCGCCCGGCGAGCACCTCTCCCAGCCGGGCGAAGAGCGCGGCCCGATCCGGCGCCCGCGTGTGCTCCTCGTCGAGCACCACGACGGCGCGGACCGGGGTCTCGTCCGCCGCACCCGCGGCCTGGCTCCCGGGGGCCGGCCTGCCCGCGGCGCCCTTGCCGCCGTCGACCCATGAAAAGCTCTGCAGCGCGACCGGGCTGCCGTCCTCGAAGACCCGGAAGTCTGAGGCGGTGAGATCGGTGACGGCACGGCCCTGGGCGTCGGTGACGAACACCTCGAGGTTGACCTGCCTCACATCGACGCGCTCGGCGAAGGAGGGAAGCGGCGGAGTGCCTCCCCCAGGGGCGCCAGCGGCCTCGGCGGCCCGCGCGGCCCGCGCGGCCGCGGGCGTGCCGGCAGCCGCGGCGAGCAGCGCGCCCAGGATCGCTGCCGAGATCGAGATCCGTCCTGGCCGGCTCATGGGGGCACCTCCCGTGCGATGACACCTACGCAGTCTTTACGCGGCCACCGTATGCGCCATTGTAATCCCGCAGCCTGTTGCCATGCAAAGCGAAGTGCGGTTGGCGATCAGGCAGGCGCGGCCGTTCACCGCAGCGGCCACAGCAGCGGCGCCAGCAGCATGAGCACCACCAGCAGCAGCAGCGAGAGCGGGGCGCCGGCGATCAGGAAGTCGCGGAAGCGGTACTTGCCGGGGCCGTAGACCAGGAGGCAGGAGGGCTCGAAAGGGGTGATGTAGGAGATCGACGCGGCGAGGGTGACGACGATGCCGAAGGTGCGCGGCGCGACGTGCAGGGCGGCGGCGGTGGAGAGGGCGACCGGCAGCACGACCAGGGCGGCGGCGGCGTTCGACATCGGCTGGCTCAGCAGCATGGTGAGCACCGCGAAGCCGAGCAGGATGTAGGGGACGCCGAGCGGCGCTCCCCAGTGGACGATCAGGTTCGCCAGGTAGGCGGCGGCGCCGGAGCTCTTCATCGCCGCGCCGAACGAGGTCATGCCGGCGATGAGGATGATCAGCCGCCAGTGGATGGACTTGTAGGCCTCCTCGGCGCTGATCAGCTTGAGCACGATGGCGGCGAGCGCGGCGAGCAGGAAGGCGATGGCCAACGGCACCGCGCCGATGCCGGCGGCGGCCACCGCCACCGCGAACAGGCCCACCGCCAGCAGACGCTGCCGGGATCGGCGCGCTCCCGCGTAGTGCTCGGTCTGCTCGAGCACCCAGACGTCGAGGCTGTTGCCGAGATCGGCGAAGCGCTCGGCGTCTCCCTGCAGCAGCAGCACGTCGCCGACGCGCAGGGAGAGACTGCCGATCTTGGTCGGGAAGGCGTGGCCGCGCCGGTGCACCGCGATCACCGTCAGCCCGTAGCGGTGGCGGAAGTTCAGCTCGCGGAGGGTCCGGCCGATGAGCAGCGACTGCGGCATGACGATCGCCTCGGCGATCTTGACCGTGCCGCCTACCAGGTCCTGATCGCCGAGGTGCAGGTCGGGAACGATCTCCATGCCCTCGGTCTGCTTGACTTCGAGGAGCGCCTCGCGACTGGCCTTGACGATCAACAGGTCTCCCGCCGCGAGGCTCACGCCCGGCCCCGGATAGAGCGTCTGGTCGCCGCGATGGATGGCCAGCACGGTGAGGCCCATGGCCGACAAGCGCAGCTCGCGCATGGTGCGGCCGGCGAGCGGCGAGCGGCCGGTGACCATGACCTCCGACAGGTACTCGCGGACGTGGTAGCTGTCGGTCAGGCTGCCCTCCGCACGCCGCGGCAGGAAGCGCGCGCCGATCGCCACCATGTAGACGACGCCGGTGCCGATCACGGCCAGGCCGAAGGGCAGGAACTCGAACAGGCCGATCGGCCGCAGCCCGGCACTGGCCATGTAGCCGCTCGCCGCGATGGTGGTCGAGGACGCCAGCAGGGTGCAGGTGCCGCCCATCATCGAGGCGTAGGCGAAGGGGATGAGGATCTGGCTGGGGTTCAGCCGGCTCTTGCGGCAGAGTCCGAGCACCGCCGGCAGGAAGACGGCGGTGGTGGTGGTGTTGTGCAGGAAGGCGGCGATGCAGGCGGTGGCCGGCATCAGCACCAGCAGCACCCGGGTGCTGCTGGTGCCGGCGATCCTCGAGATGGCGCTGCCGAAATTCTCCATCACCCCGGTCTTGATCAGCGCGCCGGAGAGCACGAAGAGCGCCGCCAGGACGATCACGATGTCGCTCGAGAAGCCGGCGAACGCCTCGCGGATCGGCAGCAGGCGCAGCAGCACGAGCGCGCAGAGCAGCAGCAAGGTGACGACGTCGACGGAGATCTTCTCGAGCGAGAAGCAGATCGCCACCGTGACCAGCAGCGCCAGGACCAGGAAGATCGGCAGCGTCATGACGGCCGCTGGCGGAGGGAGCCGGCCGGGCGGCTGCTAGCCCAGCACGAGGCGCGCGGCGTTGTCGCCGAGGACGCCGGCGCGCTCGAGCTCGGAGATCGGCAGCGCGCGGATCGAGTCCAGCATCTTCGGGATGCTGCCGATCTGGTGCGGGTAGTCGCTGCCGGCGAGGAGGTGGTCGGCGCCGGCGAAGGCCACGGCCAGCTCGAGCGAGCCGGGATCGAAGTTCACCGTGTCGAAGTAGAAGCGCTTGAGGACCTCGCTGGGCGGCCTGGTGAGATGGACGCGGCACTCGCGGAAGCTGTGGAACCCGCGGTCGAGCCGCTCGGCCAGGTAGGGGATGGCGCCGCCCAGGTGGCCCAGCACCCAGCGGATGCGGGGGTACCGTTCGGCGACGCCGCTGAACACCAGCTTGGCCGCGGCGAGCGTGGTGTCGAAGAGGAAGCCCACCAGCGGCATCAGCCAGTACTCGGTCATCGCCTCGACGCCCACCGGGTTGGTGGGGTGGACGTGGAGCACGGCGCCGAGGCCGTCCGCCGCTTCGTACAGCGGCCAGAAGCGCGCGTCGGACAGCGCCACGCCGTTGACGTTGCTGAACAGCATGGCGCCGCGGAAGCCGAGCTGGGTGCAGGCGCGCTCGAGCTCGCGCACCGCCGCGGCGGGATCGTTGAGCGGCAGCGTCGCGAGCGCGGCGAAGCGCCCGCGCTTGTCGCGGACCACCGTGGCGAAGGCGTCGTTGACCAGGCTGGCCAGCCGCACCGCCTGCGGCGGCGACTCCACGTGAGTCCCGGGAGTGGTCAGGCTGAGCACCTGGGTGTCCACCCCCAGCTCCTGCAGCACCTCCTCGCGGTAGTCGATGTCGTGGTGGCCGCGGACGGCGATGTTGTAGTCGCCAGGGTAGTGCAGGCGCGGGTTGCCCTCGGCGTCGACGGTGACCCGCACGTTGGTGTCGCCGGAGCGCAGCGCGTCGAGGTACGCCGGCGGGTAGAAGTGGTTGTGGCAGTCGATCACGGCCATGGGCGGCAGCGTACCTCCGGTGTCCGCGGGTACAATACCCCAGCCATGACCATGACCGCAGAGCCCATGACCACAGAGCCCATGACCTCAGGAAAACGGCCCGGATCCGTGCCGCCGCCGCGCCGCTGGTCTTGGGCCGTGGCGCTTTTCGCCGTCGCCGCCGCCGCCGTGGCGCTGGTGTGGATCCCGGCCTGGACCATGCGGCCGTTCCAGCCCCAGGCCGCCGCGGCCATGTCCCGCGCCTATGCGCTGCGCCGCGTGGCCCCGGCGGCGACGCTGCTGGCGCTCGGCGCCGGCGCGGCGCTCGCCTGGCGGCTCTGGCGCTCCTCGCGGTGGATGGGCCGGGCGCTCGCAGCGGCGGCCCTGCTGCCGCTGGCGGCGGCCGCCTGGCTGTCGCGCCAGAACCACTTCGAATGGCTGTTCCCGCCGCTCCGCCACCCGGGTTACGATTCGGCGGCTGCCGCCGCGTCCTACGTCGAGCCCGGCGACATGGTGCTGGCGGTCGAGATCCGGGGCGAGGCGGCGGCGTACCCGGTGCGCCAGATCGCCTTCCATCACGTCGTGGAGGACATCGCCGGCGGCACCCCGCTCGCCGTCACCTACTGAACGCTCTGCCACACCGGTCTGGTGTGGGAGGAGCAGCTGCGGGGCCGGCGCCTGAGATTCCATCTCTGCGGCATCAACAACCAGAACTTCGTGATGTGCGACGAGGAGACCGGCTCGTGGTGGCAGCAGGCCAGCGGCGAGGCGTTCGCCGGACCGCTGCGCGGCAGCCGGCTGCGGCTGGTGCGGGCCGACGAGGTCGCTTTCGGCATCTGGCACCGCGAGCACCCGGAGGGCCGGGTCCTGCACCCCGCTGCCACGCCGGCGTGGCGCACCTGGAGCGCAGACTGGGAGGCGAAGACCGGCCGCATGCCGGTGGTCGCCGGCGTTCCGGGAGCCGACGGCCGCGGGCCGCTGCCGCCGCGCACCCTGGTCCTGGGCCTCGAGCACGGCGGCGCCGCGCGCGCCTATCCGGTCGAGTCCCTGCGCCGCCAGGGAGCGGTGGTCGACGACGTCGGCGGGCTGGGCGTCGTCATCCTGGTCGCGGAGGACGGCCGCTCGTTGCGCGCCTTCGAGAGTAGGATCGACGGCCGGCGGGTGCCCTTCTTCGTCAAGCTCGGACCCTCGCCGGGGTCGCCGGCGGCGCCGCCGGGGTCGGCAGCGGCTGCGGCGACGTCGACAGACCGGGCGGCGCCCGCGGCTCCCGCCGCGCCGCGGCGCTGGCTGGACGGGGCGACCGGCAGCGAGTGGGACTTCCAGGGCCGGGCGGTGGCCGGGCCCTGGCGGGGGCGGCAGCTGGTGCCGCTGCCGGCGATGAAGGACTACTGGTTCGACTGGCGGACGTACCACCCGCGGACCACGGTCTACCTGGCCGCCGGCGAGGCGGTCGCGGGTCCGTCTCCCCACGAGGGTGGCGCGGGCTGAGCTGAGCGAGCGACGCCGCATGTTCGAGCACAGGTCGATGCCGCTGCTGCCGCGCCGGGCCTTCGCGCGACGCATGGCGGGACACGCGCTGTTCGCGCTCGCCTTCGTCGCCGGCTCCCTCGCCATCGGCGTCGCGGGCTACCATTGGATCGAGGGCATGCCCTTTATCGACTCGCTGCTCAACGCCTCGATGCTGCTCGGCGGCATGGGACCGGTCGGCGATCTCCACACCGTCGCCGGCAAGCTCTTCGCCTCGGCCTACGCGCTGTTCGCCGGCATCGGCTTCCTGGTGGTGGCCGGAGTGCTGTTCGCGCCGGTCATTCACCGCTTCCTGCACAAGTTCCACCTCGAGCTGGCGGCGGACCAGGACGCCCCCAGGAAAGACCTGCCCGGGCGCCAGGGCTACCGCGCCGACCGGTCACGCCGCGAAGAGTTGCCGCGCCGCGGAGAGCCGCCGCGTCGCGGGTCCCGCCCGGAGGAAGACGGCGATACGCCGGGCGAGCGCTGAGCGGGCGGAGCGGCCGGCGCCGGCGCGAGCTCGACATCTCTCGAGATACCGATCACGATTCGACCCTTGAGGAGGACTCCGGATGGACGCTTCCATGACGACGACGGGCTTCACCATCGACGGCTACCGGACGGTGCGCACCATCGGGATCGTGCGCGGCATCGTCGTGCGTTCGCGCTCGATCCTCGGCACCCTCGGCGGCTCGTTGCAGACGCTGGTCGGCGGCAACATCACGCTGTTCACCGAGCTGTGCGAGAAGACGCGTGGCGAGGCCTTCGACCTGATGATCCACCACGCCGAGGCGCACGGCGCCAACGCCGTCGTCGGCATACGCTACGACGCCACCGAGGTGATGAAGGGCGTCACCGAGGTGCTCTGCTACGGCACGGCGATGGTGCTGGCGCCGGTGGCCGCGGGCGCGACCAGCTGACGCCGCGTCCCGAGCGGGATTGCCGCGGACGGGGCGTCAGCCGACCGCTCGCGCCGCGCCGCTATGCCACCGCGCCGGGACCGCCGCCAGGCGTGGCGGTGCTAGGGATCGTAGAGCTCGACGCTGGCAAGAGCGCCGCCCGGGCCATTGGTGCCGCCGGCGACGAGCACGAGGCCGCTGTTGAGAAGTGTCGCCGTGTGGCCCAGGCGGGCCGTCTTCATGCTGCCGGTCGTCACCCACGTGCCGGCGGTGCCGGCGAAGATCGGAGTGGTGTGACTCGCAATCATGGTGGTAATGGAAAGTGCCGAGAACATTATGGACCGCAGCGTCATGCTAGCCGGGTGATCGATGCGCTAAGAATTGCGGCGTTGCGTGAGTGCGCCAATCCGTCGTCCGCCGATCGTTGATTCGATCGCAACAATTGAACCATTCGTCGCGACGCGGGGACTCACATCAATGTGAGGGCTGCGTGCCCGGGTAACCGCGGCAGGTCAGCGCCTGATGCGCGCGGCTACGTGGACGCCCGGGCTCGCAGGGTCTTCCGGTTCCCGTTCGAAGACCCCGTGCGAGTAGAGCTGCGCGTCGAGCTCGTTCGTGGCTTGCGCCTGCTCGAGCCAGAGATTCCAGTAGGCGACGAGCTCGTCATCCGAGAGGTTGCGCAGGTCGAGGTCCTCCTCGCTCAGGAACTCGTCGCGCGGCCCGCTCACGAATCGCCTCCCGGACCGGGCGCGAACGGGAGAGTTCCTGCGGCCGCCGAAGTCATCACGCGGTGAGCCTCGAGCAGGGGCAGGCCCTCGATCTGGCGACGCACGGCCGGCCACTTCGCCGCCCAGCTCTCGGCCGCCACCTGGTACCGGCTCAGGCGCTCTTCGTTGGCACGCATCAGCGCGCGCCGCTCGCGGTCGAGCGCCTCTTCCAGAGCCTCTCGTCCCTCGCCGATGTGGGCGAGGAGCGGCCGCTGCCGGAGTCCCTCCGCCAGCTCGGCGGGGTGCTTCGATGCGAGCTCGATCAGGTCGCGGCTGCTACGGGAATAGAGGAATTGCGCCCGAGGATCGGTCATCAAGCGCGCCAGCTCGCCGACGACGGCATAGTCCTTCTCACGGTTCGTCAGCTTCAGTGCGGCAAGCGGCTCGAGACCGACGACCTCGGTGCCGCTCGCCTGGGCGGTCTCCCAGATGCCTTGCAACCACTCGGCGCCGATCCGCGGCGGCCGGGTGACGAAGTCGATCCGCAAGCGCAGCGGACCCCGCCGGAACTCGAGATGAGCGCTCCAGCCGTTGGCAAGCCACCGCAGGTCGAGGGGCGCTCCAAAGCGATACCAGGCGCCGCGGCGGGACAGGACTTCCAACGCGTGAGTCACCGCTTCGGCGTCTTCCCGCAGCAGCCAGTCCCCGTCCTTGCTCATGATCGCCAGCCGGTGAACGACGACCGCCTGGCCCGAGCTGAGCAGCGCCCGCAGGCGGCCCCGGTTCAGCTCTTTGGTGAGCTCGAGGTAGGGGTTGTTCACGTTGGCCATCGCCTGAGTCTACCTACAATCGCGACTCGAGGGCCGCCTGCGTCCTCTACTTCGCAAAGGCAGCGGGGCAGCCGGCAGCAGCGCGCCGGCGGCGGTAGAGGCGCGAGACCGCCAGGCCCGCGGCAAGCGCGAGGAGCGCGCCGCCCGCGAGCGCGAGGCCGAGGTCGAATTCCCGGGGCCGGTAGCGGAGCTCGAGCACTCCCTTGCCGGGTGGCAGGAACACCCCGAGGAAGACGCCGTTGACGAGGACCGGCGGCAGACGCGCGCCGTTCCAGGTGATGCGCCAGCCGGGCCAGCTCGCGTCGCTGGTGACGAGCAGGTTCCAGCCGCGGGACGCGACGTCGAGGCATGTGCGGCTGCCGGTGTAGGAGAGGAGCCGTACCGCTCCGCCACCCCCCTGGCCTTCCTGCCGCGTTCCTGGCGGCGCTCCGCCGACCCACCAGGGCACGCGATTGACCACCGTCATCTGGCGGAAGTCCGCGATCTGCTCCATCTGGCGCCGGGCGAGCTCGAAGCTCGGCGCGGCCCGCCAGCGCGTGGCCAGGAAATAGCGCGGCAGCGCGTGGGGATTCGCGAAGACCAGGCCGTCCTTGCCGCCATAGACGAGCCGCCAGTCCGGATTGGCCTGGGGCGTCTCCGGCGGGCTGTAGATCGCCGTCACGTTCAGGAAGTCCAGGAAGGGGCTCTCCCACGCGCGCACCCGTTCGCCGTTGTCGCCGGGGCGGACCTCCAGGAGGGCTTGCAGCAGCTGGGCATAGCGCGGCGCATGGATCGGATCGGTGGTCTTGACGTCCTCGAGCCCGAAGGCGCCTGGCGTATCAGGCATGAAGCTCGCGCCGACCGCGACCATCCGATGCGGGGCGGCACCTTGCGCGAGCGCCCGGACGGCTCCGGTCGGCGGCAAGACCTCGCCGGGGAACGCCGCCGGGTTGTAGCGCCAGGTGACCGCGCCGAGCTCGAGAAGGGTGAGCGCGATCGCCGCCGCCACGAACGCCGGCCGTGGAACCCGCGCGGCGGCCATGCCGGCGAGGACCAGGAGCACGCCGAGCGAGAGCGCCAGCTGCACGAGCGCGAAGTGGCTCGCGCCGCGCTCGGCAAGGTCATGCCAGCCCAGGGCGTGGACGGCGCCCACGAGCAGCCCCGCCGCGCAGAGCCCCCACCTCACCGGGCGCCAGTTGGCAGGGTGCTCGAGGAGCTTGCCCAGCGCCGTCGCGGCGCCGACGGCGACCCCCAGCGCATAGAGGAAGCGCAGGCGTTGGTGGAGGGCGATGCCGAGCAGCGGAAGGCGGCAGATCAAGGGGTACCACACCGGTGCTTCCGCGACGGTCAGGACGGCTGCCGCCAGCGCCGCCAGGAAGAAGCCAGCCGGCCGCCGCCGCGCCATACCGAAGCCGGCCAGCGCCAGGGCAAGCGCGGCGGCCCCGCTGTAACCGGTGGCGACCTCGCCGTAGTCCGAGGGGATCGACCGGTCGGGCGTCTCCGGCCGCTGGTAGGTGCCGGTCTGGACGTTGCCGAGGATGTTCGGTGCCAAGAGGGGCAGGAGCCACTGGCCCGTCACCCGGCGCGGCGGAGGATGCGCGGCGAGGCCCCGGAACGCCTGATAGCGATCGGTCAAGGGCAGCACGGCGAGCGTCGGGTACCAGACAGGCGCCGTGAGCAGCACCGCGGCGAGGGCCGCGGCGGCGGCTCGCGCCAGCCGCGCCAGGCGGACGGCGGCGGGGAAGTGCTCGGTCAGCGTCAGATACAGAGCATAGGCACCCACCGTGACGCCGACGAAGAGGGCCGACTCGGGATGGCCGCCGAGGATGGCGAGGGACAGGGCGAGGACGAGCAGGAGGAAGGAGCGCGAGCGGGGCCGCCGCACCAGCTCCGTCGCCGCCGCGAGCCCCACGGGCAACGCCATCGTCGCGAGCCCGAGCGGGAAGAGCAGCCAGACGACGTGAAACGTACAGAAGGTATAGGCGACCGCGCCGAAGATGGCGGCGAGGGTCGGCAGCCGCCACTCACGCAGGAACACGAAGAGGAAGAACAGACACGAGAAGAGGCGCAGCCCGACGGAGAGCGTCCACGCCTTGCCGATCGGCAGCGCGAGCCCGAGGAGGGTGAAGGGATGAAAGATGGCGGTCTGCTGGCTGGCGAGGAGCGGCGAGCCGGCGCCGAGTCCGCGGTTCCAGAGCGGCAGGTCGCCGGCGAGGAGCTCTTGCCGGGCGGCGTCCGTCCACGGCACGAGCTCGGTGACGACGATCCCGGTGTTGGCGCGTATCGGTGCGCCCCCGAGCGCCTTCCATGGGTAGACCGAGTTGCAGATCCTGCCCGGGAGGTCCACCCGGGAGGTGAACAGCGTCTCGGCCTGGTAGGCCGCCAGCAGGGCGCAGAAGATCGCCACGACCCGCCACGGCACCGCCGTGAAGAGCCGGTTCCAGAGCGCGACCGCCAGCGCGATCACTCCGAAGAGCAGCAAGGGCGTGGCGAGCATGGCCGGCAGTTCCTAGCACACGGCGCCGCGGCGGACAACCGGCCAGTGAGCGCCGTCGAAGAGAACATACGCGGCAGCCAGGCCAGGCGTTTGGATCGGCGCGTGGCGCGCTCGGGGCGCCGGATCGCCGCTGCGCGCCGGTCCGAGGGCATGCGCAGCACCTCGCCGGTCCCGGAGTCCACTTCCGGTACCGTCGCGCCGCAGTAGTCCACGAACAGCTTCTTGCCGAGCCGGTTGCACCTGGCGCATGCACACGACGCCGGCGGCCCGGGCCAGGCATGCCTTGAGGATCTCGCGCGGGCTCGACCTCGGCACGCACCCGCGCCGACATCACCGCCACGCCGTAGTGCTCTCCCATACCCATCCAAGCGGCGATCCGACGCCTAGCGATGCGAGTGCACCGCTAGGCTGTACGGGGCCTGGCGGGGGAAGCTGGACCTGCGGATCTGCTCTTCACGCGGCGGATGGCCTACGCGGCGAGGCTGGTCGCCGTCGAGCTGGTCGCCCCATCTGGTGCTCGGGGCCATCGGGCTCTGGGTGTCAATGAAGGCGCAGGGCGGGCGGTGACACTAGCGGTGGGCGGCCGGCCTTCGAGGCCGCCCATCGCTTCCCAGGTCAATTCGGCCAGAAGGCCGGCGCGGGAGAGCGGACAATGTGCCCGAGTTCAAGTTACAATGCGAGGAGCAGGAGAGCGTATGCCCCAGGTCACCTTTGACTTTCCGCCGACCGTCTTTTCCGCCCTGCGGAAGTCCCCCACGGAGTTCGCGGCCGAGATGAGGCT
>DATDGZ010000204.1:0-4800 GCA_036521795.1 Thermoanaerobaculia bacterium | reverse complement strand
TGAGCCTCCTCCGAGGCGGCGGCGCCGAAGGGCCGCCCCATGCGGGCGGTAGCGGCGGCCCGCCAGCCAGCCAGGAGGGCGGCCTGGGCGGCGATCGCAGCCGGCGCCGCCAGGGCCTCGCCCCACGCCGGCCCACCGGGGGTCGCCGCCGCGTCCTCCCGCCGACCGGAGAGCGCCGGGAAGCGCCAGGTGACACCTTCCGGATCGATCAGATCGGCGCCGCGCCCGCCGGCGTACTGCCAGAGCAGCTGCAGGTCGGGGCAGCCGGGCCGCCAGGCCAGCAGCTGCAGGTGGGTCCGGGCCTGCGCGGGAAGCCGCGGGTCGGCCGGCAGCCGCGGCCAGTCGCCGGCCAGCACCAGCCGGTCCCTGGCGCGGGTCATCGCCACGTAGAGGGTGCGCACGCGCTCGGCGGCCTCGACCTCGAGGCGCCTCTCCTCCGCCAGGTCGAAGCCCGGGGTGACGGCGCCCAGCAGGCGGTACTCGCAGCCGTCCGGGCCGGCGTCGGGCGGGCTCCCCACCGCCGTGGCCGGCCGCTCGCCGCCTCCGGGCTTGTGCAGCTGCGGCAGGTAGACGTGCGCGAAGTCGAGGCCCTTGGCGCCGTGAATGGTGAGCACCTGCACGGCGTCCTCGGCCCCTTCCGGCGGCTTGCCCTCCTCCGCCTCGCGGCCCGTCGCGACGTCTTCGCGGAGCGCCCGCAGCACCGCCGCGACGTCGCCGCTGCCCTGTTCGAGCTCGACCAGCAGGCGGCGGAAGAAGCGCTCGAGATTGGCCAGGCGATAGCCGCCGAGATCGCGCGCGGCGGCCGTCGCGTCGAGCAGCAACAGCCGCCGCAGCCGCTCGACGAAGACGTCCGCCGGCTCGGCGGCGAAGGCTTCCCGCAGCACCGCCAGCTGCTCGATCGCGGCCAGCAGGCTGAGCTCCCACCCCGCCACCCGCTCGAGACCCGGCACTCCCGCGGGCACCTCGCCGGCTGCCGCCTCGACCGCCCGGCGGACCGCGGCGAGCCCTTCCGGGGAAGGATGGTGCAGCTCGGTCAACAGGCGCGGCAGCTCGTGTCGCCACAGCGGCAGCAGGGCGGCGTCCGGCACGCCGACCGCCGGCGAGCGCAGAGCGGTGATCAGCGCCAGGTGGTCCCCGGGGTCGAGCACGGCGCGCACCGCCGCCGCGGCGTCGATGACTTCGCGCCGGCGGTAGTACTGCTTGTCCCGTCCGACGGCGAAGGGGATGCCGGCGCGGCGCAGGGCGTCGAGGTAGATCTCGAGGTCGCCGGTCGAGCGCAGCAGGATCGCCGCGTCGCGCCAGGGCACCGCGTGCCGCTGGTGGAGCTCGAGCAGATCGGCGGCGATCGCCTCGGCCTCGAGCGCGGTGGCGGTGGCCGCCTGGGGCGCCGGCGGCTCGCCGCCGCTCTCGGTCTGGGATGACAGCAGCTCGCCGCCGCTCTCGTCCTCACCTGCCGCGGCCGGCAGCCAGGACACCCAGTGCTCGACCGGCGACCGCCCGCCGGCGGTGAAGCCGCGGTCGGCGGCGCGGCGCTCGCAGGGCAGCAGCGGTGCGAACGGCGGCTGTACTCCCGGCCGCTCGCGCATCACCGGTCCGACGACGCGGGCCACCTCGGCCAGCACCGCGGGAACCGAGCGGAAGTTCTCGACCAGCTGGCGCACCTCGCCGCCGCCCTCCTCCACCCGCGCCACGAAGCCCTCGTAGGCCCGCAGGTCGGCGCTGCGCCAGCCGTAGATCGACTGCTTCGGATCGCCCACCAGGAAGAGACCGGGACGCTCCTCCGCCGGACCGTCCAGGGCGAGCCAGCGCAGCACTTCGCATTGCGTGGCGTCGGTGTCCTGGAGCTCGTCGACCAGCAGCTGATCGATGGCGCGGCGCAGCTTCGCCCGCACTTCCGGGTGGGCCGCCAGCAGGTGCCGGGCGCCGCGCAGGAGAGAGTCGAAGGTGGCGATGCCGCGGCGCCGCAGCTCGCCCTCGACCCCGGCGAGCAGGGGCGCGAGGGCCAGCCGTCCATGGCGCAGCCGCTCGGGATCGAGATCGTCGAGGTGATCGAGCAGGCGAGCCACCGCGGCGGCCCGATCCGCCAACTCTTCGCAGACCTCGCCCAGACGCTCCCGCTCCTGCCGGCCGAGGCGGCCGCGCCCCCAGCCGGCGATGTGTTTGCGGAGGTTGGGCGGCAGCGCCTCCGCGCTGCGCCGCTCGATGGCCGCGATCTCCGACGCGACGTCCTCGCCCGGCGCGGCGGAGGTCTCGGCCCCGGGACCCGCGGCGCCTGCGGCCGGGTGCGCAGGCGGGGCGTCCGGCGGCTCCGGCGCGAGCGGGTCGAGCGCGGCGGGCGCGGCGGGTGCTGCGGGTGCGGCGGGTGCGGCGAGCGCGGCGGGCGCATCGAGGGCGTCCAGGGCGCCGAGAATGCCGGCGGCGTTGCGCAGCCGGCTGCCCTTCAGCCTCGGCGCGAGCAGCGCCCGCAGGCCGGCGCAGGCGACGGCGAGGCGGCGCCGCAGCCGCGGCCAGGCGTCGCCGGCGAAGGGATCCCGGCGCAGGGCCGCGGCCGTCATGCCGCCGTCGACCAGGGCGGCGAGGGCCTCTGCCACCTCCCGCGGGCCGCACCCCTGGGCGGCGAGGGCCAGCAGGTGCGGATCGCCCGGCGTGCCGTAACCCGGCCGCAGGGCGGCCTCGACGGTCTCGGAGATGACCTGCTGCAGCAGCCTGCCGTCCGCGTCGATCTGCAGCCGCGGGTGCACTCCCGCTGCAAGGGGATGGGCGGCCAGCAGGCGGAAGCACCAGGCATGGATGGTCTCGACGGTCAGGTGATCGAGGGCGGCGAGCAACGCCCGCGCCCGCCGTGCCAGCTCGGGCGCCGGCGGCAGGCCGGCGGCCGCCAGCCACTCGGCGCGAGCGCCGCGGCCGAGCGCCATCAGCTCCCGCGCCGCTCGTCCCGCCATCTCCGCGGCCGCCGCCTCGGTGAAGGTGAGGGCGACCACGCGCCGCAGCACCCGCGCGGCCGTCACCGCCATCGCCGCGGCCGCCGCTGCCGCGGCTGGATCGCCCGCTCTGCCGCCAGTCCCCGCGCCGCCGGAGAGAGAAGGTGCTGCGGACGCGGGCGATCCATCGCCGGCCGCGGGCGACGTCTCGGCGGCCGCTCTGTCCCAACCTTCTCCGAGGCACCAGGCGAGCAGGCGGGCGATCAACGTGGTGGTCTTGCCGGTGCCGGCGCCGGCCTCGAGCACCAGCGGGCGGTCGAAGCGGGTCTGCGCCGCGGCGCGGGCGGCGCGGTCGCTCGCCAGCAGCCCGGCCGCCGCGTCCGCCCCGGGTGGCTCCCGCGGCGGCGGCAGGCGCTGCGGGCCGCTCTCGGCGCGGTCGGTCATCGGACTGGCCTCATCCGCCCTCGCTCTCTGCTGCGAGCGCTTCGGGGGCATCGAGCGCGGCCCCGTCCCGCGGCGGCGACGCGCCGGCGGCGGCGACCGCGGGAAGGTCCCAGGCGGCCAGCATCGCCGCTGCCGCGGGGTGTTCCGGGGGCGCCCCGGCGCGGGCCCGCGAGGCCCACGCGTGGAGGCGGCGCCCCGCCCCCGGATCGCCCCGCAGGCAGGCTTCGGCCACCGCGCACAGTGCGCAGCGGGACGGCTCCCGGCGACCCGATGGATCGACCAGCCGCGGGAAGAAGCTGCCGGCGTCCCACGCGTCCAGCACCGCGCGGACCGCCGCCGTGAAGGCCGCCATGGCCTCGCGGTCGCCGGCCTCGACCGCCACCTCGCGGGCCGCGGGGGCCAGCTCCGGCCGCAGGAAGAGGTAGCGCCCGCGGGCCCGCGGGCCGCCCGCCAACCCATAGGCGACGGCCTGCAGCCGTTTGCCGGCGCGGATCTCCGCCAGCAGCTGCAGGCGCCGCCTGCCCGCGTCGCGCGCGTCCGAGAACGGGCGGCCGGTCTTGTAGTCGGTGAGCTGCAAACGGCCGTCGACGAGGTCCGCGCGGTCGGCACGGAAGCGCAGGCGGCGCCGCTCTCCCGCCGCACCCCCCGGCAGCTCGAGCAGCAGCTCGCCGTCGATCTCGCTGGCGCAGACCGGCACGGCCGCGCCGGGAGACGGCCAGTCGACCTCGCCGGCCACGTCGACGACGGGACGGGCGTGCCTGGCGAGCGCCTGCGCCAGGCCCGGCAGCACCAGGCCCTCCTCCGCCAGCACCTCCGCCGCCACCTCGACGAGCAGCGGCTCGAGCTCCTCCGGGTCAGGCCACCGCACCGGCACTGGCCGTGGCGCGGCCGCCGGCGCGCCGGGCGCTGCCTCGCCGGGCTCGACCCCGGCGCCGGCCCCTCCCTGGCCGGGCTCATCGCCGGCGCCGGCTGCCGCGGCGAGCGCGCCTTTGACGATCCGGTCGAGCGCGCGGTGGACCAGGTTGCCGAGGCGCAATGGGTCGGAGCCGGGCAGTTCGCCGAGCGGATCGGCCGGCCGTTCGATGCGCAGCAGCCGGCCCAGGAACAGCTGCCACGGGCAGGCCGCCAGCGCCTCGAGATGAGTCAGGTAGAGCTGGTGGCCGCCGCCACGCGACGGCGACGCTCCGACGAACCCGAAGAAGGGCCCGAGCCGGGCGGCCGCCGCCCGCCCCGCCGCCGTGCGCGGATCCGGGTCCAGCTCTTCGAGGACGCGCAGCCGCGCCGCGGCGACGGCCGCCGGATCGAGCTCCAGCAGCGGCCGCCCCAGCTCCTCCCGTACCTGCTCGACGGCAAGGGGCAGCACCTGCCCGAGCTCGTGCCGCGAGCCGTGCAGAGCGGCGAGCACGGCGTGCTCGTCGGCAGGCCGTGCGTCACC
>DATDGZ010000203.1:0-4567 GCA_036521795.1 Thermoanaerobaculia bacterium | reverse complement strand
CTGTAGATGGCCAGGGCTTGCTCGAGCGCCAGCCTCGCGTCGCCACACTTGTGGTCCAGCTCCAGTTTGATTCCAAGCTGCATCAGCTCGAAGGCGTCGGACTCGTTCGCTTCGGGAGGTGCAGGGCTGGACAGGGACGCGGGCCTGCGGCGGCCGAGGAGGCTCGCAGCGCCGTCGGCGGAGCTCTCGACCAGAGCTATCAGAGTCTCGCCGTTTGCCTGCGGGCGGAGGAAGACTCTGAGGCCCGACCCATCGGTCGTGGCGAGCGTGGCTGTCGTCTCTGTCTCCGTCCCGAGAAGCTGGATCGTGGCGCCCGCTGGCGGCGTGAGCGAGCCGTGGAGACTCCCGCTCGAGCCTGCCAGCGAGAGCCACCCCGCCTCATCGCCGGCGCCGCCGGTCAGGCGCCAATCACCGGTGAGCCCGCGCTTCCTGAGGCGGTCGGCCAACTGGCTCGCGAGCGGACTCTTTGCGATCTTGCCGTGGAAGGCGGCATGAAGCCGGCTCGGCCTCTCGTCACCGCCGAGGCTGATGCCGGCGCCGTCGACCTCGCCGACGATGATCTCTTGGGCGTCGATCGCGTAACACAGCGTCGTCACTTGCGGAAACACCATATCCACTTTCTCAGCGGAAGCCGCGGCGCCGGTGAACCAATCCGCCTGAGATATCGATGCCAGCGACTGGTCCCGCGGCACGAAATGCGAACAAAGGCGCTGCCCCGGCAGCGGCAACCTATCTAGAACCATCGTGCCGCGCAAGAAGGTCCAGCCGCGACGGATCACGGTACCGGATGGCGTGAGAGTGACTCTATACTCCGACTTGCCCTGCCGTTGAATGAAGAGCTTCTCGGGGAGCGCAGAGAACTCGTAACCGTCGACGTTGCCGCTGATCTCGATATCGAAGAAGCGGCCCGGATCGCCGGCCGTAGCCGGTTCCTGTGGCAGCATCAAGTCCGGAGCTCGAGCGGGCGCGAACGGCTGCCTTCTCCTGCCCTTCAGGCTGCCGTCATAGGAGACTCGGCGGCCGTCCGTGCCGGCACCGATCGCATGGATCTCACCCTCGATCAGATCGGCGTGGAGCGACACTGCGAAGCTGCCGCGCGCGATGGCAATGGGCTCCGGCGCTGCACCTGATGGCACCGCGTATCCGATCCAGCCGGGGTCGCCGAGGACAAAGGGGAACGAGACCACGAGTTCGTCCATCTTCGTGTGCGGCCTACCGAGCACCACCTCCGGTATGCCGACGGCGGTCGGTGCGGTAGTGAGGTCGAACCTCAACTCGCCGCGTTCGACTCGCAAATGCTGCCGCGGATCCGCGGCACGGCTCGACGACCAGACGAAGGTCCCGGCACCGCCGATCGCGGTCTCGAGACGGAAAGCGAGCGGTGCGGTGGCACCGGGAGCGGGCGCCAGCAGACGGAGAGCCGCAGATCTCACCGGCAACCGTCTGCCGTCCTGGGTTGCCGACAGCTCCACGTCGTAGAGCGCAGGCAGCTGCCAGCTCTCCACCGCGATCACCGGCGGGCGCTCTCCGGCGAGCAGGCTCTGATGCACGGCGACGACGAGCTCAGGATCGATGCCCAATCCGACAGCGACGATGTCAAGCCGGTACGTCCCGGCGGCAGGTTGCAGGCTGCCGTCGAGCGACGTATCCCAGAACCGCTTCTCAGTTGCGGGCCGGGAGTGGAGCTCGATCGTCTGTCCCCTGACGCTCCAGTCGCCCGCGACATGGTCCACGATTCCCGCGCGCGGAAAGGGGCGGAACTCGAACGTGCCGTCGTCGTTGAGCAGCCATGTGGCGTGGGCGAAGCACGCCTCGATCTGCGCTTGCCGCTCTCGCTTTCGGTCGCTTGAGATGGCGGGCAGTTCGTCGACCGGTGGGTCGCCGGGCACGGCCGGCATGCGCATGACGGCAATCTCGACCTTGGCATCTCCCAGCAGCTCCCGCGGTATCGCACGTTCAGCTGGCGTGAGAGCGCTGGCCGCAGCAGGAAGGCTGCATATCGTGGGCATCGACAGATAGAAGAGGGCGAGCTTGATGGCCTTCATCAGGCGCCTCCTTGCGGGGATCCAAGGAACAGAAATGCCAGGAAGACGGCGCCGACCAAGAGCGCGAGCAGCCGCATTGCGAATCGCGGAATCGGCGGCGGCTCCCCTAGAGCCCTTTCGGTTGCGATACCAAGCAGGGCCGCGATCCCCGCCACGAGGGCGAGCACCGTGAGTGCCGGCCGATCGTCCGGGCTGGAGATGGATGCCACCTTGGCCATGAGGAATCCCAGGAGCGCGATGGCGCACCACGCGAATGACTGGCAGGCCAGGCAAAGCAGCGCCAACCACGGGCCTGCACGTGCGGTGGGCACCTGGATGGGTGCCGCCGCCACCTCGCGGCCTGCACCGAGCCGCTCCTTGAGCCGCGCAGGATCTCCACTACGGCCAGGCGGGAGAGGTGGCACGGGAGGCGCGTTGGTCCGGTTCGACGCGGCAATGGCGGCCACCGCGCCGCCTCCGGATGCGAGATCGGGCGATCGCTTCTCGTCTCCGCCGCCGCCGTCCGCTCGTCCGGCCCTCGGTCGCTCGCCGAGGACCAGCCGCGCCCCCGGATGGCCGTAGGCGACATACGCCAGCCATGTCGGCCGGCTCGGATCCTTCTCCCGCACCGCGAGCCGGGCCGCCAGCATCGCCTCTCCCAGGGTTCGCCCACCCTCGAGCTCGCCGTAGAAGACCTCCGCGAACTCACGCGACAGGCTGTCCTTCACCAGCCACTGCGGGCCGACGAAGGCGCCGCACTGGCAGTCCTGCGTCCAGGTCTTCGCCCACCCGCCGAGACCGGAGAGCGCCCATCCCTGGCGGGCGGCGCGGCAGGCATTCAGGAAGACGAGCGGCCGGTCCGCCTTGATCCGGATCTCGATCTCGCCGTAGAGGTGGCGGGCGCGTAGGGGCCGATCCTCGAGCTCGATCTTCGCCTCGTCGGGGCGCCCGGCGGGGAAGTCGGCATGACCCGCGAAGTGGAGAAGGTCGAGACCGCCGCGGCCCAGCAAGGAGGTCACCTCCTCGAAGGTGGCGCGCCCGGGGCTCGCATCCTCGACCCCGGGATGGCGCCGCGCCAGGCCGGCCAGGATCGTCCGCTCGGCGGCCGCTCGCGGCAGCGCTCCTCCTCCGCCGCCGCCGACCACGCAGGCGAGGCGGGCTACGCGAAACGCGGTGGCGGGAGGTGAGCCCACGAGCCACCGGGTGAGCTGGAACTGCACGCCCAGGAAGTCGTCCCTGATCGGCTCCCCGGCGCCCTCGTCGTCGTAGGGCTTGACCATCTCCCAGGGGATCGCCGGCTCGTCGGTGGTGATCCGGATCGTCCGGATGCCCGACCGGCGGATCGTGCGGTAGGCGTCGCGCAGCTCGCGGGTATTGAAGAGTGCCTTGAAGAGGCCGTGCCCGATGCTCTCCCACTCCCCCTCCGCCTCGTCCCCCCCGACCCGCCCGTCATCCACGTCCAGGCCCTCGTGCAGGCGCTCGATCTGCTCGAAGAGCTTCGCCGCGAAACTCGTCAGATCCTCGGTGAGCGGCCGCCCTTCGATCTTCCTCTGGTGGAAACCGCCGAGGCCGGCCGGTGAATGCAGCGTATAGGCGAGGGCCTGGCGGCCATCCACTCGTCGCACAACCTCGACGCCAAGCTCGAGATCGGGCGGAGGCACCGGCGGCTCGCCTGCGCGGTGCGAGATCGCCGGAGACCTGCCGGCCGCGATCGGCGCGGCGGCCGGCGGGAGGCGCGCCAGCTCGCGTCCATCCGCACCCAGCACCCGGTCCTCGTAGATCAGGCATCCGGTCGTGACGGCAAGGCGAGCGAGGGCATAGTAGGCGGTCGACCCGGGCTCGCGCAGCAGCAGGCTCACGTCGATCCTGGCCAGCGCCTCGGCGGCCGCCCGCGCCAGTCTCTCCTTCGGCACCGGCAGGGGCTCCTCCTCGTCATCCTCCACTTGGGGAGCGGCGCGCACGATGCCGAGCAGCGCCTGCGCCACAGCATGATGCCGCATCCTGCCCAGGGCGGTGCAGGCGGCCTCCCGCAGGCCGGCGCTCGCACGCCCACCCTGGCAGATCTCGAGCAGGCGAGGAACGACCGACGGGCCAGCGTGATGCGCCTGCGCCGCGGCTTCGAGCGCCAGCTCGCCCTCCGGCTCGCGCAGCGCGAGCAGCACCTGCTCGACGGCGATGCCGGGCAGCCACGGCTCGCCGCCTGCATCGCCAGCCGTTTGCGCCGCGCCCAGCAGGGCGCGCAGCGCGAGCGACCGTTCCTCCGGTGAGCGCGAGGTGTCCTCGATCCGCTCGCAGAGCCATGGTGCGTCGCCGCCCCGCGCCCGAGTGGCGAACACCTCGAGCGCCGCCCGGCGGACGCCCTCGTCGCCATCGCTCCGCGCAGCTGCCGCGAGGCACTCGACGACACCGGGACCCGTCGCCTCCGCGAGGGCCCACGCCGCGGCACGGCGGGTCTGCGCGGAGCCCTGCTCAAGCGCCTCGACGATGAGCCACGCACCGCGGTGGATCGGCAGCTCGCTCAGGGCATCGAGGATGGGCACGAC
>DATDGZ010000202.1:0-5768 GCA_036521795.1 Thermoanaerobaculia bacterium | reverse complement strand
AAGAAGTGCCGCGACAGGCGGCAGGCGGAGCCGCGGCCGCTCCCTGCGGCATAGTCTCGTGCTATGCCTCAGTCGCGACGCCTTGCTGGGGCGGCGTCTCGGCGCCCTCGGTGCGTCACCGTATTTCCGGTGGGCAGTACTTAGGGCTGCTCGGCGGCTCACTCCTGGCGTAGCGCGGCGAGCGGATCGAGGCGGCTCGCGCGGCGGGCCGGCAGCCAGCAGGCGATCGCCGCGATCGCGGTCAGTCCCAGGGCCACGGCGGCGAAGAGCCGGGGCTCGGCGCTGCCGGCTTCGATCCGCAGGCTCGCCAGCAGGCGGGCCAGCCAGAACGCTCCCAGCAACCCGGCGGCCATGCCGGCGGCGGCGGGCGCCATGCCGCGCCGCAGCACCAGCCGCACCAGGTCGCCGCGGTCGGCCCCGAGCGCCATGCGCACGCCGATCTCCCGCGTCCGCCGATCGACGGCGAACGACAGCACGCCGTAGATCCCAACCATCGCCAGCAGCGCGGCCAGCACGGCGAAGGCCGAGGTCATCTGGGCGTCGAGGCGCGGCCGGGCGAGAGGTACCGCCGCCGCGATCCGGCTGGCGAGCGCCGCCATCCGGCCGGCCGGCAGGTCGCGGTCGAGCGACCGGAGCTCGCGCCTCGCCGCCGCGGCGAAACGCAGCGGGTCCCCCGGCGCCCGCAAGACCATGGACATGGCGCGCATGCGCTCGATCGGCACCGTCGCCTGGTCGAAGGCGAAGTACGCCATGGGCTGAGCGGCGTGCTCGCCCGGGTTCCACACGTCCTTGACCACGCCGACGATCTCGTACGCGCCGCCGTTGAACATCACCTGCCGGCCGAGCGCGCCGCCGCCGCCCAGCAGCAGCCGCCGCGCGGCGCTCTCGCCGAGCACGGCCACCCGGCGGCTGCCAGAGCGGTCGAGGGCGGTGATCGGTCGTCCCGCGAGCAGCGGCAGGCGCAACGCCGTGAAGTAACCCGGTGTGACCAGCTGCCAGCCTGCGGCGACCTCCCGCGCTCGCGCCTCGCCGGCGAGGCGCAGATGGAAACCCCACGGCTCGTCCGGCGGCACCTCGGTGGCCGCGGCGGCGGCCGACACCCCAGGCAGCGACTCGAGACGGGCGACCAGCTCGCCGTAGAACGCCGTGACCTGCCGCCGCTCGCCGTAGCGCGACGCCGGCAGCGCGACGTCGAAAGCCAGCACGTGGCCGGCGCTGAAGCCGGGCGGCTGCTCGAGCAGGCGATCGAAGCCGCGCAGCAGGAGGCCGGCGGCGATCGACAGCAGGCAGGCGAGGGCGACCTCGACCATCACCAGCGCCGCCTGCGCCCGCTCGCGGCGGCGGCCGGCCATGGCGGCGGCGCCCGCTCCGCCCCAGGCTCCGTCGCGGCGGCCGAGCGGCGCGGTGGCCGGCCCGCCGCCAAGGATGACCTGCAGCGCCGGCGCCAGGCCCGCGGCGAGCGCGCAGGCCACGGTGACCGCCGCGGCGAAGCCCAGGACGCGCAGGTCGATCCCCGGGCTGGCGCTCGCCGGCAGGTAGATGCCGCGAGCGTCGGGCAGCACCCGCAGCGCCGCCCATGCGATCGGCACGCCGAGAGCACCGCCCATGACGGCGAGCAGGGAGGTCTCGGCAAGCAGCTGGCCGACCAGCCGCGGCGCGGTGGCGCCCAGGGCGGCGCGCACCCCGAGCTCGGGCAGGCGCGACAGAGCCCTCACCAGCTGCAGGTTGGCGACGTTGCCGCAGGCGATGAGCAGCACGGCGGTGACCGCCGCGAAGACCACCCAGAGAGCGGCCCGGGACTGCCGTGTGAAGAGCTCGCGCAGCGGCACGACGCTCGCCGCGAGCCCCTGGTTGCTGGCCGGGAACTGGCGCGCGAGGCTGCCCGCGATCGCCGCCATCTCGGCCCGCGCCGCGGCCAGCGAGACTCCCGGCCGCAGGCGTCCGACCCCGCCCAGGTATCCCGCCGCACGGTCGGCGGCATCGGCGGGACCGAACGCCAGCGGCGCCAGCAGGTCCGGATCGCCGCCCGGCAGGCGGAAGCCGCGCGACAGGACGCCAACCACCTCGCAGCGCTCGCCGCCGAGCGTCAGCAGCCGACCCACGATCCGTGGATCGCCTCCGAACCGGTCATGCCAGAGGCGTTCGCCGAGCACCACCACGCGTCGTCCGCCCGGGCGGTACTCGTCGGCAAGGAACAGGCGCCCGACCGCCGCCTGGATGCCGAGCGCCTGCAAGAGCCCGTCCGAGACCAGGTGTCGCTCGAGCCGCACCGGCTCTCCCGCGCCGGTCAGGTCGAGGCTGCCGAAGGGAACGTAAGCGCCGAGCGCCGCGAACGACCGGCTGCGCTCGCGCCAGGCGAGGAAGTCGGCAGGAGCGATCCCGACCGCCTCGGGACCGCGCCGCGGCCGCGCCGCGAGCACGCTGACCAGCCGGCCGGCGTCGGGGTAGGGCAACGGCCGCAACAGCGCCGCGTCGAGGACGCTCCACACCGCGGTCGCAACCCCGATGCCCAGGGCCAGCGTCAGCACCGCCGCCGCGGCATGCGCCGGGCGGCGCGCCAGCGGGCGCGCCGCGGTGCGAAGGGCGAGCGGCAGCGTGCGCATCCGCGGCCTAGAATAGCCGTTTCCCGTCGTTCCTTCACGCAGCAAGGCGAAGCCCGCGGAGCGCCAGGCCGAGGTAACAACGCCGGGGCCGGCGCGTACTCCCAGGTATGATGCAGCGCGCCAGCGGCCGCCCCGCGGCGGCGACGGACCGTCCTTGCCGGAGACGGGCCGTCTCCTCCTCCCGCTCCTCCCGCTCCTCCCGCTCCTCCCGCTCCTCCCGCGCCTCCCGCGCCTCCCGCGCCTCGACCATGTCGCCCCACCGTCCGTCGTTGCTATCGTTCGCCGCCATCTTCGCACTGGCCGCGGGCATGCCCACCCGGGCGATCGCCGGGCCGCCGGGGTTGAGCTTCAGGCCCTGGAGCCTGGAGCTGCCGGGGGCACCGGCGACGGTGATTGCCGCGGATCTGGATGGCGATCGCCGAGTGGACCTGGTGGTGGTGGTGAACGTCACCGAGTGGACGCAGAAGGAGGTGCAGGACAGCAGCGAGATGAGCCAGGTGAAGGGGCTCCTGGATGCGATGACCGTCATCCCGGCCATCGACGACCGGCGCGAGGTGCGGGTGTTCCTGGCACGCGCGGACGGGGGCTACCAGGCGCTGCCGCCGCTGCCGCTGCCGCTGTCGGTGCTGGGCATGGAGGCGGGTCCTCCCGGAGCGCCGGTGCTGGCGCTGACCGACGAGGGGGTGAGCGCGCTGCGGCTGGGGCCGGGGAACCAGCTGCGCCTCGAGCCGCTGATTGCCGATCCGCCGGTGCTGGCGGGCACCGGGAGCTTCATCTCGAAGCTCGGACTGGTGCACGACCTCGACGGGGACGGGATCCCGGACCTGGTGCTGCCGGCCCGCGACGGCCTGGCCATCTACCTGGGGACGCCGGCCGGACTGAGCGCGAAGCCGGTGGCGCGCTTGCCGGTGCCCGGCGAGGCGCTCACCTCGAGGGGAGAGCTGCACCATGACTACCCCCTGCCCGAGGTCGCGGACGTCGACGGCGACGGCCGCCCGGACCTGGTGTTCCATGACCCCGAGCATGCCTGGGAGCGGGTCTGGGTGATCCGCAATGCGGGCGGCGGCCGCTTCCTGCCGGCGATCGAGATCGCGCTCGGCGACCGGTTCAAGGAGGGCGCGGGCTCCCGAGACGTTAGGATCGGCGGCAAGCAGGCCGCCGGCAAGCAAGCCAGGGCCGCCCCCGAGCGGCCGGTCTTCTTCGGCGACCTGGACGGCGACGGCGTCGCCGAGTTGGTGACCAGCCAGAGCATCGACGACCCGGCGAATGGCATCCGCGGCGAGATCAAGCAGGCGAACGAGCCGCTCAACCGCTACCGTTTCTATCACTTCGACCGCGAGCTCAGGCTTGCCGCCCAGCCTTACCTGGCGCTCGACGCCAAGGGCTACGCGTTCGAGGGCGAGGAGCTGGCGGGCGGCCTGCAGGACCTCAACGGCGACCACCGGCTCGACCTCCTCACCGTCACGCTGGACCTGAGCGTCTGGAAGGCCATGCGGGTGCTGGTCACCAAGAGCCTGGCCCTCACCGTGGACTTCCACGTCTGGTGCCAGGAGCGAAGCGGCGCTTTCCGCGCCGTGACCGGCCTCGACCTCGCAGGGCATTTCCGTTTCAACCTCAACGACCTCAAGATGAACCAGCTCGCCCTCTTCGCCGGCGACTTCAATGGCGACGGACGGGCCGATTTCGTCCAGCTGGGCCGCGGCAAGGAGGTCAGCGTGCACCTCGGCAGGGCGGACTGCTCCTTCCCCGCCAGCCCCGACTTCACGTTCAAGCTGCGCGAGGAGCCGAGAGACATCGCCCTCGTGCAGGTGCGCGATCTCGACGGCGACGGGCGGGCCGACCTGATGGTCATCGCACCGCGCTCGCCGGCCGAGCCCGGGCTCGCCGCCCCGGTGCGGCTCGATCTCTACTTGAGCGGGGGGCACCGATGACGCGGCGGCGCAGGCTGCCAACCTGTTGGACGCTCGTCGCCGCCGCCCTGGCGCCGCTCGCGGCGGCCCCGGCGCCGGCATCGCCCGCGTCGCCAGCAGCGCCCAGGGTAGTGGCGGCGGCGGCGGCCCCCGCGGTCGAGACGTCGCGCTCGGGGTCGTTCGAGACTTCCGTCTTCCGGCTTCCCGGCCGCCTGCTGGCCGCGGCGGTGGCACGCGACGCGGGCGGCGGCTTCGGCCTGGTCGTGCTGGTGGCCGAGGACGGCGGACACCCCCGGGAGCCGGCTGGCCGGCCCCGCGTTTCGGCTGACGATCCGGCACCGGGTCTTCCCCGCGCACTGTTCTTTCTCGAGCCGGGCAGTGCCGCCCTGAAGCGGCTGGCGGACGCCCTGCCGGAGAAGCTCAACTCTCTGGCCACGCTCGCCGGCTCCGGCAGCACCGGCGATCACCTGATCCTCGGCGAGCCCGGCATCCTCTACACGCTCGACCCGCCGCCCTGGAGCGGCGCCGGCGCCCACTGCCGCCAGCTGCTCGCGGCACCGGGCCTCGACCTGCGCTCGGTGCACGGCGAGAGGGCCGGGGAGCTCCGGCCCAGGCTGCCTTGGGTGCCTGCCGCCCGCGCCGGCAGGCTCGAGCTGCTGGCCGGCGAAACCTCCGGGCTGGATCTGCACGAGCTACGCCCGGTCGCCAGCTTTCCGCTGCCCATCGCCGCCGCCAGGAAGTCGTGGGGGATCGAGCTCACCAGCCCGGCCGTCCACCTGCTGCCGGCGCCGCCGCGGATACATCCGGTCTCGGCACCGCCCGCGGCGACCGGGCCGGCGGCGCCGCCGGCACCGCGCGCGCTGCTCGCAGCAGGGCAGCCCGCCTCGTTCAGCCCGCGCTTCGCCGCCGGGCCGGAGCCGCAAGGCGAGCAGCGGCTGAAGACCCTGCTCTTCTCCGCTACCGCCGGCGAGGCGCCGGTCGAGGCCTGGTCGCTCCTGCCCGCCGCCGCGCAGGACGTCGAGAGCCTCTATGCCGCCTGGGATGGTCAGCCCGTCCTGGCGGTCACTTCGATCCCCCGCTTCGGCATCTTCGTCAAACGACAGCTGGACCTCTTCCTGCTCACGCGCGACCGTAGCCGCCGCGGCAGCGAGCCCGTCCTTGCCCTCCAGACCGACTGCCACCTCTGGCAGCCCATGAAGACCTACTTCGCCGATCTCGCCGCCACCGGCCGCCAGGACCTGGTGCTCATCCATCC
>DATDGZ010000201.1:0-8833 GCA_036521795.1 Thermoanaerobaculia bacterium | reverse complement strand
GGGTCCGGGATGGTCTGCTTCAGGCGCTCGGCGACCGCCTGGATGCGGGTGCCCGGCGTTCCCGGCGGGAACTCGAGCAGCAGGCGATGGGAGATGCGGCTGCCGCGGCCCATCAGCGGGGTGCGGGCGAGGCCGGCGCCGGAGATGAAGACGCGCGGGCCGACGGTGAAGGAGACGCCGACGCGGTCCGGCTCGGACACCACGACGCCGGCGATGCGGAAGTCGAGGCCGCCGATGCGCAGGTCGTCGCCGAGCCGCAGATGCAGCCGCGCCAGCAGATCGGAGGCGACCACCGTGGTGTCGGGTGCCAGCAGCTCGGCGAGCGGCCGCGCCGGCTTCAGCACCAGCGTGCCGTAGAAGGGGTAGGCGCCGGTCACCGCCTTGAGCTCGACGAGCTGGCTGGGTCCCGGCCGGCCGGCCCGGGGCGGCGCCGCGACCACGGTCGGCGCCTCTTCGATGCGGGTCTCCTCGACGCCGGCGGTTCCCGCGGTGGGATCGAAGCCGGCCGGGAGCGGGCGGTTGCCGACGATCGCCAGGTCCGCGGCGAGCAGCTGGCGGGCCTCGACCCGGATGCCGTCGTCGAGGCTGGACGACAGCCCCGCCACGGCCACCACCGCCGCGACGCCGACCGACAGGCAGGCGACGAAGAACGCCAGGCGCGCGCGCGTGCCGCGCGACTCGCGTCCCAGGGTGCGCAGGTAGAGCGAGGCTCTCAACGTCCCACCACCGCCAACGGCGAATCCGCGTGTACGGCGGCCGCCGTTGCCGCCGTTGCCGCCGTTGCCGCCGTTGCCTCCGCTGCCGTCTCGGGACCCGCGCCCGCCCGTTCCGGCAGTCCGGTGGTGCGCTCGATGCGGCCGTCGAGCAGGTGGATCTGGCGGTCGGCGAGCGCCGCCACCGCGGCGTCGTGGGTGACCAGCACCAGCGTCGTCCCTTCGCGCCGGCGCAGACCGGTCATCAGGTCGAGGACGATGCGGCCGGTCGCACCGTCGAGGTTGCCGGTGGGCTCGTCGGCGAGCAGGATCGGCGGGCGGGCGGAGAAGGCCCGCGCCAGGGCCACCCGCTGCTGCTCGCCGCCGGAGAGCTGGCTCGGATAGTGGTGGCCGCGGTCGGCGAGGCCGACGGCGGCCAGCAGCTCGTCGGCCCGCGCCGGCGGATCCGGGAGCCCGCGCAGCTCGGCGGGCAGCAGCACGTTCTCGCGCGCGGTCAAGTTGCCGAGGAGCTGGAAGCTCTGGAAGACGAAGCCGATCTGGTGGCGGCGCAGCAGCGCCAGCTCGTCCTCCGACAGGCCGGAGATGGGCTGGCCGTCGATGCGCACCTCGCCGGAGGTCGGCCGGTCCAGCCCGGCCATCAGCGCGAGCAGCGTGGACTTGCCGCTGCCCGACGGCCCGAGCACGGCGACGAACTGGCCGGCAGGGATGGTCAGGTCGACGGCGTCGACGATCGTCAGCTCGCGCCCGCCCGACGGCAGCCGTCGGGTCAGGCGGATCAGCTCGATGCGGGGCACCTCGATGCGGGGCACCGCCGCCGCGGAGGCGGCCGTCGCGGGTTGGCTGGCCGTGGGCATGTGTGGACCTCTTTGGACCTCTGTGGATCTCTATGGATCTCGGATTTCGGTCCGGTTACCGGGGCGATCGGGGCTGTGGCTCAGGGGGGCGGCGGTCCAGGCGGCGGCGGGCGGCGTAAAATCCAGCCATGCTCTTCATACGGCGTCAGCTCGACCGCCTTACCCGCCCATCAGAGCGATCGTCGCTGGTCGGCCGCGGCTGCGGTGGTCCGCTGTCCCGAAACTGGTCGCCGGCCGGCCGCGGCTCCGATGGTCGCCAGTCGCGACGCTTCTTGCTCGTCGGCCGCGGCTGCCGGGATCGCCGGTCGCGGCACTTCTCGCTCGTCAGCCGCGGCTCCGATGGTCGCCAGTCGCGGCACTTCTTGCTGGACGGCCGCGGCTCCGATGGTCGCCAGTCGCGGCACTTTCTGCTGGACGGCCGCGGCTCCGATGGTCGCCAGTCGCGGCACTTCTTGCTGGACGCAACTCTGGCTCTGCTCGTGCTTATTCCCTTGCTGTTGGCGGCGGCATGCCAGCGGACGGAGCGTGGGGCGGCCGCGGTGGTGCCAGTTCCTCCGATTGCCACGCCGGCGGCAGCTCCTACCGGCGCGAAAGCCGCGACGGCCTCTCGCACGGCCATACCCTCGCCGCTACCCGCGGCTCCCGCGGTGGTCTTCCTTGGCGACAGCCTGACCGCGGGGCTGGGCCTGCCGGCCGATCAGGCGTATCCGGCGTTGCTGGCGCGGGAGCTGTCGGGCGATGGGTTCGCGGTACGGGTGATCAACGCCGGCGTCTCGGGCGACACCAGCGCCGGCGGCTTGCGGCGCCTGCGCTGGCTGCTCGCGCAGCACCCGGCGGTGGTGGTGGTGGGTCTCGGCGGCAACGACGCCCTGCGCGGCCAGCCGCCCGCCGAGATCGAGCGCAACCTGCGCGAGATCGTGACCCAGGCTCGGCAGGCCGGCGTCCGGGTGCTGCTGCTCGGCATGCAGATCCCGCCGAATTACGGTCCGGATTACACCGCCGCCTTCGCCGCGATCTATCCGCGCATCGCCAGCGAGCTGCACGTGCCGCTGGTGCCTTTCCTGCTCGCCGGAGTCGGCGGTATCGCCGAGCTGAACCAGGCCGACGGCATCCATCCCACCGCCGCGGGCCAGGTGAAGGTGGCGGCCAACGTCAAGCCCTACCTCGAGGAGCTGCTGCGCCAGTCCCGCCACGCCGCCGGTTAGGGTAGTCTTGCCGCCATGGGCCGCTCTACGCTGGGCAGATCGCTGGATACGACGATCCGCCTCCTCGTCATCGCGGCGCTGTCGAGTCTGTCTTTTCCGCTGATGGCGCACGCCAAGCGGCTGCCTCCTCCGAACGTAGAGCCTGTGGCGTACAAGGGCATCCGGTACGTGGCACCTAACGACAATGGCAGACGAGCTTACGTGCAGGCTTTCGATGCAAAGACGAACAGACTGCTCTGGGAGGTGACTGTCTTCCGGAACTCGATCGATCCCTCACTGGAAGAGGACGTGCAGCATCTGTACATCGAGAGGATGCACATTGAGAACGGCAAGTTGATTGTCGTCGACGAGCATGCCGGCCTTTACACAGTGGATTTGCGGACCAGGGCAGTCAGCAAACCGGCCAAGCAGACCGGACGCCTTCAGCCTTCGGGCTCGGCCAGCCGCTTCGCCTCGTCCCACAGTGCGTCCATCTCGGCGAGCGTCGCCTCGCCGAGCCGCTGGCCGCGTGCGGCGAGCCCGCGCTCGACGTGCTCGAAGCGGCGCCGGAACTTGCGGTTCGCGGCGGCCAGGGCGGCTTCCGGATCGATCTCGAGCTTGCGCGCCAGGTTGGCGACCGTGAACAGCAGGTCGCCCACCTCCTCGCGCACCGCCGGCGCCGCGCCCGCGGCCCCCGCGGCCCCCGCGGCCAATGCGCGGCGCAGCTCGTCGATCTCCTCCTCGGCCTTCGCCAGCACCTCGGCGGCGGCGGGCCAATCGAAGCCGACGCCGGCGGCCTTCTGGGTCAGCCGGTAGGCGCCGAGCAGGGCCGGCAGGGAGGCGGGAACGCCCGCCAGCAGCGAGGCGCGTTCAGGCTCCTCTTGCAGCTTGCGGCGCTCCCAAGCGGAGCGCACCGCCGCCGCGTCGGCCAGCTCCTCGCCGCCGAAGACGTGCGGGTGGCGGGCGACCATCTTGCGCCGCACCCCGTCGATCGCCTCCGCCAGGCCGAAAGCACCGGTCTCGGCGGCAAGGCGGCCGATGAACGCCGCCTGGAACAGCAGGTCCCCCAGCTCGCCGGCGATCTCCCGCCAGTCGCCGCCGTCGATGGCCGCCGCCAGCTCGTGCGCCTCTTCGAGCAGGTACGCGCGCACCTCGCCCAGGCCCTGCTCGCGGTCCCATGGACAGCCGTCCGGGGCACGCAGCCGCTCGACCAGGTCGAGCAGCGGCTGCAGGTCGGCCGTCGTTCCCGGGTCGAGCGGCGGCCGCCGCGGTGGGTCGGAACGCGTTGGCATCAGAGGTCCACCGCAGGGTAGTGGGAGACTGACCCACTACCTACCGCGGTCCCTGCCTGGCGGGAATCGACGGGCCGTGACACGATGGTTGCCCGAATCGTCTCGACTTGCTCTCGTCGTGGGGCGCTTGCTACGATTTTTGCGCAAATCCCCGAACGGCGTGGCGGCTGGACCCGAGGAGTGGAGGTGCCGGTGAGCAAAGAAAGTAAGGAAATCAAGATCACCGACAAGCGCATGTTCACGGCCGACGGTGAGCTGCGCCAAGAGTACCGCTTCCTCGACGAAAAATCGACAGCTCCGGCGGCGACGCCGGCCGCGGCCACGGCAGTCGACGCTGCCGCCGGAGCGCCCGCCGCGGCCGTGCCGCCCGCGAGGCCGGCGGGCGCGGCCGGTGCGGCCACCCCGGCGACAGCGCGGGACGCCGCCGGCGCCCGCCCCGAGCCGTCTGCCGCCGCCTCCTCCTCCGGCCGCGCCGCCCGCGAGGCCGGCGCCCCGGGACGCGGCGAGGCTTATCCAGAGGAGCACTCGGGGCGCTCGGAGCGCTCGGAGCCAGACTTCGGCGGCGCCGGCGAATCCGGCGCCCGGCTCGAGCTTCCCGGCTCGCCGCCGGACCTCGGCGCGAGCTTCTACGACCTCGCGGCGATGCTGGCGGAGCCGGTCGCCATCTATCTCGGCGACCTCGAGTTGCCGGACGGCCAGTCCGCCGAGAACCTCGAGATGGCACGCCTGCACATCGACCTCCTGGAAATCTTGCGCCAGAAGACGGCGGGAAACCTCACCGCCCAGGAGTCCGCCTTCCTGGAGGACCTGCTCTACCGCCTGCGGGTCCGTTATGTCCAGAAGCGCGGCTAGCCCGCATTCCTCACGCTCGCCGCGGTGGCCGAGGTCTCCGCGATGGCCGCAAGTCCTGGCGGCCACCCTCACCCTGGCGTTGCCGCGGCTGGCTCCGGCCCCGGCCCTCGCCGCGCCGCTCCTGCCGCCGGCGGCGGCCGAAGGATCGTCCACGCAGCGGGGCGCCGGCTTCGAGATCACTCCGGCCGTGCGCCAGCAGCTGAAGCGGATCGAGGTGCTGTGGTTGCAATGGGTGAGCGCCGCCGACCGCGCGCACTCGGAAGCTGCGGTCAGCGAGATGCTGGCCAGTGCCGAGCAGCTCGGCATGACCCGTCTGCCCGACCTGTCGCTCGGGGCGGCGGCCTGGGCGATGGAGGCGGCGCGGCGCAAGGACTTCACGCGCGCCGGCTGGTCGCTCGAAGCCGCCGAGCGGCTCGATCCGGGACGCCCCGACGTGGCCTTCGCCGAGGCCGCGGCGGCCCAGGCCGCCGGTGCGTATCCACGCTGCGCGGCGGCCCTGTGTCGCGCCTATCCGCGGCTGTTCCTGCTGCCGCTCGAGCGGTATTTCTGGCTGCAGGACCTGATGATCTGGAGCCTCTACCTGCTGCTCCTGACCGGCGGACTCTTCATCGGCGCCTTGATGGCGACGCGCGGCGGCGGCCTGTTCCACGACCTCGCGCGTTGGAGCGGGCGTTGGCTGCCGGGCGCGGTGGCGGTGGTGCTTGCCGCGGCCGCTCTGCTCTGGCCGCTGGCGTTGCCCGGCCGGCTCACCTGGTTGTTGCTGCTCTGGTCGCTGCTGCTCTGGGGCTATGCCTCGGCCAGCGAACGGGTGGTGCTCATCGGCCTCTGGCTGTTGCTCGGCTCGGCGCCGCTGCTGATCGCGGCGCAGGAGCGGGCGGTGGCGGTGCGGCTATCGCCGCCGGTCAAGGCACTCGAGAGCTTGCGCCAGCGCCGCCTCTACGGCGGGCTGTTCACCGATCTCGGGCTGCTGCGCTCGAGCCTTCCCGACAGCCCCGCGGTCAAGCTGCTGCTGGCCGACGTGCACCGCATGCTGGGGCAGTGGGAGCTCGCCCGCGGGCTCTACGGCGACGTGCTCGCGGTCCAGCCGCAGAATGCCTCCGCCCTGCTCGATCTCGGGGTCTACGCCTACAATCGCGGCGACACCGGCAGCGCCATCCAGTACTTCCAGCAGGCTGCCGCAGCCGATCCGCGCCACGCCGCCCCCGCGCTGTTCGACCTCAGCCAGGCCTACAACGAGGCCTATCTCTTCGACGAGGCCCACCGCGCGCTCGCGCAGGCCAAGGTGATCGACGCGGAGCGGGTCGATGGCTGGTTGAGCGAGGTCGACCAGGTGCGGGTGGTGACCGCCGGCGGCGGCCTGGCACGGATCCCGGACATCGAGGGCAGCCTGATCGGTCCGGCCAGCGGTCTCGACCTGGTGCAGCACGGCGCCGCTGCGATGGCGGTGGCCCTGGGCGCCACCCTGCTGGCCGTCGCGCTGCATCTCGCCAGGCGCCGGTACGGCTACAGCGAGACCCAGTTGCAATGGCGTCTCGGGCATCGGGGCCTCGACCTCTGGCGGCGCGTCCTGGTGCCCGGATTGGCGTCGGCCGAGGCCGGCGACGGCGCCCGCGCGTTCCTGGCGTTGCTGGCGCCGGTGGCGCTGCTCATGCTGCCGCGGTTCGAGCGCCTCGGGTACCGCATTCCCTGGGGATATGATCCGGGGAACCTCGCGTCTTGGACGCTCGCGGTCGCGGGATTGCTGCTCTACGTCGGAGCGAGGCTGCGCTGGGAGCTGCGCAACGCCGTATGACCGGCGCCTGCATCGCGGCACCGGCCGTGGTTCGCGCCCGGGCGCGTGGCGCCGCCGCCAGGCTGGCGAGGGGCTCGGAGAAGCCGCGCTCGGAGGTCGCTCGCGATGTCGGTTGAAGGCAGCCTGGACCTCTTCAGCCTGCCGGAGATCCTGCAGATGATCTCCCAGCAGGGCAAGACCGGCATCCTGACCATTCAGGGTCAGCAGGACATCGTCGCGATCTCGTTCCTCGCCGGCCGCATCGTCGCCGCCGACTCCTTGGCGCACACGGTCGAGGAAGGGCTGGCGAAGCTGCTGGTCAGCGAGGGGCTGCTGAGCGCCGCGGAGCTCGCCCGCGCCGGCGCCGAGCACCACGCCAACGGCGGCCGCCTCCTCGACCTGCTGGTCGAGCGGCGGTACCTCACCCGCCCGCAGCTGCTCGCCGCCTTGCGCTTGCAGACGATCCGCCAGCTCGAGGCGCTGCTGCGGTGGCAGGCGGGCGACTTCAAGTTCTACGGCGGCGACGAGGTCTCCTACGAGGAAGGCTTCGAGCCGATCTCGGTCGAGGACCTGCTGCTGCGGACACTGGCCGATTTCGCCGGCCCGCCGTCGCCGGCGGCCCAGCCGCGCCCACCATCCGCGACCGCCGCCGCCGGTGCCCGCGGAGGAACGGCCGCGGGTCCCGCTGCCGTGGTCCCCAAGCCGAGGGCGGCAGCCGCCGGCGGTACCGCGGGCGACCGGCGCCCCGGGATGCAGGCCAAGGCAGACAGCGGCGAGCTCTGGTTGCCCCAGGTGCCCGAGCTGCCGGAGGTGTCGGCGTCCACGGCGCCGCGCGGGCCAGGCCCGCCGGCGGCCGTTCCTCGTCGCTCTCCGGCGCCGCCGGTGTCGCCGGCGCCGCCGGTGCCGCTGGTGCCGCCGGCAGCAGCCGGTCCGTTCGGCGCTGCCGTCCCGGCCGCGGGCGCGGGCGCTGCCGTCCTGGGCCCGGCGAAGCGGCCGGTGGTCTCTGCCGCCCCGTCCTTGCCGTTCGCGGACGCGGCGCCGGCCGAGCTTGCCGCGCCGGCGGCCGCGGCTGGCGACCTTGCCGCGTCCGCCGCGTCCGCCGCGTCCGCACCGTGGCCCTCGCCGGCCGGCCTGCCGTCGCCCACGCCTGGCTCACCGCCGGCATCGGATCCGGTGCCCTGGCCGGCAGCGGCGCTGGTACATCCGCCGAGCCCGCCGGCGCCGGCCCGGCCGCGCCCCACGGCCACCGGGCTGGTCAAGCCGCCGGGGCTGCCGGCCCCGGGCGGACCCATCCTGGCTCCTGCCCCGACCGCGCGGGCGGGAACCATGTGGACCCCAGCCGTCGCGGTCCCCGATGTGCCGCCGGCAGGATCTGCCGGCAGGTCGGGGGTGCTTCCCGCCGCGGGCGGCCACCGGCCGGCCACGCTGGACGGGCAGCCGGCGGCAGGCGAGGATCGCCGGGCGACAGCTCCGGTAGGGCTCGCCGCGGAGGGCTCTCCCGCCGCCCCGCTGCCGAGCCGGTTCCGCCAGATGCAGATCGAGCGGCCGGGTCGGCTGGTGCCGCTGGCCCACAGGGCGGCGGCGGCCGGACTGGCCGTGGCGGCTGCCGCCGCACTGGTGATGGCGGCTCGGCAGGCTCCGGAGCGGATGCTGCTGTCCCTGCCCTGGGAGCAGGGGGAGCGCGCCGCGTTCGTGCGCAACCAGCGGGAGTCGCTCTACAGCAAGATCGAGACGGCCGCCAAGACCGCCTGCCTGCGCGACGGGCGCTTCCCGGACCAGCTCGCACAGCTCCGCGACTCCGGCCTGCTCTCGCCGGCCGATCTCACGGACCCGGCAGGCGAGCCGCTGCTCTACTCGGTGCGCGAGGACGGCTACACGCTGCAGGCCACCGAGGCAGGCAAGCCCCTCGCCGACGCGGACACCAGCGCCTCGATCGCCGGGAACTTCCTCCTCGACCCGTCGTTCTCCCAGACCAGCCCTCAGAAGGGGCCGCCGATCGTCTTGCTGGACTGACCTCTTGGATGCCTTCGGGGAACGCTGCTTGGGGGCCTCCGGGGAACCCCTCCTGGGGGCCTCCGGGGAACCCCTCCTGGGGGCCTCCGGGGAACCCCTCCTGGCCGGTCCCCAGGCGGCGGGCGCCCCCGGTCCTCCCTTTGGGCCGAGGCTG
>DATDGZ010000200.1:0-15778 GCA_036521795.1 Thermoanaerobaculia bacterium | reverse complement strand
GTTCACCCAACCGCCGGCCCAGTACAACGAAGCGACCCTGGTCAAGGCGCTCGAGGAGAACGGCATCGGCCGGCCCTCGACCTACGCCAGCATTCTCGGCACCCTCAGCCAGCGCGACTACGCGGACAAGGTGGAGGGACGCTTCCGGCCCACGGCCCTGGGGCGGCTGGTCAACGGCATGCTGCAGCAGGGCTTCCACGACATCCTCAACGAGGGTTACACCGCGGCCCTCGAGGAGCAGCTCGACGAGATCGAGGACGGCCACCTCGACTGGCGCCAGGCAGTCGCCAACTTCGACGAGAAGTTCTCGCGGGACCTCGAGACCGCCGGCGAGCAGATGCGCAACGTCAAGCGCGAGGGCGTGCCACTCGACGAGACGTGCCCCGACTGCGGCTCGCAGCTGCTGATGCGCTTCGGCCGCTACGGCACCTTCGTGGGTTGCAGCAACTACCCGACCTGCAAGTACACCCGCGATCTCGCGCCAGCCGCCGCCAACGGCGGTCCCACGGGAGGTGCCGCCAGCGACGGCGGCGCGACGGCCACGGCCGGCGCTCCCGGGGCCGTCGACGCCGCCGGCTCGCCGGTCTCCCCGGGCTCGCCCGGCGCCCCGGCCGCCGCCGCCGAGGAGATCCCTCCCTGCGAGGAATGCGGCCGGCCGATGGCCTTGCGCCGCAGCCGGTTTGGCACCTTCTACGGTTGCACCGGCTATCCGGAATGCAAGGGGATCCGCAAGATCGGACCGCGGGCGGAGCCGCCCAAGCCGACCGGCGTCGCCTGCCCGGAGTGCGGCAAGGGCGAGATTGAGGAGAAGCGTTCCCGCCGCGGCAAGCTCTTCTACTCCTGCAACCGGTATCCCGACTGCAAGTTCGCGCTCTGGAACCGGCCCGTCCTCAAGCCCTGTCCGGACTGCGGCGCTGCCTTCCTGCTCGAGAAGACTACCAAGCGCACCGGCACGCGCCTGGTTTGCAACACCGAGGGCTGCGGCCACTCCGAGCAGGTCGAGCCGGCGGCCTGAGTACTGCCCGCCGGAAATACGGTGTCGCATCGAGGGCGCCGAGTCGCCGCCCCAGCAAGGCGCGCGACCGAGGCAAAGCGAGGGACTATGCCGCAGGGAGCGCAACGCCGCTGGGGCGGATGGATCGGCGGCCGAATGCAACCGTATTTCCGGTGGGCAGTACCAAGGCGCGGTCCGCCTCCCGTGGGCGCCAGGGGAAGCCAGGAACCGGAATCCGCCGTGCCAGGAGCCGCGTAGGTCGAGACATGGGAATCCTCACTTGCTGTCCGAGCAGCCTGACGGGCCGCGCCGCGATCGCCGCGGCCGCGTTGGCCCTCATCGTGGCGGTGGCGGCGGCGGCGCCGCCGGCGGCGCCCGCGCCGCCGGACTATGGCGCCTGGGACCAGCTGCTGACGCGCTGGTACGACCGGGCCCGGGGGATGGACTACAGGGGCCTCAAGGCCAAGGACGGCAAGACCCTGGCGGAGCTGCGCGAGCGCCTGGCGGCGGTCGACGCCGCGGCGCTCCCGCCGCCCGATCGACTCGCCTACTGGATCAACGTCTACAACGTCAACGTGGTCGCCACCGTCGTCGACCATTACCCGGTCGCGTCGATCCGCGACGTCTCGACCGATTGGGTCACTCGCCTGAACGTCTTCAAGAAGGACACCGTGCCGATCAAGGGCGGCATGACTTCGCTCGACGAGATCGAGAACGCCAGGATCCGCCAGGGGTTCAAGGACCCGCGCATCCACTTCGCGATCAACTGCGCCGCGGTGAGCTGTCCGCCGATCCGCACCGAGGCTTTCGCCGGCGCCCGCATCGGCGAGCAGCTCGACGACCAGGCACGGCGCTTCATGAACGATGCGCGGCGGGGAGCCCAGATCGAGATCCAGGCGAACGGCGTCGTCATCCACGTCACCAAGGTGATGGATTGGTTCGCGGAGGACTTCAAGCAGTGGGGCGGCGGCCAGGTGGCCTTCATCCGCAAGTATCTGCCTCCCGACAAGCAGAAGCTGATCGACGCCGCCAAGGGCAACGTGAAGCTCGACTTCTACTCCTACGACTGGACCCTGAACGACGCCTCGCCGAAGTGAGGGCGGCGCGGCATCAGGGGAAACGCCCCCGAGAGAGGAAGGGAGGGGGCGTCCCCTTCCCCCCCGGAGGGGTGGGCCGCGGCTCCGCCTGTCGCCAGTCGCGGCACCCCAGCTGGGAGGAAGGGGATCGAGGGGATGCGGGGGGCGATCCGATAGACGCTTTGAGTAGGCCCCGAGGGCCGCATCGCAGCGCCGGTTTAGTGGCTCGGAATCACCGCCAGGCGGTGGTAACTAAGACTTTGCCGGCGGCCAGTCGCCGAGCCGCCGGCGCAGCGCGACGATCTGCCCGAGGTGGTACGAGTTGTGGTCGGCGGCGAGCATCGCCTCGCGCAGCAGCGTCTGTCCCTTGCCGTGCGGGAACGGCGCGACCGGGTCGGCAGCGGGGTCGTTGACCAGGCGCACGAACGCCTCGAGGTCGGCGCGGAAGGCGGCCACGGCGCCGTCCCAGGCAGCCTCGTCAGGCGGCTCGGCGCCGCCGGCCGGCCAGTAACCCTCGGGCCAGGCCGGTGACACATGCGCGGGATCGCGGCTGAACTCGAGGATGTCCCACTGCCCAAGGCGCAGGTGTTCGAGCAGCTGCCACAACGAGTGCTCGACGCCGTCGGGCGTCGCGCCGCGCAGCCCCGGCGGCACGCCGCGGACCGCCGCCTCGAAGCCGACATGGGCATGCTCGCCGCGCAGCTGCTCGACGAGCTCCTGGCGGAGCACGGAATGCGGGTCGCCGGTGGAATCGCTGGTTGAGTCGCTCATCGGATCATTCTATTCGACTGGACGGCCGTCCGGTCGGGATCGAACCCGCTCACCGGCGCCGGCCGGCCTTTTGTCATAATGCGCTGAAGATGTCCGATCCCGTGCACATCGTCGGCGGCGGGCTGGCTGGCTCGGAATGCGCCTGGCAGCTGGCGCGCCGGGGCGTGCCGGTGGTGCTGCACGAGATGCGGCCGGTACAGCCGACGCCGGCCCACAAGACCGGCGACCTGGCCGAGCTGGTGTGCAGCAACTCGCTGCGCAGCGACGATCCGCTGCTTGCCGCCGGCTTGCTCAAGCGCGAGATGGAAGCGTTCGATTCGCTGATCATCGCCGCGGCGCGCACCGCGGCGGTGCCGGCGGGGAGCGCCCTGGCCGTCGATCGCGAGCGCTTCGCCGCGCACGTCACCGGCGCGCTCGCCGGCCATCCCGGCGTCGAGCTGCGCCGCGACGAGGTGACCGGTATCTTTGCGGACGCCGCGGCGGCTGCTGACGCCGCGGCAGCGATGGGCTCCGCGGAGGCCGCGGAGGCTACGCCCACCGCCGGCGCCGCCGGCGCCGCCGGCGCCGACCTGGTGATCGCCACCGGTCCCCTGACGTCGCCGGCGATGGCGGCGGCGCTGCAGCGGCTGCTCGGTAGCGAGTATCTCTACTTCTACGATGCCATCGCGCCGATCGTGGAAACCGAGAGCCTCGACATGAGCCGGCTTTTCTGGCAGTCGCGCTACGGCAAGGGCGGTGACGACTACCTCAACGCGCCGCTCGACCGCGAGCGCTACTTGGACTTCCACGCCGCTCTCCTCGCCGCCGAGGTGCTGACGCCGCACGAGTTCGAGCAGGCGATCTTCTTCGAGGGCTGCCTGCCGATCGAGGAGCTGGCGCGCCGCGGCGTCGACACCCTGCGCTATGGACCGATGAAGCCGGTCGGCCTGCGCGGCCCCGACGGGCGCCGTCCCTGGGCGGTCGTGCAGCTGCGCCAGGAGACCCTGGCGCGGCGGCAGCTCAACCTCGTCGGTTTCCAGTCGCGGATGAAGTGGGGCGAGCAGCAGCGGGTGCTGCGCCTGATCCCGGGCCTCGAGCAGGCGACCTTCGTGCGCTTCGGCCAGATCCACCGCAACACCTTCATCAACGCCCCCAGCCACCTCGACGTGTGCTACCGGGTGCGGAGCGCGCCGCGGGTCCGGCTCGCGGGCCAGCTCACCGGCGTCGAGGGCTACCTCGAATCGGCCGCCACGGGGCTGGCGATCGGCCTTTACCTCAGCCTCGAGCGGCAGGGGCGGGAGGTCGAGCCGCTCCCTGCCGCGACCGCCCTGGGCGCGCTGGCCCGCCACCTCACCGAGTCCGACCCGCGGCACTTCCAGCCGGCCAACGTCAACTACGGTCTGTTCCCGGAGCTCGACGCGAGCTCCGGCAAGCGCGGACGGCGCGGCGCGCAGGGACGCCGCGCCGCCTTTGCCGAGCGCGCGGCGCGGGAGCTCGCGGCCTGGGCCGAGCGGCAGCGCCTGCCCCTCGCGCACGGGCCGCTGGCCGCGCTGGCCGGGACCGGCGGGTGGCCGCCGCCGGGCGGCAGCGGCACCGCTGCTGCGGGCAAGGCGGAGATGGCAGCTGCCGACGCCCCGGCCATCCCGGCCGCCGTGGCAGCCGCCGACGGCAAGGGCGCGGGATGACGTGCGGCGGCTGATCCATCGCTACCTCGAGCACCTCGAGGCGGACCGCAACCTGTCGCCGCACACCGTGCGCGCCTACGAGGGCGACCTGCTGCGGTTCCTCGACTTCCTGGCCGGCGACTTCCTGGCGTGCCCGCCCGGGGAGGTGCACCCCGCGGCGGTGGACGGCCTCGCGGTGCGCTCGTTCCTGGCCTCGCTGCACACCCATGGCCTCGGCCGCCGCAGCCAGGCGCGCGCGCTCGCGGCCGTGCGCGGCCTGCTGGGCTTTGCCTGCCGCGAAGGAACCCTGGCCGCCAACCCGGCGCAGGGGGTGCCGACGCCGAAGCTCCCCAAGACCCTGCCCCGCCATCTGCTGCCGGGCGAGGTGGAGGCCCTGATCGAGGCGCCTGCCGCCGCCGCGAACGCCTTGCCCGGGAGCGAGTCGGCGCCGGGGGGCGCGCTGGCCGCGGCGCTGGCGCGGCGCGACCGCGCGGTGCTCGAGCTGCTCTACGCCGCCGGGCTGCGCGTCGGCGAGCTGGTCGGGCTCGACTGGGGGTCGATCGACCTCCCGGCGCGGGTGGTGCGGGTGCTGGGCAAGGGCGGCAAGGAGCGCATGGTGCCCTTCGGCCGGCCCGCTGCAACGGCCCTGCGGCAGTGGCTCGAGGACTGGGAAGCGGTCCGTGCCGCGCTGCCGGAGAGCGGCGCCGATGCCTCGGGCGCAGGCGGGCGCGACGAGCCGGTGTTCTTGAACCACCGCGGCGGCCGCCTCAGTGACCGCTCGGTGCGGCGCATCATCGACCACTGGATCGAGCAGACGGCGCTCGCACGCGGCGTGCACCCGCACACGCTGCGTCATACCTTCGCCACCCACCTGCTCGAGGGCGGCGCCGACCTGCGCTCGATCCAGGAGCTGCTCGGGCATTCCTCCCTGTCGACGACCCAGAAGTACACCCACGTCGAAGTGGAGAGGCTGCTCGCGGTCTATCGCGGCGCCCACCCCAGGGCCCGCCGCGGCGGCTGAGGCGGGGGCGAGCGTCCAAGCCCACCGGGCGGCGGCGGAGGCCTGCGGACCCTCGCCCAAAGGGCGGAAGGGGGGGACATCCGCCGACCAGGGCAGGGGGACGCCCCCTCGCTGGTACAATCCAGCCTCCATGGATACCTTCGCCTCGACGACCGTGCTGCTGGTACGCCGCAACGGGCAGGTCTGCATGGCCAGCGACGGCCAGGTCACGTTGAACAACAGCACGGTGATGAAGAGCGGCGCCCGCAAGGTGCGCCGGGCCGGCAAGGGCCAGGTGCTGGTGGGCTTCGCCGGCGGCGGCGCCGACGCGCTGGCGCTCTTCACCCGTCTCGAGGCGAAGCTCGAGGAGTTCGGCGGCAACCTCGAGCGATCGGTGGTCGAGCTCGCCAAGGAGTGGCGCACCGACCGCGCGCTGCGCCAGCTGCAGGCGATGATCCTGGTCACCGACCGCGACCGCACCTTCCTGGTCTCGGGCACCGGCGAGCTGTTGCAACCCGACGACGAGGACACGACACTGGCGATCGGCTCGGGCGCCAACTTCGCCCTCGCCGCGGCCCGCGCCCTGCTGCGGCACACCGACCTCGCCGCCGCCGACATCGTGCGCGAGGCGATGAAGATCGCCGCCGAGATCTGCATCTTCACCAACGACCGCCTCACCATCGAGGAGCTCTAGCCGTCCATGGCCATCCAGATCTCGGGCGAGGCCCAGGCCGGCGTCATCCTCGAGAACATGACGCCACGCCAGATCGTCGCCGAGCTCGATAAGTTCGTGGTCGGCCAGCGGCTGGCCAAGCGCGCGGTGGCGATCGCGCTGCGCAACCGCTGGCGGCGCCAGCAGTTGCCGCCGGAGATCGCCGACGAGATCGCCCCCAAGAACATCTTGATGATCGGCTCGACCGGCGTCGGCAAGACCGAGATCGCCCGCCGCCTGGCCCGGCTCGCCAAGGCGCCGTTCCTCAAGGTCGAGGCGAGCAAGTTCACCGAGGTCGGCTACGTCGGCCGCGACGTCGAGTCGATGGTGCGCGACCTGGTCGAGATCGCGGTCAGCATGGTCAAGGAGGAGAAGCGCGACTCGGTGCGCGAGGCGGCGGCGACGCGCGCCGAGGACCGCCTGCTGCAGCTCCTGGTGCCGCCGCGCCCGATCAGCAGCTACCTGAAGAACGACCCCGAGGAGGGCGACGAGGACGAGCTCGCCGCGACCCGCGAGAAGTTCCGCGACAAGCTGCGCTCGGGCGCGCTCGACCACCGGCGGGTCGAGATCGAGGTGGACGAATCCTCCTACCCCAGCCTCGAGATGTTCACGCCGCAGGGCGTCGAGGAGGTCGGCATCAACATCAAGGACATGCTGCCCGGCCTGTTCGGCCGCAAGAAGAAGCAGCAGGTGTCCGTGGTCGAGGCGCGCGAGATCCTGCAGCAGCAGGAGGCCGAGAAGCTGATCGATCGCACCCAGGTGTCCCGCGAGGCGCGGCAGCGGGTGGAGCAGGGCGGCATGATCTTTCTCGACGAGATCGACAAGATCGCCGGCCGCGAGGGCGGGCGCGGTCCCGACGTCTCGCGCGAGGGGGTGCAGCGCGACCTGCTGCCGATCGTCGAGGGCACCAACGTCTCGACGAAGTACGGCATGGTCAAGACCGACCACATCCTGTTCATCGCCGCCGGCGCCTTCCATGTCAGCAAGCCCTCCGACCTGATCCCCGAGCTGCAGGGGCGCTTCCCCATCCGGGTCGAGCTCGATGCCCTGACCGAGCACGACTTCGTGCGCATCCTGACCGAGCCCGAGACCGCCCTGACCAAGCAGTACTCGGCCCTGCTCTCGACCGAAGGCGTCGCGGTCGAGTTCACCGAGGACTCGGTGGCCGAGATCGCCCGCCTGGCGGTCGAGGTCAACGCCACCACCGAGAACATCGGCGCCCGGCGCCTGTCCACTCTGCTCGAGCGGCTGCTCGACGAGGTATCCTTCGACGCCCCCGAGATGGCCGGAGTCCACGTCCGCGTGGACGGCGAGTACGTTCGGCGGGCTCTCTCCGACATCGTCAAGAACCAGGATCTCTCCCGCTATGTCCTATGACCTGATGGGGCGGGGCTGGACGGCTCGGCCGATCGTGCGAGCCAGCGGCCCCGGGATGAAGGCGCAATCGGCCCTGGCGGCGGCCCTGGCCATCGCCCTGTCCCTGGCCATCGCCCTGGCCCTGGCCGCCTGCGGCAAGGAAGGTCCGCCGACGCCGCCGCTGCGCGCGGTGCCGGCGCCGGTCAAGGACCTCGCCGTCCGCCAGCGGGGGACCCACGTGCTGCTCAGCTTCACCTACCCGCAGACCACGCCCGGCGGCGCCGCCTTGAACGGAGTCACCAAGGTCGAGGTCTACGAAGCGGTCCTACAACCGCCGCCGCCGCTCAAGACGCCCGCGAAGGCGCCGGACGAGAAGAAGGCGGGGGGCGGCAAGGCGGCCGCTGCCACGGCGACGGAGGCGGGCAAAGCCGGGGCCAAGGCGACGGCGACGGGGGCGGCGACCGCCGCCGAGCCTGGCGCGGCATCCGGCACCGGCACCGGCACCGCCAGCTCCGGGGCGGCCACCTCAGGCGCGGCCAGCTCCGGGGCGGGCGGCTCGGGCTCCGCCGCGGGCGAACCGGGCACGGCCGGCACGGCTGGCGGCGCGACGGCGGCCACCACCGGCAAGGCCGCCGCGGCGCCGGCACCGGGTTCGGCTGCCGCCCCGAGCATGCCTTCGCCGCTCGATCCGCGGCAGTACGAGACGCTCGGCAAGCTGCGGCTGACCTTGACCAGCAAGGACCTGGGCGCGGAGACCCTCGGTCACCAGCTGATCATCGACCTGCCGCTGCCCGAGCCACTGCCGGCGGCGACCGTGACCGCGCCGGCGGCGGCTCCGGCGCCGGGAACGGCGCCGGCGAAGGTGCCGCCGACCGGGACCAACGCGAAGGCGGCGGCAGGAGCGGCGACCGCAACTGCGGCTGCCGGCCTGACCCGAGACTATGCGGTGCGCGCCTACGGTCCGCAGGGAGACCGCTCGGCGCTCTCGAACCAGGCGCTGCTGATGCCGAAGGAGCCGCCGCAGCCGCCCGAAGGGGTGACGGTGACCCCCCAGGCCGACGGTATCCTGGCCGCGTGGAAGCCGGCGCCGAACGGCGGCGGCTACGCCGTCTACCGGCGCGCCGCCACCGAGCGCTTCAGCAGCAAGCCGCTCGCCCTGGTCAGGAGCGGGGAGACCCGGCACCTCGATCAGACCGCGCGCTTCGGACAGAGCTACATCTACTCGGTCACCACCGTGGATCCCAAGCAACCGCTGGTCGAGAGCGCCATCAAGGCCGAGCAGGAGATCCGTTACGTGGACGTCTACCCGCCGCCGGTGCCCGAGGAGCTGGTCGCCGTGGCGGAGGCCGGGCGGGCGCGCCTGGTGTGGCGGCAGAGCGAGGCGCCCGACCTCGCCGGCTACATCGTCTATCGCAAGGGCGCCACGGGCGATTACGTGCGCCTCACCGCCAAGCCGATCGCGGCCACGAACTACGTCGATACCGCGGTCGTCTCGGGCCAGGCCTACGACTACCGGGTGACGGCGATCGACCAGACAGGCAACGAGAGCGCGCCCAGCGCCGAGGTCCACGTGGCGGTCCCATGACCGCTTTCTTCAAGGTCTCCGGCAGCGGCAACGATTTCGTGGCACTGGCCGAGCCGGCGGCCGATCCGGCGCCCGAGCAGATCCATGCCTGGTGCCGGCGGGGCGTCTCGCTCGGCGCCGACGGGGTGTTCGCGCTGCGCCGGTCCGGGCCGCGCGCCGGCGGTGGCGGTGACGGGGGTGCCGGTGACGACGGCGGCGGTGGCGGTGGCAGTGACGCCGCCCAGGCCGCGGAAGTCTCGATGGCCTACTGGAACGCCGGCGGGGATGCCGCCGACCTCTGCCTCAACGGCACGCGCTGCGCGGCACAGCTCGCCTTCTACCTCGGCTGGGCGCGGAGCGAGGTGCGCGTGCACACTGCCGCAGGCGCGTTCCGCGCGCGCCGCCTCGATGCGGAGCGCGTCGCCATCGACCTCGACGTCGAGGTGGCGGCGCCGCGTGAGCTGGCCGTCGAGCTCGACGGCACACCGCGCGCTGGCTGGATGGTCACGGTGGGTGTGCCGCACTTCCTGCTGCCGTGGACCGGCGACCTCGACGAGGCGCCGGTCGTCGAGATGGGCCGCGCCCTGCGCTGGCACGCCGCCTTCCAGCCCGCCGGCACCAACGTCGATTTCGTCCGTTTCGCGGACAGCCGCCATCTCGAGATCCGCACCTACGAGCGCGGTGTCGAGGACGAGACGCTCTCTTGCGGCACCGGCGTGGTCGCCGCCGCCGCGCTCGGCCTCGCTCTCGGCCACCTCGGCGGACCGGTGACCGCCGCCACCCGCGGCGGTTTCGAGCTCACCGTCGACCGGGACCCTGCGACGCGGCGCTTCACCCTCGGCGGCGACGCCCGCATCGTGGCCGCCGGCACCCTCCTCCCCGGGGCCTCCGTGGGGCCCCTCTCCGGCTGCAATTCTCTTCGGCCACCTCTTTCCTCAACCTGAGGCGCTGTCCCCTCTCCGGTGCGATTCAGGCTTGGACGGGTCAAGATCGGCTAATGGGCGAGGTGGTGGTCTGCCCGCGGAGGGGCTCTGGTAAGCTGCGCGCCCATGGAGCGGAGAGGTGCCAGGGCGACCGCAGGCAAGCGGGCGGGCAAGCGGGAGTTTCCGCCGGTCGCTGACCAGATGGAGCTGCTGACGCGGGGCGCGGTCGATCTCGTCGACGAGGGGCAGCTGCGCGCCAAGCTCGAGCGCTCGGCGCGGACTGGCGAGCCGCTCACCGTCAAGACGGGCTTCGACCCCTCGACGCCCGACCTCCACCTGGGGCACACGGTGCTGCTGCGCAAGATGCGGCACTTCCAGCAGCTCGGCCACCGCGTGGTCTTCCTGATCGGCGACTTCACCGCTCTCATCGGCGACCCCACCGGCAAGAAGACGACGCGCCCTCAGCTCTCCCCCGAGGAGGTGGAGGCCAACGCTCAGACCTACCAGCGCCAGGTCTGGAAGGTGCTGGACGAGCGGGAGACGGTCGTCGATCACAACAGCCGCTGGCTGCTGGCGCTTGGCTCGGCCGGCCTGGTGCGCCTGGCCGGGCGCTACACCCTGGCGCGCATGATGGAGCGCGAGGATTTCCGCACGCGCTTCGAGCAGAACCGCCCGATCCACCTGCACGAGCTGCTCTACCCGCTGGCGCAGGGCTATGACTCGGTGGCTCTCAAGGCCGACGTCGAGCTCGGCGGCCACGACCAGATCTTCAACCTGCTGGTGGGCCGCGACCTGATGAAGGAAGAGGGCCTCGAGCCGCAGGTCGTGCTGACCGTGCCGCTGCTCGTCGGCACCGACGGCGGCGACAAGATGTCGAAGAGCCTCGGCAACTCGATCGCCGTCGAGGACCCGCCGCACGAGATCTACGGCAAGGCGATGTCGATCCCGGACTCGCTGATGTGGGACTGGCTGCTGCTGCTCACCGACCTGCCACGCCACGAGATCGAGCGCCGGCGCGCCGCCGTCGCCGCCGGCGATCTCCACCCGAAGAAGATCAAGCAGGACCTGGCTCTCCGCCTGGTGGCCGACTACCACGGCGAGGAGGCGGCCCGCCAGGCCGAGGCGGAGTTCGCCAAGGTGTTCTCGGCCGGCGGCCTGCCGGACGAAGTGCCCGAGCACCAGCTGGACGGTTCGCGCACCCTCCTGAAGCTGCTCGCCGAGACCGGTCTCGCGCCCAGCAACGCCGAGGCGCGCCGCCTGATCGAGCAGGGAGCGGTCGCCATCGACGGCGCCCGCGCCGCCGACCCCTTCCACGAGCTGCCGCCCCGCGCCGAGCCCTACCTCTTCAAGGTGGGCAAGCGCCGCTTCGCCCGCGTGCGCATCCGCTGACCGGGACCCGTCTCGACTCTCTTTCTTCGCCGGCCTGGCCTGGCGCTGGAGGCCCCGGCCGCCTCGACCGCGACAACGCCGCTCTGAACTGCCATCATCTGGCCATGCCGCCGCGTCTCGCTTGCCGTCAGGGTCTGCCGCTCGCCCCGGTCCTCACTCTCTGCGCGGCGCTGGCCGCCTGCTCCGGCGCGCCCATCCCCGCGGTGAAGCCCGCCGCGGTCACGGCGCCCGCGGCGGCGGTGACGCCGGCTGCCCCCGCGGCGCCCACCGCACCCGTCGCGGCAGCCTCCCCCGGCGCCCCCATCCACCCCCTGCGCGCCTCGGCCGCGGCATTCGGCGGCACCCTGGACGTGGAGATCCGCGACCTGCCCCGGGCGGCGGCCGAGGGCGCCATCCAGGCCGCCGTCGCCGAGGCCGGAGAGGTGGAGCGCCTGACCGATCCCAGCCGCGCGGACGGCGAGCTCGCGGCGCTCAACGCTGCCGCCGGCAAGGGACCGCGCCGCGTCGACCCGCGCCTCTACGCGGCCCTCGCCCGCGCCCGCAACTACTGCCTCTGGTCCGAGGGCAAGGAAGGCCCCCTCGGCGGTGACCTCCACCGCCTCTGGGGCCGCGACGCCGGGATGCCCCTGTCCGCTCCCCCCTCATCCGAGCACCTGAACGACGCGGTCGCCGCCGCCGACTGCCAGCGCCTCACCCTGAATGGCCGAGAGCAGACCGTCACCCTCGCCGCCGGCAGCGCCCTCGACCTCGTGGACTTCAGCACCGGCATGGCCGTCGACCGCGCCATCGAGGTCCTCCGCCAGCACGGCTCCGCCAACGCCTTCGTCCAGATCCGAGCCGTCCGCCGCGGCATCGGCCCCGGCCGCGACGGCCGCGGCTGGATGGTCGACCTACCCATGATGGGAGGTCTCCGCGAGCCCCTCGGCCGCATCTTCCTGCGCGATCAATCCCTCGCCATCGCCACCATCGACGACCGACCCCTCATCGTCACCGGCCAGCCCCGCCACCACTTCATCAACCAGCGGACCGGCCAGCCCGCCGAAGAAGGCATCTTCGCCATCCTCGCCGTCACCGAGCTGGCCACCGACGCCCAGGCCCTCGCGGCCACCATGGCCATCACCGGCAGCCAGGAAGGAGAGATGCTGACCGGCTCCATCCGCCCCCGCCCCTCCCTCCTCTGGCTCATGGGAACCGGCACCGGAGTGCCCCTCATGGTCGAGTACCGCTGGACCGAGGTGCCGAAGCGCTGAGGCTGAGGCCCGCTGCCAGTTCCTGACGCTTCTTGAAAACAAAGCTCTGCATTGCGGCGACATCCGCTAGGACAGGCCCAGCTCTCCTGAAGTGAGGGCAGGGCCGAATGGTTGAGAGTCCCTGTCGAGCGTAGACCGCCGGCGACTGCTAGCGCCTACGAAGCGTCACCAACTCCGAAGCGCCGCAGCTCGACCGCAATCGCCGGGAAGCGTTCAGCAAGGCGCCGGTCGGCGGTGACGAGGGGAACGCCCAGTTCCTCCGCCAGGGCTACGAATTCGCAGTCATAGGCCGACGCGCCCGATGCGCCGGCGAGCGCGAGGACTTTGCCGGTGTCAACAGGGAAGTCGGGTTCCGTAACCAGCGCCTCGGCTTCGCCGAACGCCGCCAGCGCATCACCGAGGGGCATCCCACGGAAACGAATCTCCAGCACCAGCACGTTGCGGATCTCGCTGCGCCATAGCGCTGGTGCCACCCACTCTGGATCTCGCGCCAGTGCCGCGAGAGCGTTGACCGTGGACTGGCCCGGAATGGCCGCGTACGCCAAGACGTTGGTATCGACCACGATCATGGCCGCCCCTCGCCCTTCGCTCTATCGAGAAGCTCGTCGTCGAGAGGCGACAGGTCCCGAAGCCGCTCGTGGAGGCGGCGGAGGGAGGCGAGCGACTCCTCTGCGCTGCGACGCCGGTGGCCCAAGCTGCGCTCGAGCAAGACGATCGCCTCGCTGTTGAGGCTCCGACGGTTCAGGCGGGCGCTTTCCTTGAGTCGCCGGTAGACCTCATCGGGCATGTTCTTGATCGTCAGAGCAGGCATGTCGGGGCCTCCTTCGAGGAACCTCTTGGCAGCCATTTTGCCATCATTTTGGTTGCGAGTCGAGTTTCTCCATCGAGAGGCTCGAAGAGCGGCTTTCGTCGCGCACAGCTGCTCGTCGAGGCAGAACAGCGCCGTTCACGCGGAGGATGGCCCATGCGGCGCCGAAGGCAAGGCGACTGCCGTGACGCCCCGCGGCGGCCGTCTAGCTCTCAGCGCCCGGCCGGCGGCGGCTCGAACGTGCCGGGCCCTGGCGCCGCCGGCGCCGCGGGGGGCGGTGGGGGCGCGTAGGGGGCCGGCGCTGGCGTTGCCAGGACCGCCGAGGATGGGGGCGGGGGCTGGCGGCGGAAGCGCTGCGGGCGGTTGGCGAAGGCGGTGAGGATGGCGGCGCCGAAGCCCATGGTCCAGGCGAGGTAGCGGACGATCAGGCCGAAGAAGAGGAAGATCATCGCGAAGAAGTGCAGGAAGCCGCCACCGATGGAGAGCAGGTGGCCGACGAGGGAGAGGGATTCGATGGCCAGGACGCCGACGATGGTGGCGAGGTAGGGGCCGCCGAAGTGCCAGCCGAAGCGGCCCTCGAGGACGCGTCCCACCTGGTAGGCGACGCCGGCGAAGCCCACGAGCGTCGCGATCAGCAGCCCGATGATCAGGAAGGGCACCAGTGCCAGCAGCAGGCAGCCGACGATCGAGATGATCAGCACCACGACCAGGGCTCCCAACGCCGGTCCCGTCAGGACCTGGCCGAGCACGCCCGCTCCGAGGGTCGTCCATGGCTCGCCGGCGACCCGCGCCCGTACCTGCTCGAGGGCGTGCGGCCCCAGCAGCACCACCAGCGTGACGGCAAGCAGCAGGAGCAACAGCGTGGCCAGCGACCAGAACATGTGCAAGGAGCGGCCGACCAGCGGCGCCAGCAGAAGGTCACCGTCGTCGATATCGATGTCGGTCCCGCCAAAGGGCCGTAGTTTGCTGACGTCCGAGAGGCTGCCGTGGACCACCGATCCAGGCGCGCGGACCACGGTGCCCCCGACCGCCCTCACGTCGCCCATCACCTCGGAGTGCGGGCCGAGATGAACGCTGCCGCCGACCGCGGTGACGCTGCCGCCGACGCGCCCGTTGACCCGCACCGACCCACCGACCGCCGAGACGTCGCGGTTCACTTCGCCGTCGATGTGCACGCCGCCGCCGATCGTCACCACCTCTTCGGCGACCTCGTCCTTGCCCACGGTCACCGGGCCGCCGAAGCGCACGCGGCTGCCGGAGCTCACCGCCGGCGGTGGAGAGGGCGGGCTCGGGAGCGCCGGTGGCTCCTCGGCGCTAGGCGGAGTCGGCGGAGTGGGCGCCGTGGGAGGAACCGGCGGCAGCGGCGGCGTCGTACCGAGGCCGGTGTCCTCGCGACTCTCCGCACCGGCGCCCTGGGCGGCGGCCGCCGGCCCGGCGCCGCTGCCGGGTTCACCGGCGGACGAGGCCGTCGCCGCCACGTCGCGCGGCATGCCGAACAGCGCCTGGCGATCGGCTGGCGAGAGCTCGAGCAGCTGCAGCAGCTGCGGAGCGCCGGCGTCGCGAAGCCACTCGCGCACCGCCTCCGGCATGACGCGAGCACCGTTGATCATGATGGAGTCGCCGCTGACCTCGACCTCGTGGACTCCCGCACGCACGACGCGAGGCTTGAGCAGGACACCATTGTGAATACCGGTGACCTGGTAGAGCCGCTCGATCGACTCGCGCAGCTCGCGCCGGGCGCCGGCGGACACCGCCACGCCGGCCGCCGGCCGGGAAGATGGGGGCGGCGACTGCGCCGCGCCGGAAGCCGGCAGGCAGAGAACCAGGGCCAAGGCCAGCGAAGCCGAGGCCAATCCCCGGTAGGAAAGCCCGGGGCGACAAGCGCGCGCCGCACGGCGGCCGGCGCGGGCAAGACGATCAGATGGGGTCCGCATAGACCCACCTCCTGTCACGTTGGATGAGGTCGACCAGACAGCGCGTGGCGAGGACGGACACCAGCAGACAGGCGGCAGCCAGCGCCGCCACCGGCGGAGTCGCCAGCGGCTCCGCCACCGCCCTGACCAGGATCACCAGCGTGTCGCCGAAGTCGACCACGCCGGCCAGCCACTGGCCGGCCGCGATCACTCCGTCGACGCTGGCTTGCAGCAGGCCGGCGATGCTCGTCGCTCCGATCCTGGCGGCCATCGCCGCTGCCACCCCGGACGCCGCCGGCAGGCCGAGCAGCGCGAGCAGCACCACCGCCGCGGCGACCGCGGCCGCCACGACGGCGGGCAACGCGGGAAGGTCCGGCAT
>DATDGZ010000199.1:0-1883 GCA_036521795.1 Thermoanaerobaculia bacterium | reverse complement strand
GGGAGCATGGCAGCGGGAACCGGTGCGGAGATCCCGGGCGCGGGCTGGCGCGGGCGGCGGCGGCCTGCTGCCCGCGGCGCCGGCTCAGCCGGCGGCGGCGCCCGGCTCGGGAGCGACCATCGGCAGATCGATGCCTTGCTCGCGAGCGCAGGCGATCGCCGCGTCGTAGCCGGCGTCGGCATGCCGCACCACGCCGAGGCCGGGGTCGCCGGTCAGCACGCGGTCGAGTCGCCGGGCGGCGGCCTCGCTGCCGTCGGCGACGATCACCATGCCGGCATGCAGCGAATAGCCGATGCCGACGCCGCCGCCGTGATGGACCGAGACCCAGGTCGCACCGTTCACCGCATTGAGCAGCGCATTGAGCACCGGCCAGTCGCCGATGGCGTCGGAGCCGTCGCGCATCGCCTCGGTCTCGCGGTTCGGCGAGGCCACCGAGCCGCAGTCGAGGTGGTCGCGGCCGATGACGATCGGCGCCTTGACCTTGCCGGTGGCGACCAGCTGGTTGAAGACGCGCCCCGCCTTGGCACGCTCGCCGTAGCCCAGCCAGCAGATGCGTGCCGGCAATCCCTGGAAGGCGACGCGCTCGCGCGCCAGCCGGATCCAGCGGGCGAGACCCGCGTCGCCGGGGAACGCCGCCAGGATCGCCTCGTCGGTCGCCGCCAGGTCGTCCGGGTCGCCGGACAGCACCGCCCAGCGGAACGGCCCCTTGCCGAGGCAGAACAGCGGCCGGATGAACAGCGGCACGAAGCCGCCGATCTCGAAGGCGCGCTGCTCCCCCGCCGCCAGGGCCTGGCCGCGGAGGTTGTTGCCATAGTCGAACGTGACGGCGCCGCGCTGCCGCAGAGCCAGCATGGCACGCACGTGTGCCGCCATCGACGCCATGGCGCGCGCCACGTGGGCGTCGGGATCGGAGTGGCGCAGCGCCACTGCCTCGTCGAAGCTCAGCCCCTGCGGCACGTAGCCGTGGAGCGCGTCGTGCGCCGAGGTCTGATCGGTCAGCACGTCGGGAACCACGCCGGCCGCCGCCAGGTGCTCGAGCAGATCGACGGCGTTGGCCAGGACGGCGATCGACACCGCCTGCCGCCGGTCGCGCGCCGCGAGGGCCCGCGCCACCGCGCCCTCCAGCTCGGGCTCGAAGACGTCGAGATAGCGGCTCGCGAGGCGCCGCTCGATGCGGCTGCGGTCGACCTCGGCGACCAGGCACACGCCCTCGTTCATGGTCACTGCCAGCGGCTGCGCACCGCCCATGCCGCCGAGCCCGGCGGTGACCACCAGGCGGCCGGCCAGAGTACCCCCGAAGTGTTGGCGCGCGCACTCGGCGAGCGTCTCGTAGGTACCCTGCAGGATGCCCTGCGTGCCGATGTAGATCCACGAGCCGGCGGTCATCTGCCCGTACATCGTGAGGCCCAGCCCCTCGAGGCGGCGGAACTCGTCCGCGGTCGCCCAATGCGGCACCAGCAGGGAGTTCGCGATCAGCACCCGCGGCGCCTCGGCATGGCTGCGGAAGACCGCCACCGGCTTGCCCGACTGCACCAGCAGCGTCTCCTCGTCGCCCAGGCGGCGCAGGGCCGCGACGATCGCCTCGAAGCACTCCCAGTTGCGCGCCGCGCGCCCCGAGCCGCCGTAGACCACCAGCTCCTCGGGCCGCTCGGCCACCTCCGGATCGAGATTGTTCATCAGCATGCGCATCGCGGCTTCTTGCCCCCAGCCTAGGCAGGAGAGCTGGTTGCCGCGAGGCGCGCGCACGATGCGGGTGGAGGTCGTCGTCATCTATTCCCTTCTCAGATTCACGTGCGATGCCATACGTCAGAGTTCGCCGACTTCGCTTTCAACCGCTGCCACCATCTCGCCGCTCGCGACCAGTCCGCGGGCAGCCTCGATGT
>DATDGZ010000198.1:0-5125 GCA_036521795.1 Thermoanaerobaculia bacterium | reverse complement strand
GTGGAGAAGGATTGGCGAGAGGGTACCTGGACCAACCGGCACAGACCGCCGAGCGATGGGTTCCCGATCCGTTCGGCACCACGCCGGGAGCCCGTCTCTACCGCAGCGGCGATCTCGGCCGCTGCCTCGCCGACGGCAACGTCGTCTTCCTTGGCCGCCGCGACGGCCAGGTGAAGGTGCGCGGCCACCGCATCGAATTGCAAGAGGTCGAGGCCGCGCTGGCCGAGCACCCCGGCCTCTGCGCGGCGGCGGCGGCGGCGTTCCCCGACGCCGCGGGGCGCCTGGAGCTGGCCGGCTACGGAGTGGCGCGCGGCGAGCCGGCGCCGTCGGCGGCAGAGCTGCGCCGCTTCCTCGCCGTCCGTCTGCCCGCGGCGATGGTGCCGGCCAGCTTGATGGTTCTGCCGGCGCTGCCGCTGACCCGCAACGGCAAGCTCGATCGCGGTGCGCTGCCGCGTCCGCCAGCGGCGCCGGCGGCCGGCGGCGGCGGCGAGCCCGGGACGCCGCGCACCGCCGCCGAGAGCGCCGTCGCCGCCATCTGGCGGGAGGTGCTGCAGGGTGACGCCCCGGGCCGGAACGAGAGCTTCTTCGACGCCGGCGGCAACTCGCTGCGGCTGGTCGAGGTCCAGGAGCGGCTGCGGCGGGTCTTCGGCCGCGAGGTCTCGGCGCTCGATCTCTTTCGGCACCCCACCATCGCCAGCCAGGCCGCGCTCTTCGCGCCGCCCGCGCCTGCCACGGCCGCGGCCGCCGTCGCCGCCGCCGCCGCGGCTCCTGCGGGCGGCGACGTCGCGGTGATCGGCCTCGCCGGCCGCTTCCCCGGGGCGGCCGACGCGGACGAGCTCTGGCAGGCGCTCCTCGACGGCCGCGAGGGGATCACCTGCTTCTCTGCCGAGGAGCTGGAGGCGGCGGGCATCGATCCCGACCTGGTGCGGCGTCCCGAATACGTCCGCGCCAATGGCCTGCTCGCCGGCGCCGACGAGTTCGACGCCGGCTTCTTCGGCATGAGCCCGCGCGAGGCGGAGCTGACAGACCCTCAGCAGCGGCTGTTTCTCGAGCTCGCCTGGACCGCGCTGGAGAATGCGGGCCATGCGCCCGGTCTCCATCCCGGGAGCGTCGGCGTCTTCGCGGGGTCGAGCCAGAGCCGCTACTGGTTCAACCTCGCCGCGCGCCCGGACCTGACCGCCGGTCACGAGATGCATCTCCTGGCCAGCAACGACAAGGATTTCCTACCCACCCGGACCTCCTACAAGCTGAACCTCCGCGGCCCCAGCGTCGCCGTGCAGACCGCCTGCTCGTCGTCGCTCGCGGCGGTGCACCACGCCTGCCGCAGCCTGGCGCAGGGCGAGTGCGACATGGCCCTGGCGGGCGGTGTCTCGGTGCGCGTCCCCCAGCGTACCGGCTACCTCTTCCAGCCCGGGGGGATCGGCTCTCCCGACGGCCACTGCCGCCCGTTCTCGGCGCAGGCGGCAGGAACCGTGAGCGGCAGCGGGCTCGGCATCGTGGTGCTGAAGCGCCTGGCCGACGCGATCGCCGACGGCGACACCATCCGCGCGGTGATCAAGGGCTCGGCGATCAACAACGATGGCGCGGCCAAGCTGGGCTATGCGGCGCCCAGCATCGATGGACAGGCGGCGGTGATCGCCGCCGCCCTCGCCGCCGCCGCGGTGCCGCCGGAAAGCATCGGCTACGTCGAGGCCCACGGCACCGGCACCGCACTGGGCGATCCGGTCGAGGTGGCCGCGCTCGCGCAGGCATTCCGCACCGCGGCGATGCCGCGCGGCACGTGCGCGATCGGGTCGATCAAGGGCAACATCGGCCATCTCGACGCCGCCTCCGGGATCGCCGGGCTGATCAAGACCGTGCTCGCCCTCGAGCACCGCCAGTTGCCGCCCAGCCTGCATTGCGGCGCGCCCAACCCGGCCATCGACTTCGCCGCCGGGCCCTTCTACGTCAACGACTCGCTCACCGCCTGGCGGTCCGAGCGGTGGCCGCTGCGGGCCGGCGTCAGCTCGTTCGGGATCGGCGGCACCAACGTGCACGTGATCGTCGAGCAGGCCCCCGCGGCGGCGCCCGCTCCCGCGGGCGCCGAGCTCCCCGCGCACCTGCTGCTGCTCTCGGCGCGCAGCGCGGCAGGCCTCGACACCGCCCGGCGGCGCCTGTGCGACCGGCTGGGTGCGCGGCAGGAGCGCCTGGCCGATGTCGCCTACACCCTGCAGCTTGGCCGCCGGCGGTTCCCTCACCGGCTGATGCTGATCTGTGGCGACACCGTGGAGGCCGCGCGCCATCTCGCCGGAGCAGGCACGGAGCGCACCGTGATCGAGCACGACGAGGAGAGCGAGCGGCCGGTGGCCTTTCTTTTTCCCGGCCAGGGGACGCAGCACCCGCGGATGGCGCTCGACCTCTATCGTCACGATGCGCAGTTCCGCCGGCTGGTGGATGACGGCGCGCGCGGGCTGGCCGGCGAGCTCGGGCTCGACCTGCGCCGCGTGCTGTTCCCCGCGCCGGAGGAGGAGGAGCGGGCCGGGGAGCAGTTGCGCTCGACGGCATTGGCGCAGCCGGCGCTCTTTCTCGTCGAGTACGCGCTGGCTCGCCGCTTCATGGCGTGCGGCGTGACACCCGCGGTGATGGTGGGTCACAGCCTCGGCGAGTACGTCGCCGCGTGCCTCGCCGGCGTCTTCGGCTTCGCGGACGCGCTGGCGCTGGTCGCGGCGCGCGGCCGGCTGATGGCCGGCTGTGCGCCGGGAGCCATGGTCTCGGTGGCGGCCGGCGAGCAGGATCTCGTGGCGGAGCTGGCCTCGCCTGACCTGGCGCTCGCCGCGATCAACGGTCCGGCCCAGTGCGTCATCTCGGGCCCCATCGCCGCGATCGAGGAATGCGAGCGCCGGTTGGCGCAGCGCCGGCTCTCGTTCCGCCGCCTGGCCGCCTCGCACGCCTTCCACTCGCCGCTGGTCGAACCCATTCTCGAGCGTTTCCGCGAGCACGTCGAAGCGGTGCCCCGACATCCGCCGCGGCTCGCCATGATCTCCTCGGTCAGCGGTGAGCCGCTCGCCGATCACGAGGCCCTGGATCCTGGCTACTGGGTGCGCCAGCTCCGCCTGCCGGTGCGCTTCGGAAAGGCGCTGCGCGCCGCGGCAGCCGACCCGCAACGGGCGCTGGTGGAAGTCGGTCCAGGGCAGTCCTTGACCGCCCTGGCGCGGCGTGATCCCGAGCTGCGCGGGCGCTTGGCGCTGCCCTCGCTCTCCTCGCCGCGACGGCCCGAGCCCGACTTCGACCGGCTGCTCGAGACCCTGGGCCGGCTCTGGCTGGCCGGGGTGCCGATCGATTGGCAGGGATGGCACGGCGGCCAGCGGCGGCGCCGTATCCCGCTCCCCACCTATCCGTTCGAGCGGCAGCGCTATTGGGTCGATCCGCCGCCCGGCGGCGGTGTGGCCGCCCGACCCTCGGCCGGCGGCAGGGTGGAGCGCTGGCTGCTGCACCCCTCCTGGAAGCAGACCGCACCCGCAGCGCTGCTGGCGCCTCGGCGGCCGGCGGCCGGCAGCGCGTGGCTGGTGTTCGGCGGCCGCGACGGCCTGGGCGCCGGGGTCTGCGACCTGCTGCGCCAGCGCGGCATCGAGGCGGTCCTGGCGGTCCCTGGCGAGGCGCCGGCCTGGCTCGGCGCCGATCTTCACACGCTGCGCCCCGAGGACGCCGGCGACCACGCCCGTCTGCTCGGCGACCTGCGCCGCCAGGGCAGGTTCCCGGGCTTCGTGCTCTACCTCTGGAGCCTGCGCCGGGAGCTCGGGGATGGCGGCGGCCCCGGCCCGCTCGACCTCTTCTGCCACAGCCTGCTCTATCTCGCGCAGGCGCTCGCCCTGGAGGACCAGGACGCGCCCGCCCGCCTCCATCTCGGCCTGGTCTCGGCCGGCCTGCACGAGATCACCGGCGAGGAGGCCCTCGATCCCGAGCAGGCCGTGTTGCTGGGCTTCGTCCGCTGCCTGCCGGCCGAGGCCCGCCACCTCACCTGCCGCGGCATCGACCTGGCGCCGGCCGAGGTCGCGCGTGCCGCCGCCGCGGCGCCCGCGCGCACCGCGCTCGCCGCCTGCCTGATCGACGAGCTGCTGACCGACCGCGCCGACGAGGCCGTCGCCTGGCGGCACGGCGGCCGCTGGGTCGAGAGCTGGGACCCCCTCGACCTGCTCGACCCGGCCGACCGGGGCGCCGGCGAGCGGCCTCTGCCGCCGCTGCGCGAAGGCGGCGTCTACCTGATCACCGGCGGCCTGGGGGGCATGGGCTTCGAGCTGGCCACTCATCTGTTCGCGGCGGCGCGCGCGCGCCTGGTGCTGGTCGGGCGCTCACCGGTGCCGCCGGCCGGCGAACACCAGGATCGCCTGCAGGCGCTCGCGGCGATGGGGGCCGAGGTGCTGGCCCTCTCGGCAGCGGTCGACGACCCCGATCAGCTGCGCGCAGCGCTGCGCCTGGCGCGCGAGCGCTTCGGCGTCTTGCATGGCGTCATCCATGCGGCCGGGGTGCCGGCGAGCGGTCTGATCGTCACCAAGACCGCCGCGATGGCACGGGCGGTGTTGGCGCCCAAGGTGGCGGGCGCTCAGCTCCTCGCCGCGGCCCTGGCGGACAGCGGTCTCGATTTCCTGGTCTTCTGCTCCTCTCTGCGCACCGTGCTCGGCGGCGCGGCGCGCAGCGACTATGTCGCGGCGAACGCCTTCCTCGACGCCTTCGGCTACCAACTGCGCCGCGCCATGCCGCACACCGCCGTGCTGACGATCGACTGGGACACCTGGCGCGACACCGGCATGTCGGCCGCGGCGGCCGCTGCGTCCGGCATGCGTCCCGAGGAGGCGTTCCCCCTCGCCCTCAGCTCGGCGGAGGGGGTTGCGGTCTTCCGCCGAGCGTTGACCCTCGGCCTGCCGCGCGTCCTCGTCTCCACCCAGGATCTGGACACGGTGCGCGCGGGCGCCAGGCGCCCCATGGCGGCCGCCGCCGATCAGCCGGCGGCTCCCCGGCCGGCGACGGTGCAGACGAGGCCGCTGGCGGGTTCCTACCTGGCGCCACGCACCGCGGCCGAGCGCACCCTGGTCTCCATCTGGGAGGAGCTGCTCGGCGTCCAGCCGCTCGGCGTGAGGGAGAACTTCTT
>DATDGZ010000197.1:0-9700 GCA_036521795.1 Thermoanaerobaculia bacterium | reverse complement strand
AGAGCGGCTCGCGGGCGGGCCTGCCGTCCGTCGCTCCGGGCGCCAATTCCCTGCAGCAACCGCCGGTGGAGCTGGGCCGCAAGACCTCGGAGACGACCGGCGAGAAGCTCGGGCGGGACGTCTCCGGCGAGCAGAAGTCCTACACCGGCGAGCCGATCGACCTCAAGGTCACCAACGCCGACGTGACCGAGGTGCTGCGCACCTTCGCCCAGATCAGCGGCCTCAACATCGTCGTGCAGCCCGGCGTCACCGGCACGGTGACCGCCGAGCTCGAGAACGTGCCCTGGGACCAGGCTTTCGAGGAGGTCCTCAAGATCAACAACCTGGGCTACGAGCGCGAGGGCAACGTCATCCGCATCGCTCCCAACGACGTGCTGAAGCGGGAGGCCCAGGACCGCCAGCAGCTGGCGCAGGCGCGGGCGCTGGTCCTCCCGCTGCGCACGGTGATGCGGCGCCTCTCCTACGCCCGGGCCAGCGACGTCGCCAACCTGCTGCGCAACGGCACCGCCGGGCTGCTCACCCAGCGCGGCAGCGTCATCGTCGACGACCGCACCAACACCTTGATCATCAAGGAGCTGCCCGACTTCCTGGACGCCGTGCTGGCGGTGGTGTCGAACCTCGACACCCCCGAGCCGCAGGTGATGATCGAGGCCCGGATCATCGAGACCACGAAGGACTTCAACCGCGCCCTCGGCATCCAGTGGGGCTTCAACGCGATCGCCGATGCCGCCCACGGCAACACCACCGGCCTGATCTTCCCGAACAACGTCAGCGTCACCCCGCAGGGCGGCGCCAGCGCTCCCGGCAACGTCAACCTGCTGACCGGATCGCAGAACGGCTCCCTCAAGCTCGACCTCGGCAACGTCCTCAACACCTTCAGCCTCGACCTGCAGCTGCAAGCGGCCGAGCACGAGGGCCTGCTCAACATCCTGTCGGCGCCGAAGGTGGCGACGCTCAACAACCAGCAGGCCTACATCCAGAGCGGCATCCAGATCCCGATCCAGACGATCGCCAACAACACGGTCACCACCCAGTACATCAATGCCACGCTGCGCCTCGAGGTCACGCCCCAGGTCACCGCCGAAGGCACGATCATCTTGGACATCAACATCTCCAAGAAGGAGCCGATCACCAGCCTGATCGTCGCCGGCGCCACGAACGCGCCGATCTCCACCAAGGACGCGAGGACGCGGCTGGTGGTGCGGGACGGCGGCACCGCGGTCATCGGCGGCATCTACAAGGTGACCACCAACGTCAGCGAGGACCGCGTCCCCGGCCTGGCGAACCTGCCGATCGTCGGCCACCTGTTCAAGAACCACTCGCGGGACGAGAACAACGACGAGCTGTTGATCTTCATCACGCCCCGAGTCATCAAGATCTGAGCCCGAGCGCAGTCATGGCGAGCATGTGGAGCATCTCGAGAACGTCGTGGAGCCCGATATGAGACCCTTGAAAATGGTGAGACAGATCCTCAGCCTGGCCGTTCTCTCCGCCGTCCTGCTGGTCGCCGGCAGCTGCCGCTCGCGCACCGACCAGACCGCCGGCCCGGTGATCCTGACCTTCGGCACCATCACCAACATTCCGACCGTGGTGTCGGTCACCGCGGCCGACACCGCCGGCGGCGTGTTCATCGGGACCTTCACCCTGCAGAGCGTCGTGAAGGACCCGAGCGTCACCGTGACCCCGGCGATCGAGGACCTCGAGGTCACCTCCTACCAGGTGATCTACAAGCGCCGGGACACCGGCACGCGCGTGCCGCCGCCGCTGGTGGCCTTCCTGACCGTCGAGGTGCCGGTCAACAGCACCGGGGTCATCACCAACCTGCCGATCGTGCGCTCCGACCAGCTGCTGAGCGTGCCGCTCTCCGACCTGGCCAAGTTCGGCCAGGACACGGAGACGGGCACGTCGGTCATCGTCGTCGACGCCCAGGTCACCTTCTTCGGGCAGACCCTGTCCGGCGACAAGGTCCAGTCCGGGACCGCCTCCTTCACGCTCGAGTTCACCCCATGATGGAATCAGTGCCATCAGCGCACTCCGTGGCATCAGCGCCGCCTGTCCGATCCCGGCGACCTCTGCGACCCGGCGATCCCGGCAATCTTTGCGACCGATGAGATCGAGGAGCCTGGGTATGAAACCGTCAAGGCCTGTCCACCTCTTGCTGATCGCCGCCGCGCTCGCGGCCGCCGCCTGCTCGACGAAGTCGCCGACCGAGCCCGGGTCCTCGGTGCCGATCGGCCCCAAGGTCCCACCGCCCGTGACGACCTACAACCTCACCGTCACTGCCAGTCCCAGTCACCTGACGATCGGCTCGACGACCGGCAGCAAGATCACCGTGCAGGCGGCCAACGCCCAGGACGGCACGCCGCCGGTGAACCTCACGCCGGTGACGCTGACCACGACGCTCGGTGAGTTCAACTCGGTGGGCAGCGGCACACTGAGCCTGAACCTGCAGCTGGTCGGTGGGCGGGCCCAGGCCGTGTTGTTCCCGGGCAGCAGCGCCGGGACGGCGAGCGTGGGCGCCACCAGCGTCTGCGGGACCAGTCTGGGCACCAGTCCCCCTTGCCCGCCCCTCCCCGACGTCTTCAACCCCGGCGCCGCCAGCGTGTCCATCGGCTCGGCCGGCACCTTCTTCGTCAACTCGCTGTCGCCGAACACCGGCGACCCTGCCGGCGGCCTCGTCGTCACCATCTCCGGCGGCGGCTTCCTGGCGCCGGTCGCGGTGACGTTCGGCGGCAGCAGCGCCCCGGTCAAGTCGGTGTCGCCGAATGCCATCCAGGTCATCACCCCGCCGTCGGCTACCCCGGTGCAGGTCGGCTCGACCTTGCAGGTGAGTGTCACGGTGACCAACAACCTCGGCGGCACGCTGGGCGGTTCGGCAACGCTGACCAATGCCTTCACCTACGTGCCCGGCGGCGGCGGCATCCAGCAGCCGCAGATCTTCTCGGTCAACCCCGCCTCCGGCACCAACGACGGCGGCACCCAGGTCACGATCATCGGCCAGGGCTTCGTGGCGCCGGTCCAGGTCTTCTTCGGCTCCGGCGCCGCCACGAACTTCAACGGCATCGAGGCGACGATCCAGTCGGTGACCGCGACCCAGATCATCGTCATCACGCCGCCCGCCCGCGGCTTCGGCCAGGACAACACGAACCAGCTGGTGAGCATCCTGGTCAAGAACACCGGCTCCGGCTTCGCCACCATCGACGGCGCGGCCTTCAAGTACGGGTCGAAGGTCATCGTCACCTCGGCGGCGCCGACCACCACGGTGTTCAACCAGCCGGTCAAGGTCACCATCTTCGGTCAGGGCTTCGCGGACCCGGTGGCAGTGGGGCTCGCCGGCATCGCTGCGCAGGTGCTGTCGACCAGCGGCACCGAGATCCAGGTCCTGTCGGGCATCCCGGCCGTCAGCACCTGCTCCGACATCACCGGGGTCGTCCACGTCACCAACATCAACAACGGCGACAGCGCCGACGGTCCGGCCTTCGTCTACCTGGTGCCGAAGCCGGAGGTCTTCAACATCACGCCCGCCTCCGGCGGCCAGAACGGCGGCACCCCCCTGACGATCACCGGCTCGTTTGCCGATCCCGGCGCCGACCAGGTCCTGCTCGGCCAGCAGGCGGCCTTCCCGACGCAGGGCCGCACCTCGACCACCACCATGCTGTTCGTGACCACGCCGCAGTTCACCGGCACCTTCCCGACCCAGCCCTGCACCGGCCAGTGCGGCCTCACCGGCACGATGAACATCGGCGCCAGCGTGAGCGTCACCCTGAACGACGCCATCACCAGCTGCACCACCACGCTCCAGGGCGCCTTCACCTACGAGCCGGCCGACATGTCGTGCCATGTCACCACGACGCCGCCGCAGGCTGCGTTCACCGCCACCGCGGTCCATGCCAGCAACGAGGTCATCTTGAACAACACTTCGTCGGGCGGCTGTCCGCCGCTCAGCTATGCTTGGGCCTTCGGCGGCGCCACCAACATCGGGATGACCAGCAACATGCAGAACCCGTCGCCGACGTACACGAACCCGGGCACCTACCTGATCACGCTGTTGGTGACCGACTCGATCCACCAGACGTCCTCGGTCAGCCAGATGGTGACGGTGCCGGGCCCGTAGAGCCGCGCAGCTCCGCCTCGCCGCTCCCCCCGGGGGCGGCCGCCCTGGACGGGCGGCCGCCCCCGTTCGTATACTGGGCACCATGAGTCACCGCGCCGCCCTCTCGCTGCTCGCCGCCTCTCTCCTCGTCCTCACCCTGGTCGCGGGCTGCGGCAAGGCCAACCCGGTCGCGCCCTCGGGCTCGACGCTCACGTTGCGCGTCAATCCGACGACGATTACCTCGCCCAGGGGCTCGGCGACGGCGACCGCCACCCTGATCCGGCCCAACGGCCTTCCGGACAACGGCGCCCAGGTGCAGTTCACGACCACCCTGGGCTCCTTCAACCCCGCGGCCGCGACGACGCAGAGCAATGGCAACGCGGTGTCGACGCTGACCGGCAACGGCACCCCCGGCACCGCCGAGGTGACGGCCTTCTCGGGCGGGGTGATGTCAAGCGACATGGTGATGTTCGGCGGCGCCGCCAAGACGATCTTCCTTCAGGCGGTCCCTGCCAACCTCCCTGCCTCCGGAGGCACGGCGCAGCTGGTCGCCCTGGTGCGGGACGACACCGGACAACCCGCGGCGGGCGTCCTGGTGAACTTCACCACCACGGTGGGCCGCCTCTCCAGGTTGACCGACACGACCAATGGCGGCGGCCTGGCGACGACCAACCTGGTCATCCAAGCATCGGACGTGACCAATCAGACGTCCGTCACGGTCACCGCCAATGCCGCCGCCTCGGACGGCACCCTGCAGACCGCGACGGCCATGGTCGGCCTGCAGATCAACGCCGCGGCCTCGATCATCGTATCGGCGAGCCCGGGCCAGATCGCGGCCAGCGCCTCGAACGTCACGATCAACCTGACTGCCCAGGTCCTCAACGCCGAGGGAGCGGCGGTTCCGGGAGCGAACGTGAGCTTCTCCGCGACTCTCGGTACGCTGCAGAACACGGGACTCGTGCCGACGAGCTCGGGCGGCGTCGCCACGGACGTCCTGACGGTCTCCTCGGTGCCGGCGGGCACCACCGGCATCACGGTGACGGCAACCGTGACGGGTGCCGGCGGCACGGCGGTCACCGGCACGACCACGATCACGATCACGGGAGGCTAGGGCGGCGGCCTGCGCGGGCAGGCCCTCCTCCGCCACCCCGCCCGCCTGCGGGGCCGACGCCGCCGACGCCGCCGACGCCGCGTAACTCGCGGTCGCCATTGAGGGAAGGGGCCGTCGGCCCCGGCCCTTGCCTGCTATAATGCAGCCCGCATGGCCGACGGCTTCCCGGATCGCCTCACCCAGCTGCGTGCGCGCTGGCAGGGCGATCCTTCGTCGCGGGTGTTCCTGCAGCTCGCCGAAGAGTACCGGCACCTCGGCCGGGTCCAGGACGCGCTGCAGGTGCTGGAGACCGGCCTCAAGGAACATCCCGGGTATCTCTCGGCGCTGGTGGCCAAGGGACGCTGCCTGCTGGAGCTGGGCGACGCCGGGGCGGCGCGCGGCGTGCTCGAGCGCGTGGTCCAGCAGGACGCGACCCAGATGGTGGCGAACAAGTTGCTCGTCCGGGCCTACCTCGAGACCGGCGAGCCCGAGCGCGCGGGCCAGCGGCTCGATCTTTACAGCCTGCTGAACGACAGCGACCCGGAGATCGCCGAGCTGCGCCAGCGGGTGGTCGCGATGAGCCGTCCTCCCCGAGCGCCGGATGGGCCGCGCCCGGAGGAGCCGGCAGAGAGGTCGCGCATGGATCCAAGCGAGACGGCCGCCTCGGAGACCGCCGGAGCCCCGGGGAGGGGAGCCCCGGGTAGGGGCGAGGGCGCGCCCGCCGAGATGGCCCCTGCCGGGCAGGCCGAGCAGACCGTCCATGCAGACGCCGCCATCCATGCGGAGACCGCCGGCCAAGTTGCGGGCGCGGGCGCGACATCGCCTCTCGGGTCACGTAGCGACGGCAACGGCGCCGAGCCGTTCCCGGACCCGGCGCCCGAGCAGAGCCGCAGGCTGTACCTGGCAAGCTTCGCGGCGGAGCGGATCTTCTGGTTCGACGAGGCCGCCGCCCAGCCCGCGCCGGAGCCGGCAGCCACCGCGGCGCCGGTCGCCGAAGAGCCGGTTCCGGCCGCCATCACCGCGCCGCCCGCTGAGCCGCCAGCCGCGGAGTCGCCGGTTCCGGCCGCCGCCCTGACGCCCGTCGCGGCCGTCGCGACTGCTACGACCGCCGCGACTGCTACGACCGCCGCGACCGTCACCCTGGCAGAGCTCTACCTGCGCCAGGGGCACACGGAGGAAGCAGCGCGGATCTTCGGCGACATCGTGCAGCGGGAGCCCGGCAACGCCGCCGCGCGCGAGGGTCTTGCCCGGCTGACCGGCGCCCCCCACGCTTCCCGGCAGGAGCGCCTCGACGCCGGCCAGCTGCTCGCCGGCCTGAACGATCCGCAGGCCTCGCCCACGGCGCGCAGGGCCTACCTCTTGCAGAGCTACCTGGCACGCCTGCGGCCCAGGAGATCCCATGTTCCTTGAGCAGCTGAGCCGCATCAGCGACCGGATCGGCGGAGTCCTGGCGCTGTCGCTGGTGGCCAAGGACGGCATCCCGGTCGAATCGGTGAGCTCGGATCCCGACCTGGACATCGAGGTGCTGGCCGCGGAGCTCGTCTCCCAGGCGCGCTCGATCGGCGACAACCACCGCGATCTCGCGGTCGGCGAGGTGCAGCAGCTGTCGGTGGTGACCGACCGCTTGACCCTGATCGTCAGCGCGGTGACCCGCGAGTACTACCTGCTCCTGGTGCTGGGTCCCGACGGCAACTACGGCCGCGCGCGCTTCGAGCTGCGGCGGGCCCGGCTGGCGCTGGAACAGGACTTGATCTGAGGCGGAGGGAATTCTTTGCTGACATTCGAGCAGATGAAGGAGCTGGTCGAGCTGGTGGCTCGACATCGCCTGAGCGGCGTCGAGGTCGAGCGCGCCGGGTTCCGGCTCAAGATCGACGGCTTCCAGGCCGCCGCCGCGCCGGCGGCGCAGGCCGGGCCGCCGGCACAGGGCACGACGGCGCCGCGCGCGGCGTCGCCGCCGGCGGCCGCGCTGGCTCCAGGCATGGCGGGCACGGCGGGGATGCCCGGCCTGGGAGGCGAGCCAGGTGAGGCCTCGGGCTTGGCGGTGTCGCCGCTGGCCGCCGCCGCACCGCCGCGCGGCCTGCCCGTCCACGCCGGCGACCTCGCCGCGCCGCCGCCGGGAGCTGCCGGCACGACCGGCGGGCCGGGGTCGCACATCCTCAACTCGCCCATCGTCGGCACCTTCTACCGCGCCGCCTCGCCGGACGCACCCCCCTTCGTCGAGGTCGGGTCGCGCGTGCGCAAGGGCCAGGTGCTCTGCATCATCGAGGCGATGAAGCTGATGAACGAGATCGAGTGCGACGTCGACGGTGTCATCGCCGAGATCTATCCCCAGAACGCCCAGGCGGTCGAGTTCGGAGAGCCGCTGTTCGCGATCCGGATTTCCGGGTAGGGTTCGCGCGGGCCGAGCCTCCCACCGCCGCCCGACGTCCCGGCATGTTCAAGAAGATCCTCATCGCCAACCGCGGCGAGATCGCCCTGCGGATCATCCAGGCGTGCCGCGAGCTCGGCATCCAGACCGTCGCGGTGTGCTCGACCGCCGACCGCGACAGCCTGCACGTCACCTATGCCGACGAGGACGTCTGCATCGGGCCGCCCCCCTCGGCGGCCAGCTATCTGAACATCTCGAGCATCATCTCGGCGGCCGAGATCACCGGCGCCGACGCCGTTCACCCCGGGTACGGCTTCCTGGCCGAGAACGCCCATTTCGCCGAGGTGCTCGAGGAGTGCAGGCTCGGCTGGATCGGGCCGCGCCCGGGAGTGATCCGCGCCATGGGCGACAAGGCCCAGGCCCGCCAGGCGGCGACCGCCGCCGGTGTGCCGGTGCTGCCGGGCAGCCGCGAGCCGCTCGCCGGCGCCGAGGAGGCGCGGCAGCTGGCCGCCGAGATCGGTTATCCGGTCATCCTCAAGGCGGCGGCCGGCGGCGGCGGCCGCGGCATGCGCATCGTCGCGGCCGAGAGCGAGATCGAGGGCCAGTTCGCGACCGCCGGCGAGGAAGCGCTGAAGGCGTTCGGCGACGGCCGGATCTATCTCGAGAAGTACCTCGTCGAGCCCCGGCACATCGAGTTCCAGGTCTTCGGCGACCTCCACGGCAAGGTGATCCACCTGGGCGAGCGCGAGTGCTCGATCCAGCGCCGGCATCAGAAGCTGATCGAGGAGTCGCCTTCGCCGGTGCTGACTCCCGAGCTGCGCACGGAGATGGGCGCCGCGGCGGTGCGCCTCTGCGAGGCGGTGGGCTACGAGAACGCCGGCACCATCGAGTTCCTGCTCGACGCCGACGGCTCCTACTACTTCATGGAGATGAACACCCGCATCCAGGTCGAGCACCCGGTGACCGAGATGGTGACCGGCATCGACCTGGTGAAGCTGCAGATCCAGCTGGCGGCCGGCCAGCCGCTGACCCTGGCCAGCGGTCTGCACCCGCGCGGCCACGCCATCGAGTGCCGCATCAATGCCGAGCACCCCGACACCTTCGTGCCCAGCCCGGGCAAGCTCAAGACGTTCCACCCGCCGGGCGGACCCGGCACGCGAGTCGACACCCACGCCTACGAGGATTACGTCATCCCACCCTATTACGACTCGCTGGTGGCCAAGCTCATCGTCCACGACCGCACGCGCGCCGAGGCCCTCGCCCGCATGTCGCGCGCGCTCGACTTCTTCGTGGTGGAAGGGATCCACACCTCGATCCCCCTGCACAAGCGCATCCTGCGCGACCCGGAGTTCATGGCCGGCAGGATGTCGACGCGCTTCCTCGAAGGCTTCCTCCTGCGGCAAGCGCAGGGCGGATGAGCGTGCGGAACGCAGGGACGGCCGCCAGGGATGGCAGCGGCGGCCGGCCGCGCCCCGACCTGGGTTCGCTGTACGCCATCGCCGACGCCGAGGCGCTGGCGCCGCTGCCCGTGCCGAGCGCGGTGGCGGCCATGGCGGAGGCCGGGGTGCGCACCATCCAGCTCCGCGCCAAGCGCTGGAGCGGCCGCCAATGGTACGAGGGAGTCGAGGCCAGCTGCCGCGCGCTGGAAGGGAGCCGCGCCGCGCTCTGGCTGGACGACCGCGCCGACCTCGCCGCCCTGTTCGCGGCGGCCGGCGTCCGCGGCCTGCACCTCGGGCAGCGCGACCTGCCGGCGGCGGCGGCGCGGCCGGTGATCGGCGATTCGCTTTGGATCGGCCTGTCCACGCATAATGAGCGCCAGCTCGTCGCCGCGGATGCCGATCCCGAGGTGGACCTGATCGCCGTCGGGCCGGTCTTCCCGACCACCGGCAAGACCTCGTCCGGCCCGGATGCGGCGCTGGCGCCGCCCGATCCCGCCATCGGGCTCGATTTCGTTCGCTGGGCGCGCGCCCGGACCGCCAAGCCGCTGGTGGCGATCGGCGGCATCGACGCCAGGCGGGTGGCCGCGGTGCTCGCGGCCGGCGCCGATGCCGCGGTGGCGCTCGGCGCCGTGTGCCGCGGCGACGTGCGCGAGAACTGCCTCCGCCTGCTCGCCGCGGCGGTGTCCGCGGGACACTAGAGGTGGGCAGGA
>DATDGZ010000196.1:0-18015 GCA_036521795.1 Thermoanaerobaculia bacterium | reverse complement strand
GGCCTGTGCTACCCTTGCCGGACCCTGCCGCGGAGTCGGGGACGAGGGCCGCCGGCCACCAGGATGGCCGCTACTGGATGGGGAGTGCAGGATCGCGAGTGAGGGAAGAGTATCTGAGCTGGAGCACTCCCTACCTGGGAGGACGGGTGTTCGAGATGCTCGCGTTCGGGCACGCCGGCGTCCCGGTGGTGCTGTTCCCGACCTCCCAGGCCCGGTACTACGAGTACAAGGACTTCCGCCTGATCGAGGCAGCCGCGCCGCTCGTCGACGCTGGGCGGGTGAAGCTCTATTGTCCCGATGGCATCGACGCGGAGAGCTGGTACAACCACGGCATCCATCCCGCCGACCGCGTCAAGACCCACATGGCCTATGAGAACGTCATCGTGCACCAGGTCTTCGAGCATGCGCGCGCCGACACCGGCCGCGGGCGGGTGGCGGTCGCCGGCTGCAGCTTCGGCGGCTATCACGCGATGAACGTGGCGCTGCGCCATCCCGACCAGGTGTCGCACCTGATCAGCATGAGCGGCGCCTTCGACGTCCGCCAGTTCCTGCAGGGCTATTACGACGACAACGTCTACTTCAACAACCCGGTGGACTACCTGCCGGGCCTCGACGATCCGTGGTACCTCCACCACCTGCGGCAGATGGGGATCGTGCTCGGTGCCGGCGAGTGGGACGTCTGCCTGGATGCCAACAACGGGTTCTCGCAGTTGCTGGATGCCAAGGACATCCCTCACTGGCTGGACGTCTGGCGCTGGGCCAAGCACGATTGGCCGCTGTGGTGGGACATGTTTCCGCGCTACCTTGCCAAACTCTGAGGAGAGGGACCGTTCATGACGCCACCCAAGAAGGTTGGAATCCTTTTCGGCCAGGAGGACAGCTTCCCCTGGGCCTTCATCGACCGCGTCAACGCGAAGGGCGCCGCCACCCACCCGGACGGCCCGGAGGGAATGGTCGTCGCCGAGCCGGTGCGCATCGACAAGGTCGTCCAGGGCGCCGACACCGGCTACGCCGTGATCATCGACCGCATCTCGCAGGACATCCCGTTCTATCGCGGTTACCTGAAGAACGCCGCGCTCAACGGCACCGCGGTGGTCAACAATCCCTTCTGGTGGAGCGCCGACGAGAAGTTCTTCAACAATTGCCTCGCCACCAAGGTCGGGGTGGCCGTGCCGAAGACCGTCCTGCTGCCCTCGAAGCAGCATCCCGCCGACACCAACGAGCGCTCGATGCGCAACCTCGCCTATCCCCTCGACTGGGAAGCGATCTTCGCCTACGTCGGCTTCCCGGCCTTCTTCAAGCCCTTCGCCGGCGGCGGCTGGAAGAACGTCTACAAGCTGCACGACCGCGACGAGTTCTTCCGCGCCTATGACGACACCGGCCAGCTGGTGATGATGCTGCAGGAGGAGATCGCGTTCGAGGAATACTTCCGCTGCTATTGCATCGACGTCCGCGACGTCCGCATCATGCAGTACAACCCGAAGGCGCCGTTCCACGAGCGCTACGTGCGCAACGGCCCGCGGCTGCCGGACGAGCTGCTGGACAAGGTGCGCGACGGCGTGCTGCGCCTGAACCGGGCGCTCGGCTACGACTTCAACACCGTCGAGCTCGCGGTCCGCGACGGCGTCCCCTACGCCATCGACTTCTGCAACCCGGCGCCGGACGCCGACAAGTTCTCGATCGGCGAGGAGAACTTCGAGTGGGTGGTCGAGGCGGCGGCCAACATGGCGGTGCGCAAGGCGCTGGCGCACCAGCCGGGGCGCGACAACCTGACCTGGGGCGACTTCGTGATCTCCGCCTCCGGCGGCGAGCCTGGCGCCGCGGCCGCCGCGGCCGCCGCGGCCACTGCCGCCGGAGGTTCCCAGCCAGCTTCGCCGGCGCCGGCCGCGCCGACCACGCCGATCGCAGAGCGCTGGGTCGACGATCCGCAGGTGTAGCCGTCAGGGAAAGCTCGGCAGGGCCGGACCTCCGGCCCGGGAGGTGGGAGCCATGTCCGGCAAGACAGAGCAGTTCACCCTCGGCATCGAGGAAGAGTTCCAGCTCATCGACCCCGAGACGCGGGACCTGCGCTCCCACATCCAGCACCTGCTGGCCGACCGCGAGACGGGGCCGGCGCTGCGCGATCAGCTCAAGCCCGAGCTGCACCAGTCGGTGATCGAGGTCGGCACCAAGATCTGCGCCGACATCCACGAGGCCCGCCGGGAGGTGATGGCGCTGCGCCGCGACCTGGCCTCGCTGGCGCGGCGCAACGGCCTGACCATCGCCGCTTCGGGCACCCATCCCTTCGCCCACTGGAAGGACCAGGCGATCACCCAGCATCCGCGCTACGAGGAGATCGTCGAGGACATGCAGCAGCTGGCGCGCGCCAACCTGATCTTCGGCCTCCACGTCCACGTCGGCATCGCCGACCGCGAGGTGGCGATCCACATCATGAACGCCGTCCGCTACTTCCTGCCGCACATCTTCGCGCTGTCCACCAACTCGCCGTTCTGGCAGGCCCGCAACACCGGCCTCAAGTCTTTCCGCAGCAAGATCTTCGATCGTTTCCCGCGCACCGGCATCCCGGACTACTTCGCGAGCCTGTCGGAGTACGAGAACTACATCAAGCTGCTGATCAAGACGGGCTGCGTCGACAACGCGAAGAAGATCTGGTGGGACGTGCGCATGCACCCGTTCTTCGACACGCTCGAGTACCGCATCTGCGACGTGCCGATGCGCGTCGAGGAGACGATCGCGCTGGCGGCGCTCATCCAGGCGGTGACCGTCAAGGTGTACAAGCTGATCCGCAGCAACCTGGGGTTCCGTCTCTACCGCCGCCTGCTGCTCAACGAGAACAAGTGGCGGGCGGCCCGCTACGGCATCGGCGGCAAGCTGATCGATTTCGGCAAGCAGGCCGAGGTGCCGTGCGTCGACCTCATCCACGAGCTGCTCGAATTCGTCGACGACGTGGTCGACGAGCTGGGCAGCCGCCAGGAGATCGAGTACATCCAGCAGATCCTGCACCACGGCACCGGCGCCGACCGGCAGTTGGTGGTCTGGGAACAGTCGGGCCACGATTACAAGGCGGTCGTCGACTACATCGTCGCCGAGACCCACGCCGGGCTGTAGCGGGACACTAGCCGCGGCTCCCTTCCAGGAGGCACCCGAACACCATGATCCCGGAGCTGCGGCAGGCGTTCAACGCCGCCTTCACCGCGGAGCGCTACCAGGCCCTGCACGCCTGGCTCGAGGCCGAGGCGGGCCACCACATCCCTTTCCGGATCTGCGAGACGCCAGTCTTCCTGCCGGCGGCGCTCACCGGCGAGCTCGTCCGCGCCGCCGACCAAGTGCTCGCGGCGGTGAGCTCGCCGGAGTACCTGCGGGCCGCGGCGCGGGCGGTGCCGCCGGAGTACCAGGTGCCTGGCGAGGACGGTCATACCACCTTCCTGCAGGTCGACCTGGCGCTCGCCGCGGTCGACGGCGGGATCTCGCCGCGGCTCATCGAGCTGCAGGGCTTCCCGTCGCTCTACGCTTTCCAGTGGCTGCTCGACCGCGGCTACCGCCGCCATTTCGATCTCCCGGCCGGCATGACGCCCTACTTCGCCGGCCTCGACGACGGCTCCTACGTCGATTCCCTGCGCCGGATCATCGTCGGCGACGCCGATCCGCGCACCGTGGTGCTGCTCGAGATCGAGCCCGAGCAGCAGAAGACGCTGGTGGACTTCGTGATGACCGAGAAGCTGCTCGGGGTGCCGACCGTCGGGCTCGCCGGCGTCGTCGTGCGCGGCCGCCAGGCCTTCTATCGCCGTCCCGCGAGCGAGGGCGGGCGCGAGGTCCCCATCCGGCGCATTTACAACCGGGTGATCTTCGACGAGCTGGCGCGCCGCGGCCTCGAGCTGCCGCCGCTGTTCCGCGCCGACCTGGACCTCGAATGGGTCGGCCATCCGAATTGGTTCTGGAAGCTCAGCAAGTTCTCGCTGCCGTTCATCCGCGGCCCCTACGCGCCGCCCTGCCACTTCCTCTCCGATCTGCGCGAGCTGCCTCCCGACCTCGAGAACTACGTGCTCAAGCCGCTGTTCTCGTTCGCCGGCCACGGCGTCGAGATCGGCGTCACCGCCGAGCAGCTGCAGGCCATCTCGCGGCCGGAGGACTACATCCTGCAGCGGCGCATCGACTACGCTCCCGCCGTCGTCACCCCCGACGTGCCGGCCAAGGTCGAGGTGCGGATGATGTTCGTCTGGCGCGACCGGCCAATCCTGATCAACAACCTGGTGCGCATGACCAAGGGCAAGATGGTCGGCGTCGACTTCAACAAGGACCGCACCTGGGTCGGCTCGAGCGTCGCGCTCCACGCACCGATCGCAGCCGCGGCCGGCACGGCCGGCGTGACCCTCGGACCATGAAGCTCATCCTCGCCGGCGGCAGCGGACATCTTGGCAATCTCCTGGCGCGGAGCTTCCACGGCGGCGGCGACGAGGTCGTCGTGCTCAGCCGGCAGCCGGTCAACCTCTCATCACCCGAGCCGTTGCCCTATGCCGCCTTCATGCGCATCCTGCGGGAGAGCTGGGGAGCGCCCTGGGGGTTGCCGGCCGCCCGCTGGATGCTCGCGATCGGCGCCTTCTTCCTGCGCACCGAGCCCGAGCTGGTCCTCAAGAGCCGGCGGGTGGTGCCGGCTCGGCTGCTGCAAAGCGGTTTCACCTTCCTCCATCCGGCCTGGCCCGAGGCCGCGCGGGATCTCTGTGCGCGCTGGCGGGAGGATGCTCCTCGAAGAAGGGCTCGCCGCCAGCCCGGGTTTTGAACAGCAGAGGTAGGCTACACCGCCTTCTCTGCATTTCCACACCTTCTGAGGGTACCTCCAGCGCGGGCTGGTGCGGACACAGCGGCAGCCGAATCCAGGCGGCCGGTGCTCATCCCCGCCTTGACGTGCGTAATTGAGCGACAAGAGGTGACACCGGGCGGCGGCACGCGCTAAGACTGGGAGGGGGCCAGGAACCCACGGCTCGGATGCGGGCCGCGCTCCGCGACCCGGAGAGGATCAGCCGAGTCGCCGTTCGAGGGCGGACACACGCCCTTCGATGTCCGAGTGGGCGGTGTCCACCTTGTCGATTAGGTTGCGGACATCCCCCTGTAGCACCCGAACGTCGGTGCTGTTCTGGCGGACTGCCGCCTCGAGAACCTGAAATTGAGCTCTTGTCTCAGCTCGGTGTTCCTCAATCTTCCGATCTAGGCCGATGTGAAGGGCCTCAACTGCCTCGATCGTGGTGCGATTCTGCGACCGAATATCCTCAAGGATTACCTGCCAGGGAGCCCCTGAGGACGGCAGAGGCTTCTCGGGGGGTGGCTCCTGTTCAGGCATGACACGAGGAGTCTACCTCGAATCGCCGCGGCCCGCGAGGCTCTTGCCTCAGGGCCTCAGGGCCTCAGGGCTGCACCTGCTCGGCATCGCCGCCGCCTCGCCCGACGCTCGCGGCAGCGAGCCGCAGGTCGCCGAGGCGCTCGCCGTGAAACAGCCGAGCCGACAAAGGTGCACCCGGCCCCGGAGAAGGAGCGAGGGGCAGAGGTTAGCCGCTCCCGGCCGAGCCGCAGCCGCCCCACCTCCATCTACCCTCTCCAGGTGATGCCTAGAGCTGCACGCAACCCCAGGGATGTGTGGCCCTTTTGTGATCCGGCTCAGAGGCCGGATTCCCCACTCTTCTGGCTACCCCGAGAGCCCTCCCGCACCCTTGCCGACCATCTAAAGAAGGCCTGCCTCGACCGCGGCATGCCGTAGCGAGAAAGTGACCAGGTCAGCTGACTTACCTCCATTGAGAGAAGGGCAGTGTCGCATCCGGCGTTCGCTTCTGGCCGGCGATCTTCCGCTTCTTGGGGCTACGACCCCGGCCGAAGACCGAGGGCTTGGTGGACATCTCCATCGCCTCGGCGACGTTCTTCAGTCCATGCGCGATCCGGCCCTGCTACCGTTAGTGGAGCTACGGTATCTCAGCCTGCAGCGCCAGTGGCAGACTAGCGACGATTGCACTCATCTGGGTTCCGAGATTGACCACCGCTGTGTTACGCCCCTGGAAGTTCAGCACCTTGGTGCCGATCGAGCCGCGGTGAAGCCCGACCGCTCTCCAGCTGTCGTCGAGCACCGGGGCGCCAGACGAGCCGCCGAGCGTGGAGGTGAAGTATCGCAGCTCCCGAGCGTCGGCAGCGGTCGCCAGGTTGTTGCGGATCGCGATTCTCTTCGGCTGGCCGCCCGGGTGCTGGATGATGTTGAGCGGCACCACGTCGCCTTGCCTGATCGCGAGCGGCTGGCGCGCAACCGGCAGGCTAGCGCGCCCTGCCACCTCGTCGACGCGGGCGACGGCGAAATCAAGGCCTCGATCCCACACCAGTAGCTCCCGTATCGGCGTCGGCTCACTGGCCGCGCCATCGGAGTCGACGTCGAACTGAACGGTCGTGCCCAGAGCCTGCGCCCGCAGGTCGTCGGCGCTGGCAGCCGGCTCTCCGTCGTCTCGCGCGCTGAATACGTGGTGGTTGGTGATCAGCAGCGAGCCCGCGGCTCGCCGTCGCGTCCCATGAAGCCGGCGGTGAGGCGCTCCATGGGCTGCAGCAGGCGGCGGCGGGCGCGCCGCATCTCGATCGCGCCGGGGGCAGGCATGGCGGGCGCGAAGCCGCGCAGCCAGCCGGAGACCTCCAGGGCGGCATCCAGCCGCTCCACGTCGTCGCTCGCTGCGGCCGAGAAGTCCTCCTCGAGGTACTCGTCCAGCACCCGCTGGACCACGCCGGCCGGCTCGATGCCGTTGAGCCGGCGCAGCTCGCGCATCCGCCGGAGGTTCCCAAGCGAGGCCAGGCCCTGCCGGCGCGCCTGCGGCCGCAAGGTGAAGCGCGGGACCTGACCCGCCGGGCTCGGCACCCTCGCCAGGTCCCGGCCCAGGGCGTCCCGCAGCTCGCGTTCCGCGATCGGACCCTCGGCCGAGCGTAAGCCGATCGCCGGGAACTGAGCGAGAACGGAGCACACCCGCAGGATCCGCTCTCTCTCCTGCTCGTTCACCGGCGGCTCGACCGGCTCTTCCGCCTGCAGCTGGCGGAGCCAGCGGGACGCCGAGTCGGCCGTCCAGCGCCTGAGTCTAGCGTCCATCGCGGATCCCTCGCGCGGCGCTCTTCAGGTTCCGGTTCATGCTCTTGATCCAGGGAACTCCGGCATGCCGGTTCGCAAGCACGGCGGCGGCCTTCGCCTCGAGCTCCTTCGCCGACGCCTTGCGCCCCACCTTCCGGTAGACCGCGGCGAGGCATTCCATCACGCTCTGCTGCGCGATGCTCTCGGACAGCCGCGAGGGGACCCAGTCGTAGGCGAGCCGTTCTTCCTCGACCTTGGCAAGGGGCTCGTCATACGCCACCAGGATCAGCCGCAAGAACTGCCGGACGCCGGCGTTGGCGATCTGATCCGCGAGATCCTGGATGAGATCCCGCGCATCGTTCTTCGCGGCGAGCCGGCCGAAGCTGCGACCCAAGGCGTCCGGTCGAATAAATCAACTACAGCGTGGATCGATGACGGCATTGTTGCCCCTCCTAACTCAAGAAGTATCCCTTAAGCGCTCATGTCTACGGAGTTATACTCTATAATACTCTATCATCATAGCCGTATCTGGAATGGCTCCTGGGCGACGATTCAATTCCTGCCGCCCTAAGGTTTCAGCGCTAATCAATGGGTGGGACGCGGATGTGTCGCAATCCCTCTCTACCGACTAAGAGGCCGGCCGGCGGGGCGTCGAGCCTCGCCGGCCACCTGAGTCGTGATCAAGTCACCAGGTACGCCATGCCCACTGCACCCGCGACCGAGCAGCTCTGCGCCACCGGCGCAATGGCGAGGAGATGCGACGGAAAGATGGCCGCGGTCCGGGTGCCGAGCGCTCCTCCCGCCGGAGCATGCAGGTGTGACCATTTTAGGCAATAGTCAGGAAATCTGGTGGCGCTAGGAGCCCCCGGCGACGCAACGGCTCCGGGCCTTCTCGCTCGCACGCGGCACGGAGACGGGGCATCGTGGCGGCAGAGCGCACGAGAAAGAGGGTCTTCGGTGCCGGCGGAATCGCCGCCGCCCAGGGTGGTGGCTGCTGGCCTGCTCTGGCGGCCAACAACTCGGCGACACCGGCGGCGACGGCGCGCTCTGTATCGTCGAGGCCATCAGGGGAGGGAGCAGCGGACCAGATGAACCCTGAGCGCGCAGCATCTGCGAGCCACTGCCTTGCGGTCAGCGCTTCAAACCGCAAGAGTGCCTTTACGAGGTCTCTAAGATCCATGCTCAGATTCCCACAGATCGTCAAAGGCATATCTCGCCTTGAGCTCACGACCGGGAACGAGGAAGGGCTGGATCTGGCTCCAAACTACCGCTCGTTCGCCGGGAAGCTCATGCAGAAGAACCCTCGCATCTGCGACATCCACGTCGTCACGCCAGGCGCAGAGCTTCATCGCCAGCAGCTGCTGCGGCGCCAGAGCTCGGATGAGCAGAGCTGGCCGGTCGAGCAACACCTTACCGGGCTGAACGCCGTTGAGGTAGCCCTTCGCACCGTCGTTCAACCAGTCCTCGGGAAGGTCCAGCGCGTAGGATACCCGAAGAACTGCCCGGCGGAGTGCGGCAGGGTCGGTCGAGCCGACAGCGAAGGCATCCACATCCTTGGTGGCCTCCCGCGCATCCCCAGGGGTTGTGTGCACCTTTTGTGATCCGGCTCCGCGGCCGGAGTCCGTGCCGCGGCTACCCCGAGACACCCGCGGCTTCATGACTTTGTCCACTCCAGACACGACAGACCGGATACGCGTTGAAACTCCCGGATGTTTCCCGTCACGAGAGCTGCCCCAAGCTGATGGGCGTGGGCCGCGATGAGCAGGTCGAGGGGACCGATCCCGATGCCTCTTTTTTCGAGATCGACGCGGAGCTCGCCGTAGTGGCTTGCCGCTTGGAGATCCCAAGGGAAGACCTCAAAGAAGCTTGTGAACGCCTCAACGGCCTGCCGCTGCGCGGCGGGACGAGTGGAGCGGCGGATGCCGACCTCCAGCTCCGCGACGGTGATCACGGAGAGCACACACTCGGATCTGGACGGCAGCTCTGTTTCCGACGCCCGTCCCCGGATCAGGTCCACGCAGACGGACGTGTCCAGCATGTACATGAGCGTGCCTCAATCGAGCGTCAGATCTCGAAGCTGAGGATCCGCCGGCTGGTCGCGGTCCGGAAAGTCGCTCGCTTCAGGGAAGCTCTCCCGCATAAAACGCGCGATGTCCTCGAGGGTCTTCAGGCTGGGTTTCGGCTTGGACCGCAACACCACCTCCTGGCCGCGCTTTTCGATCTCCACTTCGGTGCCTTGAAAGCGGAATTCCTTGGGCAGCCTGACCGCCTGACTGCCACCATGCTGGAAGAGCTTCGCGGTTACCATAGATACAGTGTGTAGATATGGCCAGGGCTTGTCAAGGTTCATGGCGCGACCCTCCGGCAGGCAACACACCCTCGACCCTTCCGGCGGGCAACACACCCTCACCCCTGCGTGCATCTCTTGTCATGTCCTCCTGCGAGGACGAATCTCGCGGCCCGGCTACCCCGAGAACCCCCTGACCGTGGGCGAGCACCTCAAGCGAGCCCGGCTCGACCGCGGCATTCGGCAGAAGGTGGCCGCCCGCTCCCTCGGCTGCCGCCCCGCCGCCCTCGACATGTGGGAGAAGGGCTGCGTCGCGCCCGACGTTGCCTTCTGGCCGGCCATCCTCCGCTTTTTGAGCTACGCCCCCCGCGCCGGGTTCCGATACCCCGACTCTAGACGGGTCGGGTTGCGATAAAAAAAGCGCAGTGCCCTCGGCAGCCGTCTTCGCCAGCTGGCCTCGGAGTGGGCGCCGCGCGCGTCGGCGCGGAAGAGCAGGTGGTCGAGGTCGTAGCCGCGGGTGGCGAGGTGGGCGGCCATCGCCGCGACCTGCGGCAGCAGGGTGCCTCGCCCCTCGCGCACGCCGCAGTCGAGGTAGATCCGCGACAGCTCCGGGGTTGGCTGCGCCTGCACCCAGCGCAGGATCTCGCCGTCCTGGACCCAGAACGACGGCGACATCACCAGCGCGCCGCCGAAGGCGCGGGGCTTCCGGAAGTGGGCGTAGAGCGCGGCCAGGCCGCCCATCGAGGAGCCGCCGACGACGGCGCCGACCGGGCCGGGGATCAGCGGCAGCTCGGCGGCGAGGCGCGGCATCAGGCTGTCCACGATCCAGGCGAGGAGCCCGTCGAGGCCGCCGGCGGCGCCTTGCATCTCGAAGGGCGACAGCTCGTCGATGCGCTTCGGCCCGCCGTGGTCGATGCCGACGACCACCGGCGCCGGCCGCTTGCCGCGCGCCATTCTCTCGACGGCCTCGTGCAGGTGCCAGCCGCCGGAGAAGGACGGGCGGTCGTCGAACACGTTCTGGCCATCGAACATGTAGAGGGCGAAGCGCGGCCCCTCCGGCGTGAAGGTCGAGGGCAGGTAGACCCGCACCAGCCTCGGCGCGTGTCCGGGGACCGCGAGCGGCCCCAGGATCTGGATCTCTCCCGGCCGCCACTCGCCGGCCAGCGGCGCGTCGTCCGGCAGCGCCTGGGGCGCCGCCGGCTCCGGCGCGGGTTGCGGGGCCTCGAGAACCGCTTCGGGATGCAGGTCTTCCACGCGCTCGGATCCTCCGGGTGCTGCCTTCGGCACGAACCGTGCCGCTCGAAACGGACCTGGTGGCAGTCGGCGGGTCTTCGCCTGGCCGTCAGCCTCGTCTGCCGGAGCCCCCAGCAGGTCTCGGCTGGCGGCTTGCGATCGCTGATCGGACCACTGCAAGAGCGGCTCGCTGACGATCGTGCTCCGCCGCATTGGCTGGCTGGAGGGCGAGGAGCTGCTTGATCAGGGCCTGGCTTGCCAGTGGTTTGAGGATTCCTTCCGCTCCGCTCGGCAAACCACCCGCCTCGTCGGTCGCCGGGGAGTTATGAATCGGGGGGCGGACGACGACCACCGCCAAGGCACCGAGCACTGCGTCTTCCTCTGCGTCGGTACAGAATCTCAAGTGCCCATGCCACGTGGCCTCGAGGAAGGTCGTGAACTGGGCGGAAAGCCCGGCGAAGTAGCGGTGGATGTCTTCAGCCACCGCGGAGGCCGTAGCTTTCCGAGGAGTCACGGTGGAGTCCCAATCCGAGGAGGCATCGCGGCAGAGCGTTTCCTTGGCGCGATCGATGACCAACAGTTGAGGCGCGTGAGTGCCGGCAAAGAGAGGCGCGACTGCGATGACAAGAGCTGAAGCCATCATCATCATGGTTGGCCGGAGCCTAGCACTTCCCGTCGGTCTCCGGAGGCGCGGGGGCCAGCTCTGCCAGCCGCGCCAGCCACTCGAGCGCCTCCGCGGGGTCGCGCAGGCGGTAGGCGGCGACGGTGGCTCGCGGCTCCTCGGCGACCAGGATGCCGATGCCGCCGCGGCTCGCCACGGCGGCGAAGGCGTCCTCGTCGGTGACGTCGTCGCCGAGGAAGATCGGCACGGCGTCCGGGCGGTCGAGCCCCAGCCGGCCGAGCAGCCAGAGCAGCGCCCGGCCCTTGTCCCAGTCGACGTCCGGGCGCAGCTCCCAGACCTTCTTGCCGCCGGTCTTGCGCAGGCGCTCGCAGCCGTCTTCCGGATCGCCCGGATCGGCCGCGGCCCGGTCCGCCGCCGCCTCGACCCGCGGCAGGTCGCGAACCTCCACCAGGCGGTAGTGCACGGCGACCGCGAAGCGCTTGTCTTCGACGAGCACGCCGTCGATGCCGGCCAGCTCGCGCCGCAGGCGCTCGGCGACGCCCGCCATGCGGGCGGGGACGTCCTGGCCGACCTCGTGGCGGAGTGGCGGCGCCGGCGCCGGCGGCGATTCCCCGGCGGCTGCCCCGCCGCTCGCCAGCGGCGGCCCGGCGATGTCGAAGCCGTGGCTGCCGGCATAGATCAGCTGCGGCAGGCCGACCAGCGCGGCGACGTCCTCGCGCAGGCGGCCCGAGAGGATCGCCACCGGCATCCGCGCGGCCAGGCGCCGCAGCACCCCGCGCGCCGCTGCCGGCAGCAGCGCCAGCTCCGGCCGCTCGACGATCGGCGACAGCGTGCCGTCGTAGTCGAGGAACAGCGCCAGGCGCCGGCCGGCCAGGCGGCCGGCGATCTCGGGCCAGCGCTCGAGCGCCGAGGGCCGATCCACTCCTCAGCGGCCCCGGCGAGCCATGCGCCCGGCGGCCGAACGGGGCGACCGGCAAGGCGCCGAGGCGGACGACGAGCTGGGCGGCGAGAGGACCATCAGACCTCCACCCAGCTCTCGGCGTCGGCCGGTGGCAGGATCTCCTTCGGGGTGCGGAAGTCGTCCGGCACGGAGCCCAGGGCGGCCTTCAGGTAGCGGTCCACCCACCAGAAGATGTCCTCCTTGCGCAGCACCTCCTGCATGGCGTGCATGCGGCGCAGGCGCTCGGCGGGCGCCATCTCGAAGGCGGCCTTGAGGGCGTCCGCCATGCCTTCGATGTCGTGCGGGTTGACCAGCAGCGCGCCGTTCTTGAGCTGGGCGGCGGCGCCGGCGAACTCCGAGAGCACGAGCGCGCCGAGGCCGTCCACCTGGCAGGCGACGAACTCCTTCGCGACCAGGTTCATGCCGTCCTTGAGCGAGGTCACGAAGCCGGCGCGCGCCATGCGGTAGAGCGCCACCAGGTCGCGGCGCAGCAGGCTGCGGTAGTGGTAATGCACCGGCACCCAGCCGGGGGTCGAGAACTCGCCGTTGATCTCGCCGACCAATTGCTCGATCTCGCCCTTGAGCGCCTGGTAGTCGGCCACCGCCTCGCGGCTGGGCACCACGATCTGCATCAGCATCGCCCGCTCGCGCAGCTCCGGGAAGCGCTGCAGGGCGTTACGGAACGCCTGCAGCCGCTCGGGCAGCCCCTTGGTGTAATCGAGGCGATCGACGCCGAGAACCAGCTCGTAAGGGCCGATGCGACGCCGCAGCTCGCCGACCCGCAGCTCGACCTCGTCGGAGCGGGCGGTCTCGGAGAAGGCCTTGTAGTCGATGCCGATCGGGAAGGTGCCGACGCGCACCGACCGCTTCTGGGTGCGCACCTCCATCAGGCTGGGGTCCTTGGCCTTGCGGATCTCCGGCTTGTCGAGGAGATACTCGACGCAGGAGAGGAAGTTGCGGCGGTCGCGCTGGGTCTGGAAGCCGAGCAGGTCGTAGGACAGGAACGCGTTCAGGAGCTGGCCCCGCCACGGCAGCTTCATGAAGATGTCGAGCGGCGGGAACGGGATGTGGAGGAAGAACCCGATGCGCGCCGAGGAGCGCTCGCGCACGAACTCGGCGACATGGATCAGCTGGTAATCCTGCACCCAGACGAAGTCGCCGCTGCGGCTGTTCTCGACCACGGCGTCGGCGAACTTGTGGTTGACCTCGAGGTAGGTGTACCAGTACGACGGCTGGAAGTCGCAGCGGCCCGTCAGGTCGTGGAACAGCGGCCACAGGATGGCGTTCGAGAACCCCTCGTAGAAGCCCTTGACCTCGTCCTCGTTGAGCAGCACCGGCAGCAGGTCGTAGCCGCGCTCGCGGAAGCCCTCCGAGATCAGCGCCTCCCAGGCGCCGCCCCGCTCGAGGGCGAGGCCCGGCCAGCCGATCCAGACGCCGCCGCGGTGTGACAGCACCGGCGCGAGGGCGCTCACCAGGCCGCCGGAACCCGGCTTCAGGATCCAGCCGCAGTCTTTCTTCTCGAGGACGGTCGGCAGCCGGTTGGAGACGACGAGAAGGCGTGTGGCGGCGGGGCTCAAGGTGTCGAGATTCTATTGCAATGGCGCGGCCCCCGCCATAGAAATGGGGCCGCCGTTGTCGTAGCATCCCGGGCGTGGGCCTCGGCGACCATCTCCAGGAAAGCGAGCAGATCCTCTATCGCGCCTACCCCAGCCGCGTGCCGCTGGTGCCGCCGCTCACCCTGGCGGCAGTCGGCGCCCTCGCCGGCCTGGTCGCCTGGAACCTGTCCGGGCGGCAGCAGGGCTGGGTGCTCGCCCTGGGCGGCGTCGTGGTGGGGGTGGCCCTGCTCTGGGCGCTTGCCCGCTACGTCGAGCTGGCCGCCAACCAGTACGTCCTCACCGACCGGCGCCTGCTGCGCATCCGCGGCATCGTCAGCCAGAGCTCGATGGATTCCTACCTCGACAAGATCAACAACGTCGAGCATCACCAGACCTTCTGGGGGCGCCTGCTGGGCTACGGCGACGTCGAGATCGACACCGCCGGCGGCGCCGAGGTCTTCCCGCGCATCAGCCAGCCCCTCGCTTTCAAGCGCGCCGTGGACGCCGCCATCCTCGCCTACCGCAAGGGCCCGGGCGGCCCACCCGCCGCCACCGCGGCCTCACCCTCCTCCCCCTCCTCCGCGCCCGCGGAGCGGATCCGCCAGCTCAAGCGCCTCCTCGACGACGGCCTGATCTCGCCGGCCGAGTTCGAGGCCAAGCGCAAGCAGCTCCTCGATCAGATCTGAAGGCCGCGGGTTCTGCCGTCCGCGGATTGGAGAGCCCGGGGTCCGAAGCCCATCATCGGAGGCTCGCCGGCCGAGCTCGATCCACGCGCTCGGCGCTCAGAACGGACGGCGCTCGATCAGCCAGGCCGCGAGCGCCAGCCACGCGGCGACGCCATAGGCGAGGGCGAACCAGCGCAGCCGCTCGATGCGTTGCTCGAGAGGGTGCTCGCCGGCGCCGTAGCTGCGCACGATCGCCAGTGCCTGCGAGGCCTGGCGGAAGGCCACCAACTCGCTGATCCACGGCAGGACGATCAGGCCGCACCAGGCGGTGAAGCGGGCGGCCCGGTACAGTTCCTGGATGCGCCGGTGGTCCGCGCGGGCATGGGGCAGCCCCGTCGAGAGCGCCCACCAGGTGTCGGCTGGGGTGGAGGAGGCGGCGGCCACAGAGACCGGTGAGTGCATTCTCGCGCCACGGTAGCCCGGCGCGGGCTCGTCGTCGTCTTCTTCGTCCGGCGGCGAGCAGTGCGGACAGACCGCCGTGGCGCTCGGCAAGGGCGCACCGCAGCTCACGCACCGGACGTCGTCCGGGTCGAACGCCGCGAGCGTCCTGCGGCGCCTGGTCGCCGGCAGCCGCTCGACCAGCGGCACTCCGCAGTCGGCGCAGCGCGAGAAGCCGGCCCGATACTCGCCATGGCACCGCGGGCAGTAGAGGGTGCCCTCTGCGCTGCCGGCGAGATCGTCTTCTTCTTCTTCTTCTTCTTCTTCTTCTTCGTTGTCGTCGCCTTGTCCGAAGTCCGCGGACTCTGCGAAGGCTTCCTTTCCGGCTGCCGCCGCCGCGGCGTCTTCGGCGTCTTCCTCGTCCGCGGCCGGGGCGGCCAGGCCGGGCAGGTCGCCCAGTGCCTCGCGGGCTTCGCGCAGGCGCGCGGCGGTGACGTACACCCAGCCGGCCGGGATGAGCGGGCTCGGCCGCGGTTCCTCCGGGCCGCTCGCGGCGCCCCAGGTCAGGCGCCCCCATTCGAAGGGGATGCCGGCCCGGACCAGCCCCCGGCGCACGGCCGCCAGCTCCTCGACGTCGAGGGTCGAGAACAGCCGCCGCCGCTGGGCCTCCGCGCGATCCGGGAGGTCCGAGACCAGCGGCACGCCACAGTCGACGCAGCGCGAGTAGCCGTGGTGCATCGAACCGCAGCGCGGGCAGTAGCGGATGTCGGCGGCCGGGACCTCCTCCGCGCCGGCGGGAAAGCCGTGACGCTCCATCTCCCGGTTCCACGCCGCCACGCCCTCCGCCACATCGACCAGGCAGCGCTCGGCCTCCTCGCGGAGGCCCCGCGCCACCAGGATCTCGACCGGCGAGGGGAGGAGGAGATTCCCGTCCTCCGGCCCGGAGCGGGGCAGCTCGGGGGTGGAGTGGGGCAGGCGCATCGCATCGAGCCTGCGCGCGGCGGCCTGCACGACGTCGGGATCGGCGCTCGCGAAGACCGGCACGAGCCGGTGGAGATCGTCGTCGTCCCCCTCCTCGCGCCGCACGCGCGGCAGGGGGCCCTCGACCAGGAGCACCTCGCAATCGGCGCACTGGGTGAAGCCCTCGCGGTACTCGTCTCCGCAGACCGGGCAGAACATGCGTGCCTCCGAGGCGGGACTTCCAACCGCCGCTGAGTTGGTACGGCGATTTTCTCACGACGGGCGCGGCGCTGGCCGACCGAAGTCCGCTGAAACCGGCCGCTCCTCTGCAACCGCGCTACAATGGCGTGAATGAGCCGTAACTCCGCTGCCGCCGCGATGCTGGGCGGGCTCGTCGAAGAGCTTCGCCGGGACCCGCGGCTTGGTTCCCAGGTCGTCCATGCCGCGTTCCTGCCGCCGCACCTCGAGCGGTTCGGGGAGCTCGATCCGCCGTTGCCGCCGGCGCTCGCGGGGGCGCTGGCGCGCGGCGGCGTGGAGCGGCTGTGGAGCCACCAGGCGGAGGGGCTCGCGGCGGTGCGGGAGCGCCGCGACGTGCTCATCACCACTCCCACCGCCTCGGGAAAGTCGCTGGTGTTCCAACTCCCGGCGCTCGCCGAGGCGGTGGCCGGCGGGCCGGGACGGGGGCTGTTCCTGTTCCCGCTCAAGGCGCTCGGCCAGGACCAGCGCGGCAAGCTGCGGCGGCTGGCCGCGGACGCCGGCCTCGACGACGAGCAGGCAGGGTGCGAGATCTACGACGGCGACACGCCGCCGGCGAAGCGCGGGGCAATCCGGCGGCGGCTGCCGCGGGTGCTGATCTCCAATCCCGACATGCTGCACGTCGGGATCCTCGGCCACTGGACGATCTGGGGGCCGTTGCTCGCCGACCTGTCGTGGATCGTGCTCGACGAGCTGCACACCTACCGCGGCATCTTCGGCAGTCACTTCCATCACGTGCTGCAGCGGCTGCTGCGCCTGTGCCGGTCGGTGGGGGGCGACCCGGTGCTCATCGCCTCCTCGGCCACCGCCGCCAACGCCGGCCAGTTCGCCGCCGAGCTGACCGGGCGCGAGTTCCACTGGATCGCCGAGTCCGGCGCGCCGCGCGAGGGGCGGCACCTGCTGCTGGTGCGCCCCGGCGGGTCGCCCTACACCGCGGCGTTGCGGCTGTTCGTCCGCTGTCTCGACGCCGGCCTCAAGACCATCGTCTTCACCAAGGCGCGGCGCATCACCGAGCTGCTGTACTCCTGGCTGCGCCGGCAGGAGCCGGAGCTGGCGTCGCGGGTGGCCTCCTATCGCGCCGGGTTCCTGCCGGAGGAGCGCCGCGACGTCGAGCGCGCGCTGTTCACCGGCGCCCTGGACGGGGTCATCTCGACCTCGGCGCTCGAGATGGGAATCGACGTCGGCGGCCTCGACGCCTGCATCCTGGTCGGCTATCCGGGCAGCATGATGGCGACCTGGCAGCGCTCCGGCAGGGTGGGGCGGGACGGGCGCGAGTCGATCACCGTCATGGTGGCGATGCCGGACGCGCTCGACCAGTATTTCCTCGACCACCCGGAGCAGTTCCTGGAGCGTCCCTGCGAGCGGCTGGTGGTCGACCCCGCCAACCGGCAGGTGGCCCGCGGCCACCTGCTCTGCGCCGCCGCCGAGCTGCCGCTCGAGCCGCTGCAGGACCGCCGCTACCTCGAGCGCCACCGCGCCAGCCTCGATGGGCTGCTGCGCCAGGGGCACCTGCTGGTGGCGGCTCCCGCCGGTCCCGCCCCCGCTGCCGTTCCAGCGATGGAGGAGGCCGGGCAGGTGCCCGAGACCGGGGCAGGGCAGGCGCCCGCGGCCGCCGCTCTCGGCGAGGCGGTCGAGCTGGCCGGCGAGATCTTCTGCTTGCGGCGCCATCCGCAGCGGCTGATCAACCTGCGCGGCACGGGCAACACCTTCGCCATCCTCGCCAGCTCCGGCGCCGGCGCCGCCGGCGGCGATACGGCAGGCGGCGCCGGCGCCGCGGGCGATCCCGGCGGCCGCTTGATCGGCACCATCGACGCGGTCCGCGCCCTGCACGAGTGCCATCCGGGCGGGGTCTACCTGCACGCCGGCCGGCAATACCTGGTGGAGGCACTGGAGCGCGAGGAGCGGCGGGTGCGCGCGGCCGCCGCCGACCTGGACTACT
>DATDGZ010000195.1:0-24173 GCA_036521795.1 Thermoanaerobaculia bacterium | reverse complement strand
AATGACTTCCGGGAGCGCCGGGACCTCCGGGAGCGCCGCGAGCGGCGAGGGCATCGGCGCCGCCGTCACGCGCCGGGAGGACCGCCGCTTCCTGCTCGGCAAGGGCAGGTACACCGACGACATCCAGCTGCCGGAGCAGAGCTGGGCGGTGTTCGTGCGCTCGCCGCACGCCCACGCCGCGATCCGCGCGATCGACGCCGCGGGCGCGCTCGCCGCGCCGGGGGTGCTCGCCGTGCTGACCGGCGACGACGTGGCCGCCGACGGGCTGGGCGGCATCCCGTGCGGCTGGCAGATCAAGAACAAGGACGGCTCGAACATGGTCGAGCCGCCCCACCCCGCCCTGGCGCAGGGCAAGGTGCGGCACGCCGGCGACCCGGTGGCGATGGTGGTCGCCGAGACCCGCGCGCAGGCCAGGGAGGCCGCGAAGCTCGTCGACGTCGACTACCAGCCGCTGCCGGCGGTCGCCCACTTGCGCGACGCCATCGGCAACGCCGCCAACGCCGCCAACGCCGCAGACACCGCCGGCGCCTCCGGGCAGCCCGCCGCCCTGGTCTGGGACGAGGCGCCCGGCAACGTCTGCTTCGACTGGCACCTGGGAGACGCCGCCGCCGTCGACGCCGCCTTCGCCGCCGCCGACCGCGTGGTGGCCATCGACGTGGTCAACAACCGCGTCGTCCCGAACGCCATCGAGCCGCGCGCCGCCAACGGCCACTACGACCCGGTCGACGACCGCTACACGCTCTACACGACCTCCCAGAACCCGCACCTGACGCGCCTGCTGCTCGCCGCCTTCACGCTCAAGGTGCCCGAGCACAAGCTCCGCGTCGTGGCGCCCGACGTCGGCGGCGGCTTCGGCTCGAAGATCTTCCATTACGCCGAGGAGCTGCTGGTGCTGTGGGCATCGAGGCGGGTGGGCCGGCCGGTGAAGTGGACGGCCGAGCGCAGCGAGTCCTTCCTCTCCGACGCTCACGGCCGCGACCACCTCTCCCACGCCGAGCTGGCGCTCGACGCCGGCGGCAGGTTCCTAGCGCTGCGCGTCCGGACGCTGGCCAACCTGGGGGCGTACCTGTCGACGTTCGCGCCCGCCATCCCGACGTATCTGTACGCCACCCTGCTCTCGGGGCCGTATGCCATCCCCGCCATCTACGCCGAGGTCAAGGCGATCTTCACCCACACCGTGCCGGTGGACGCAGTGCGCGGCGCCGGCCGCCCCGAGGCGTCGTACCTGCTCGAGCGGCTGGTGGACAAGGCCGCGCGCGAGCTCGGCGCCGACCGCGTCGAGCTGCGGCGCCGGAACTTCATCCGGCCGGACCAGTTCCCCTACCAGACCGCCGTCGCCCTGCAGTACGACACCGGCGACTACGACGCCACCCTCGACATGGCGCTCGCCGCGATCGACTACCCGCGCCTCGCCGAGCGCCAGGCCGCGTCGCGGGCCCGCGGCAAGCTGCGCGGCTTCGGCATCTCGACCTACATCGAGGCGTGCGGCATCGCGCCGTCCGCCCTGGTGGGCGCGCTCGGCGCCCGCGCCGGGCTGTACGAGGCGGCGACGGTGCGCGTCCACCCGACGGGGAGCGTGACCGTCTTCACCGGCACCCACAGCCACGGGCAGGGGCACGAGACCACCTTCGCCCAGCTGGTCGCCGAGCAGCTCGGCGTGCCGCTCGCCAGCATCGAGGTGGTCCACGGCGACACCGACCGCATCCCCTTCGGCATGGGGACCTACGGCTCGCGCTCTGCCGCCGTCGGCGGCTCGGCGATCGTCAAGGCGATGGACAAGATCGTCGAGAAGGGCAAGAAGATCGCCGCCCACCTGCTCGAGGCGAGCGTCGCCGACGTCGAGTTCGAGGGCGGCAAGTTCCGCGTCGCCGGCACCGATCGCGAGAAGACGTTCGGCGAGATCGCCTTCGCCGCCTACGTGCCGCACAACTACCCGATCGAGACGGTGGAGCCCGGTCTCGAGGACTCGGCTTTCTATGATCCCAAGAACTTCACCTTCCCCGCCGGCTGCCACGCCGTCGAGGTCGAGGTCGACCCGGAGACCGGTGTCGTCGAGATCGCCGACGTCGCCATCGCCGACGACGTCGGCGTGATCATCAACCCGATGATCGTCGACGGCCAGGCGCACGGCGGCCTGGCGCACGGCATCGGCCAGGCGCTCTTCGAGGAGTGCGTCTACGACGACGCGGGGCAGCTGCTCTCCGGCTCGTTCATGAGCTACTGCATGCCGCGCGCGGCCGACCTGCCGATGTTCCGCGTCGGCAACCACGCCACGCCGTGCACGCACAACCCGATAGGGATCAAGGGCGTCGGCGAGGTCGGCGCCATCGGCGTGCCGCCGGCGGTGATCAACGCGGTGATCGACGCCCTGACGCCGCTGGGCATCACCGATATCGATATGCCTGCAACCCCGGAGAGGGTCTGGAGGGCGATCAAGGCGGCTTCAGAACCCACCACCGCGGGCAGTTTTGCTGTTGCCTCCCGGACGCCGGGGAGCCCGGGAGCAGGTGGAACCAAGGGGGGACCGGGGAACCCGGAAGGGCCGGAGGCTCCGGAAGCTGGCGGTGCACAATGAGAGACTTCCAGTTCCATCGCCCACGCTCCATCGCCGACGCGGTCGCGCTGCTGCGGGCGAACGACTCGGCCAAGCTGCTCGCGGGAGGCCAGAGCCTGCTGCCGGTGATGAAGCTCGGCCTGGCGGAGCCCACCGACCTGGTGTCGCTCGCCGCGATCGCGGCCGCCCCGGGCGGCGGCGGCTCCCGCGGCTCCCACGACTCCCGCGGCTCCCACGACTCCCAAGCGCTGTGGGAGATCCGCGCCGAGCCTGCCGACCCCGCCGACCCTCCTGGACATGGCGGTCCGGAGCGCCTGGTGATCGGCGCGCTCGTCACCCACGACGAGGTGAGCACCTCGGACGTGGTGCGGCGGCTGATCCCGGGGCTTGCCGCGCTGGCCGCCGGCATCGGCGACGCGCAGGTCCGCAACCGCGGCACCATCGGCGGCTCGCTCGCGCATGCCGACCCAGCGGCCGACTATCCGGCGGCCGTGCTGGCACTGGGGGCGACGATCGAGACCGACCGCCGCCGCATCCCGGCCGACGACTTCTTCACCGGCCTTTTCACCACCGCCCTGGCGGCCGACGAGATCATCACCGCCGTGCATTTCCCGGTACCGGAGCGCTCCGCCTATGCCAAGTTCCCCCATCGCGCCTCGAAGTACGCGCTGGTCGGCGTCATGGTGGCAAAGCCCCGGGGATCGGCCGCGGTGCGCGTCGCCGTGACCGGTGCCGGCCCGAAGGCGTTCCGCCTCCCGGCACTGGAGGCGGCGCTCGCCGCGCGGTTCACGCCCGACGCCGCCGGCCGGGGAGTCATGGCTGGCCTCGCGTCCGGGGATCTGCGGTCCGACGGCGAGGCGAGCGCCGAGTACCGGGCGCATCTCGTCACGGTGATGGCCCGGCGCGCCATCCAGGCCTGTCTCTGATTTGGACCTGCCGCGGAGCGTCGAGGACACGGGCCGGCTCCTCGCCGCCGGGCGCTATGTCGCCGACGAGAGCCTGGCGACCGCCGTCTTCCTGGCGCTGAAGCTCGGCCGTCCGCTGCTGCTCGAGGGCGAGGCGGGCGTGGGCAAGACCGAGGTCGCCAAGGTCCTCGCCGAGACGCTGGGACGGCGGCTCATTCGCCTGCAGTGCTACGAGGGCCTCGACGCCTCGGCGGCGCTCTACGAGTGGAACTACCCCCGCCAGATGCTCGAGATCCGGCTCGCCGAGCTCGGCGGCGAGGCGGGGACCGAGGGGCGCGCGCGGCTCGCCCGCGACATCTTCGACGAGCGCTTCCTGCTCAAGCGCCCGCTGCTGCTGGCGCTCGAGCCGGCGGCCGCCGGAGCGCCGGTGCTGCTGATCGACGAGCTCGACCGCACCGACGAGCCGTTCGAGGCGTTCCTGCTCGAGATCCTGAGCGATTTCCAGGTCACCATCCCGGAGCTGGGCACGGTGCGCGCGGCCTCGCCACCCCTCGTCGTCCTCACCTCCAATCGCACCCGCGAGATCCACGACGCGCTCAAGCGCCGCTGCCTCTATCACTGGATCGGCTATCCGGACGCGGCGCGCGAGCTCGCCATCCTGCGCCTGCGCGCCCCCGAGCTCGCCCAGGCGCTCGCCGAGCAGGTGGTGGGCTTCGTGCAGCGGCTGCGCGCGGCCGACCTGTTCAAGCTGCCGGGCGTCGCCGAGACCATCGACTGGGCACACGCGCTCGCCGCCCTCGACCGCACCGCCCTGGACGCCGACACCGTCGATGCGACGCTCGGCGTGCTGCTCAAGTACCAGGACGACATCGAGAAGACCGCGGGCCGAGCGGTGCGCGAGATGCTGGCTGGATAGCCGGCCGGCGACCAACCGGCGGCCAGATGGAGCGAGCCGAGGACGGCCCCAGCCCATGACGCTCCATTCCGGAGAGGCGGCGCCGGCGCCGCCCTCGAAGCTGGCGGAGAACGTCGTCCACTTCACCCGGTTGCTGCGCCGGACCGGCCTGCGCCTCGGGCCGGCGAGCGCGCTCGACGCCCTGGCCGCCGCCACCGCCGTCGACGTGCTCCATCGCGGCGAGCTCTACTGGGCGCTCCACGCAGTGCTGGTCAAGCGTCCCGAGGACTTCGACCTCTTCGACCAGGCGTTCCGGTTGTTCTGGCGCGACCCGCTGGGCGGCGACCCCGCGCTGGCGCAGCTGCTACCGCACCTCCGCCTGCCGCGAGCGCGCACGCTGTCGCGGCGGCTCGCCGATGCCTGGCATCCCGTGGCGCCGCGCCCGCCAGGCGACCGCACGCGCCGTTCGGAGCCAGATGAACGTACCGAGGTCGATGCCGCGCTCACCTTCTCCGCCGACGAGGTCCTGCGCAGCCGCGACTTCGAGCAGATGAGCGCCGCCGAGCTCGCCCGGGCCAGGCGCATCGTCGCCGCCATGGCCGTCGCGCCGCGGCCGGTGCGCACACGGCGCTTCGCGCCCGATCCCCATGGCGCCCAGATCGATCTCGCGCGCACCGCGCGCGACAGCCGCAAGACCTTCGGCGACCTGGCGCCGCTGCGCTTCCGCTCGCGCGTCCGGCGGCCGCCGCCGCTGGTCGTGCTGTGCGACATCTCGGGCTCGATGGGGCGCTACTCGGAGATGCTGCTGTGCTTCCTCCACGCCCTGCTCGCCGCGCGCGGCCGCGTCCACGCCTTCCTCTTCGCCACCCGCTTGACGCCGGTGACGCGGCTCCTCCGCCGCCGGGACCCGGACGAAGCGCTGGCGCTCTGCGGCCGGCAGGTCGTGGACTGGGCGGGAGGCACCCGCCTGCGCGCCTGCCTGCGCGAGTTCAACCGCGCCTGGTCGCGGCGCGTCCTCGGCCACGGCGCCGTCGTGCTGCTGGTCACCGACGGTCTCGACCGCGACCCCGAACCGGGCCTCGCCGCCGAGGCCGACCGCCTGCACCGCTCCTGCCGCCGGCTGGTCTGGCTGAACCCCCTGCTGCGCTGGCCGGGCTTCGCGCCGCGCGCCCAGGGAGTGCGGGCGCTCCTGCCCCACGTCGACGAGCACCGCCCGGTCCACAACCTCGACAGCCTCGCAGCCCTCGGCCGCGCCCTCGCCCAGCCGGCCCGGACACGAGGTGTGCGAGAATGATGCTCTTCAGGCGGCGCGCGAGACCGGCAGGCGGCATCGCCGGCAAGGGGTGGCATCTCGGTCAAACCTTCCCCTGGTCCGCACGTAACTGGTCCCGGCACACGGTTGGCGGAGAGCAGGGCGCGACGAGCCGCGACGACGTTCGCCTGCCGCCGAAGAACGCCGGAAAACGCCGCAGAACGCCGAAGATCCATCGATCATGACCACCGACCGCAGCGCCGTCGAGGGATTGCGCATCGAGCGCCAGGGCGACGCCGCGCCGCCGTCGCGGCGCGGGCGCTGGCTCGTGGCCGCGGCGGCGCTGCTGGTCCTGGCGCTGGCGCTCGGCGGCTGGCTGTCGCGGCCGAACGCCCTGCCGGTGCGGGTGGCCGCCGTCCACGAAGCCGCCGGCGCGGCGGCCGGCGCCGTCCTCAACGCCACCGGCTACGTCACGGCGCGCCGCCAGGCCACCGTCTCCTCGAAGGTCACCGGCAAGGTGGCCGAGGTGCTCATCGAGGAGGGGATGGAGGTCCGCCAGGGACAGCTGCTGGCGCGCCTCGACGCCAAGACCCAGGGCGCCGCGCTGGCGCTCGCCGCGGCCCAGCTCGTCCAGGCGCAGCGCGCCCTCGAGGAGAACGAGGTGCGCCTGCGCCAGGCCTCCATCACCCGCCAGCGGCAACACCGGCTGCTCTCCGGCGGGGCCAGCAGCCAGAACGACGTCGACGCCGCCGACGCGGACGCCGATTCGTTCGCGGCACGCCTGGCGCTCGGACGCCAGCAGGTGGAGGTGGCGGCGCGCGAGGTGGCGGCGCGGCGCCAGGACGTCGACGACACCGTCATCCGCGCCCCCTTCGCCGGCGTGATCACCACCAAGGACGCGCAGCCGGGCGAGATGATCTCGCCGAACTCGGCGGGCGGCGGCTTCACCCGCACCGGCATCGGCACGCTGGTGGACATGACCTCGCTCGAGATCGACGTCGACGTCAACGAGAGCTACATCAACCGCGTCCGCTCCGGCCAGCACGCCGAGGCGGTGCTCGACGCCTACCCGGATTGGCGCATCCCGGCGACGGTCATCGCCGTCGTGCCCTCGGCCGACCGCCAGAAGGCGACGGTCAAGGTCCGCCTCGCCTTCGACCGCCTCGATCCCCGCCTGCTGCCCGACATGGGGGTCAAGGTGGCCTTCCTCGCCGAGGGCAACCGGCAGGCGGCAGGGACTGGCGCGGGGGAGCAGCCTGCCGGCGCCGGTGCCGGTGCCGGCGCCAGGGTGCAGGCGCGGGTGCCGCGCGCCGCGCTGCGCCAGGACCGCGGCCAGCTGGTGGCGTTCGTGGTGCGCGGCGACCGCGTCGAGCGGCGCGCGGTGCGGATCACCGAGGCGCCGGGCGACGAGGCCGCGGTGCTCGCCGGCCTGACGCCCGGCGAGCAGGTGGTCGTGGACGCCCCGCCTGACCTCGCCGACGGCCGCCGGGTGATCGTCCGCTGACATGCCATGAGAAGGGGGATCGAATGATCGACCAGCTGGAAGAGCCGCGACCGGCGACCGGCGCCGCCGCAGCCGAGAGCCGCACCCTGGTGCGCGTGCGCGACGTGCACAAGTACTACCAGCGGGGCGCCGAGCGCCTGGACGTCCTGGACGGGCTGAGCCTCGACATCCCGCAGGGCGACTTCCTCGCCTTGATGGGCCCTTCGGGGTCGGGCAAGACCACCCTGCTCAACCTGATCGGCGGCCTCGACCGCCCGAGCTCCGGCGCCGTCGAGGTCGGCGGCGAGGGGATCGGCAGCCTCTCCGGCAGCCAGCTGGCGCATTGGCGGGCACGCCACATCGGCTTCATCTTCCAGTTCTACAACCTGCTGCCGGTGCTGACCGCCGAGCGCAACGTCGAGCTGCCGCTGCTGCTCACGTCGCTCTCGAAGGCGGAGCGCCGGCGGCACGTCGCCACCGCGCTCGGCGTGGTGGGTCTCTCCGACCGCGCCGAGCACTACCCGCGCCAGCTCTCGGGCGGCCAGGAGCAGCGCGTCGGCATCGCGCGCGCCATCGTCACCGATCCCACCCTGCTGCTCTGCGACGAGCCCACCGGCGATCTCGATCGCAAGTCCGGCGACGAGATCCTCGATCTCCTGCAGACGCTCAACACCGAGCAGGGCAAGACGATCGTCATGGTGACCCACGACCCGCACGCCGCCGCCCGCGCCCGCCGCACGCTGTATCTCGACAAGGGCACGCTGACCACGGAGCCGGCCGCATGAGATTCCTGCCGCTGGTGTGGAAGAACCTCGCGCGCCGCAAGGTGAGGACCACCTTCACCGCGCTGTCGATCGTGGTCTCTTTCCTGCTCTTCGGCATCCTGGCGGCCATCCGCCTGGCTTTCAGCGCCGGGGTGGACGTCACCGGCGCCGACCGGCTGATGGTCAGCCACAAGGTGTCGATCATCCAACCGCTGCCGATCTCCTATGGCGACCAGATCGCCCACGTGCCCGGGGTGCGCGAGGTGACGCACGCCAACTGGTTCGGCGGCGTCTACAAGGACCCCAAGAACTTCTTCCCGCGGATGGCGGTCGATCCGGCCACCTACCTGGCGATCTATCCCGAGATCAAGCTGCCCGAGGACCAGAAGCGAGCCTGGATGGCCGACCGCACCGGCGCCATCGTCGGCCGCATCACCGCCGACCGCTTCGGCTTCAAGGTGGGCGACCGCATCCCCATCCTGGCGACCATCTACACCAAGCGCGACGGCGGGCGCATCTGGGACTTCACCGTCGACGGTATCTACGACGCGCCGAAGGGCTTCGATACCAGCGCCCTGTTCTTCCAGTACGACTATCTGAAGGAGGCGGCTTTCGCCACCAACCAGGTCGGCTGGTACATCATCCGCATCAACGATCCGCAGCACGCCCAGCGGGTGGTGGACCAGATCGACGCGCTCTTCGCCAACTCCCACGCGGAGACCAAGACCTCGACCGAGAAAGCATTCGCCGAGGGCTTCGCCAAGCAGGCGGGCGACATCGGCGAGATCATCACCGGCATCGTCGCGGCGGTCTTCTTCACCCTGCTGCTGGTGGCCGGCAACACCATGGCCCAGTCGGTGCGCGAGCGCACCAGCGAGATGGCGGTACTCAAGACCCTCGGCTACGGCGACGGCCTGGTGATGGGCCTGGTGCTCTTCGAGTCCTGCCTCCTGGCGCTGGCGGCCGGCGGCCTCGGGCTCGGCCTGGCGAAACTGGTCACCTCGCGGGGCGACCCGACCGGCGGCTTCCTGCCGGTTTTCTACTTCAGGGCCGGCGACCTGGCGCTGGGGATCGGGCTCGCGGTGGTGCTCGGCCTGGCCACCGGCGCGCTGCCGGCCTGGCAGGCGATGCGGCTGCGCATCGTCGACGCTTTGCGGAGGGTCTGAGCGATGGCACTCTGGCGATGGTTCTCCCAGGTCTGGGCGGTGACCCTGCTCAACCTGCACACGGTCGGCCAGCGCCGCGGCTCCTCGGCCGCGACGGTGTTCGGGGTGGCGGGCGTGGTCATGGTCTTCGTGGCAGTGCTGTCGATCGCCGAGGGCTTCCAGGCCACCCTCGCCTCGACCGGCTCGCCCGCGGGCGTCATCGTGCTGCGCGGCGGCAGCGACTCCGAGATGATGAGCGGCATCTCGCGGGACAACGCGCGCATCGTCGCGGATGGGCCGGGAGTGCAGCGCACCGCGCAGGGCGAGACGGCGTCGGCCGAGCTCTACGTCGTGGTGAGCCTGCCCAAGCGCACCACCCACACCGACGCCAACGTGCCGTTGCGCGGCGTGCAGCCGGCCGCCTTCGCGGTGCGCCGGGACGTCCACCTGGTCGCCGGCAGGCTCTTCCGCTGGGGCCACAACGAGGTCATCGCCGGCGTCGGCGCGGCCCGGCAGTTCGCCGGCCTCGACCTCGGCTCGACCATCCACCTGGGCGAGAACGTCTGGCAGGTGGTGGGCCTCTTCGAGAGCGGCGGCTCGCTCTCGGAATCCGAGATCTGGACCGACGTGGACCTGCTGATGCCGGCCTACCGCCGCACCCTGTTCCAGTCGGTGCACTTGGAGCTCGCCGATGCCGCCGGCTTCGATCGCTTCAAGGACGCCCTGACGACCGATCCGCGCCTCGACGTCAGCGTCCTGCGCGAGGCCGACTACTACGCGGAGCAGTCGCGCTCGCTGACCACCATCATCACCCGCCTGGGCTACGGCATCACCGTCCTGATGGCCATCGGCGCGGTCTTCGGAGCGGTGCTCACGATGTACTCGGCGGTGGCCTCGCGCACCCGCGAGATCGCCACCCTGCGCGCCCTGGGCTTCAGCAGCGGTCCGGTGCAGATCTCCGTCCTCGCCGAGGCGCTCGTCCTGGCGCTCGCCGGCGGCGTCATCGGCGGCCTCCTCGCCTACTTCATCTTCGACGGCTACCACACCTCGACCCTGAACTGGCAGAGCTTCAGCCAGGTCGCCTTCGCTTTCAGGGTCACCCCCCGCCTCCTCCTCACCGCCATCGTCGTCACCCTCCCCATGGGCCTCATCGGCGGCCTCTTCCCCGCCATCCGCGCCGGCACCCTGCCGGTGGCCACGGCGCTGCGGGAGACTTGACCGCGAGTCGGCACCCGTCAACCGCGCGGGAGACGCGAGGCGAGGCGCTACAATGCCTTCGCTAGCGCCGCAAGCAGCGGACCGACCTGGCCCCTGGCCTGCGGTAGGAATCGGCAGAGAGAGGCTCACATGAGTCAATCTTGCAGCCGAAGTGACGATGGGCATCTCCACACCTAGCTTCAAGGGCCGGCATCCAACCTCGGCGCGCGCGAGTGCCGCCGCCCGGGGCGCGAGCCGCAAGACCGACACCCGGTGCGAGGTCACGCTGCGGAGTCTCCTCTGGCGCGCCGGTGCCCGCTTCAGGAAGGATGTTCCTTCCCTGCCCGGCCGACCCGACATCGTCTTTCCCCGAGCCCGACTCGTCGTCTTCTGCGACGGAGACTTCTGGCACGGCAAGGATTGGAGCAGCCGGCGGAGGAAGCTCGCCCGAGGCGTCAACGCTTCCTATTGGGTCGGCAAGATCGAGGCGAACAGAGCCCGCGACCGGCGCCAGACTGCCCAGCTCGAGGATTCCGGCTGGACGGTGTTACGGGTGTGGGAGTCAGCGATCCAAGCCGCTCCCAGGGTGGTTGCCTGTGACATCCTCGGAGTGCTGCGGACCTTGACAGGGCGACCAAGTGGGGCGTAAAAGGGGCGTAACGAGATGCCTAGGGCGATCAGCTTGTACACCGGCGCGGGAGGTCTCGACCTTGGCTTCGAAGCCGCTGGGTTCGCAACCGCCGTCGCGGTTGAAGTCGACCCCGAGGCGGTCATCACTCTCCGTGCCAATCGCTCCTGGCCGGTGCTCGATCGAGACATCCACTCGATCGGCTCCGCGGAGCTTCTCGAGCGCGCCTCTCTCGGCGAGGGCGACGCCGACGTGCTCATCGGTGGGCCACCGTGTCAGCCGTTCTCGAAGTCCGGCTATTGGGCGAATGGCGACACGCTGCGCTTGGACGATCATCGCGCAGGCACGCTCGCCGCCTACCTGCGCATCTTGCGCGACACGCTGCCGCGCGCCTTCTTGCTCGAGAACGTCCCGGGGCTCGCCTATCACGGCAAGAGCGAGGGCCTCGAGCTTATTCACCGCACGATCAACCGCATCAATCGGGAGCGCGGCACTCGCTACACCCTCATGGTTCAAAGGCTCAATGCCGCCGATTATGGCGTGCCCCAGTTGCGCGAGAGAGTCTTCGTGATCGGCTCGCGAGAGGGCGAAGAGTTCCGCTATCCTCCGCCAACCCACCAGCCGCTGCCCGAGGATGGCCAAGAGGTGCTCACCAAGCTGCCGACTCACGCGACGGCCTGGGACTCGCTGGCCGACGTCGACGAGGACGACAACCTCCCAGAGTTGCGTATGCGCGGCAAATGGACCGACCTGTTGCCGACGATCCCCGAAGGCCATAACTACCTGTGGCACACCGAACGAGGCGGAGGGTTACCGATTTTCGGCTGGCGCCGACGGTTCTGGAGCTTCCTGCTCAAGCTCGCCAAGGACCGGCCGGCGTGGACGATTCAGGCGCAGCCCGGGCCGGCGGTCGGCCCCTTCCACTGGAAGAGCCGGAGGCTGTCGGCCCGCGAGCTCTGCCGGCTACAGACCGTCCCTGACGGCTACCACGTGCTTGGTGCCCTCCAAGCCGTCCAACGACAGCTTGGAAACGCCGTCCCCTCAGGGCTCGCCGAGGTGCTCGCACGAGCCATCCGCCGACAGCTGCTCGGAGATGAAGTCGCTCCGCAGCCGACACTCATCCCGTCACCGAGACATCCAATTCCCCCACCCGAGCCGGTGCTCCGGGTACCGCGTAAGTTTCACGACTTGGTCGGCAATCACGAAGCGCATCCCGGCACCGGTCAGGGCTACGCCGCGAAGCGGCGAAGCGGCGTCGGTCACACCGAAGAGCAGCAGCCAGCCGCCAGGTCGGCGTTCGCGCTCAGCGACCGTCGGTGAGCTGGTCGAGCAGCTGCTCGACCGACTCCGTCCAGCTCCTGCCGCCGACCGGAATGCGCGGATGCACTCTCCCAGGGCAGCTCGCATGCGGCGGTAACCGAGACGACGCACAGAAGCTGTACTCCCAACGCACGTTGATCGGGTGCAGGCATGCCGCCAGGATGTCACAGTGGTCGAAGGTATAGTAACGGCCGCAGCGGGGGTCGCTCTTCGAAGCTCTCGTCTTCTGGTACTCGACGATCGGCAATCCCTGAAGGCGATGGCTGCGCAGCACGTTCTTGCATTCGATCGTGACGAGTCGGCGGCGGCCTCGATAGCGCAGCTCGAAGTCCGGTCGTGCATCCTCGTCGATCGCCACCATGTTGGTGATGCTGGGTAGCTTCTCGAGGAGCCTACCGAGGTGTAGCTGGGCGGCGCCGCCGCGCACGGCCACCTTGAGACGGAAGCCGCCTTCGATCAGGTCGAGGATCTCATGCGCTGAAAGACCCAGCTCGATCTCGAGCGCGTGGCGCTTCTCACCCAGTGGTGTCTCGGCGAGCAAGAGCCGCTCACCGGGATCAAGCCCGGTCGCGACCCGCTCGAGGTCGATGTAGCGCATCAGGTTTGAAGGCGTGAAGGCAATGACAGTCTCGGTCGAATAGTCAAGCAGTGGCAAAGCTTCCTTGCGGCGGCCGCCTTCTCGCCTTTCCCGCTCCCAGCCATACCACCCGTGTTTGCGCGCCAACTCGATCTGCTCGTGCTTGAATTCGACGCTCTTAGAAAACCAGGTGGGGTCGTGCATCGTAGGGTCGCACCCTACGATGACGCCTTCTTCCAGGTGAACGCCTACGAAGAGAGTCACGGTCGACTTGTCTCCGGGCGCAGGCAGCTCGAGGTCATGGTAGTGGGTAAAGTCGCTGCCATATTTGATCTGGAAGCGGTGCTCGTCCTCTGGGCGCTCCCGCTGTGCGCCCGGGTGGTACTTCGTTGCACGGAAGATGTAGGCGATGAGTCGCAGGCGCTCGCCCTTGGGCGTGAGGATCACGTACTCGAACGGCGCGCTGTTCGGGACAGGCTGCTCGAGGATCTCGGCTCCGCCTGCACGCAGGCCCTCGCCGAACACCTTGAGGAGAGGCTGCTTGTCGGCGGGACTCACCGCGTACCGCTTGGGACGCCGGCTCAGCAGAGGCTCCCCCCGGGGGCTCCAGCCATGCAACAGCCTTCAGGGCTGCAGCTGCACGTTCAGATTCGCGTAGGTCCAGCCGAGGGGTGGACCGTAGGCGCCGTCGCCGATGCCGGTCTGGCCGAAGTCGACGGTCAGGGGATTGGCGTTGGCGGAGAGATCGAAGTGCAGCGTCGGCCCGGCGATCTGGTAGATGTGCTGACCGTTCTCGAAGAGGTCGAGCTTCACCTGGCGGCCGCGCAGGTCGTAGGTGAAGGTCAGGTGGTAGGTGTGCCCGGCTTTCCATGGGCCCTGGGTCCTGGCGAGCCGGTTCTCGATGCCGAGGTCGAGGATCGTCTTCTGGTTGCGATTGACCAACTGCATGGCGTAATAGAGGACGCGGTCCTTGCGGTTCTTGTTGGGACGTCGGAAGGAAGTCACGCCGGTGAACAGCAGGACGTGGTTGAAGTCCGAGATGGTCAGGTCGAAGTCGACGGTGGCGCGATGGTAGGCGAGGCCGCGCGGTGCCGCGAGGTCATAGCTGATGAAGGAATTGGTCGCCGTCGCATGGAGGAAGGTGCCCGGCACGACCAGGGTCACCACCCCGCTGGCGGAGGTCGATCGCTGGGGCACCGCCGCGCCGGCAGCTGCCGCGGCCGGATCGAGACCCGCGCCTGCGGTCCCGGCGGCATCCAGAGGCGCGGCAGGCGCCGCGGCCGCCGCCGATCCAGTCGCCGCCGGGTCCGCCAAGCCCAGCGACGGGGCCACGGCTTCGATCACCGATCCGCCGGCGGCGAAGACCGCAGCGTAGGCGTAGAACGGCTGGTCGCAGCTCACCTCGAAGCGGCCGCCCGAGAGCCGCTGCTCGCCCAGCGAGCCGAAGGCGTCCTCGAGCTGCAGCGTGCCGAGCGGCGGCAGGCTGACGGTAGCCGGCGCCGCGACGTGGCTGCCGTCGGAGGCGAAGGAGCTCACCTGGCAGCTCGCGGCCTGCTCCGAGAGGTTCACCAAGCCAAGGTCCGTCACCTCTCCGCCGGGCTGGCGTTCCAAGCCTTGCAGGTGTGCCACCTCGCCCGCGCCGAGCGCGCCGGCCGCCGAGACAACCTGGATGGCGGTGCTCGACCACGACTGGCGGCTCCGATCAGCCGCATTCGACCCCGCGAGCACGTCGATGGAGTCGATCGCATCAGCGCCGTCGAGCACCTCGATCCCGTCGGCCGCACCGCTCGCCCCGACTACCGCGGCAGCATCGCTCGCGTTGCTCGCGCCGCTCTCCGCCAGGGCGTCGAGGCGGGCCCTGAGCACCAGGGTGGCCGCAGCGGACAGCTCGAGCATGCCGCCCTCGCCGTTCGCGGCCACCTTCGCGAGCAGCACCGTCGCGCCTGCCGGAATCATGACAACGGTATCGCCCGCGTGTGGCGCCATGCCGTCGGACCCCTGCTGGACGAAGTGGGCCACGGCCTGCGCGTCGACTTGCCCTGGGTTGGTGATCCAGACCTCGGTGCGATACACGATCTGGCTGCCAGGGGCCTGATGGCCGACCACCGGGATCAACACCTGCACGGCCAACGCGGGGGTTGCTGCCGCCAGGAGTACAACGAGCAATGGGAGCACAACGAAGGTGCGGACTGCCGTTCTGCGCATCACTACGCCCTCAGACGCCAATCGGCTCCGACGTTAGACCCACGCTCGCATGACCCACCACCGATTTGCGCCCAAGGATAGCACGGCAGCCGCGGCCTCCGGCCATGGCAGGACCGCGATGCCCTGACCCTCATGGCTCCGGCTCAGGACAGCGGCGGCTCTGGGAAGGTCTCCTCTGGCCGGTGGGCGCTCGCCGCCGAAGCTGCGGCGGAAGAAGCTGCGGCGCCGGCCGCGGCGTTCCTGCCCTGCACCTCGCCCACCCGCCGGCAGAGGTCGTCGTAGACGCGGCGGGCTCTCCCCGGCCGGTAGAGGAAGCGGATGCGGGCGCGCGCCCGGCCGCCGTAGGCGGTGACGATCGACGACTGGATCAGCGCCGTGACCAGCGTCCAGGCGAGGACGATCACCGTCACCGTGACGAAACCGTTGAAGACCTGCGGGGTCGACCAGGCGATCAGCGTGCCCAACGCGCAGAGCGCGCTCAGCACGATCAGCAGCCACAGCGTGCGGCTGCCGCGAGCCCGGTGCAGAGTCACCAGCTGGACTTCGTCGAAGAACAGCCGCCTCAGACTGACCTCGAAGGTGCTGATGAAGGCGACCTCGAGCGCTTCGTCGGTGCGGTACACGCGGACCCGCTCCGCCCAGGAAGCGTCCCGGCCGAGAAAGACCCGCCGCGCCGGCTCCGTCATCGGGCCACCAGGCGCGCCGCGGCGCCGATCAGCATGGCCACGATCCACAGCCCGCCGGCGATCTGCATCAAGCCGAGGGTCATCGCGAAGATGACCGCCAGGCGGCCGTCGCTCTCCTGCAGCCGGCGGCGCTGGCGCTGCGCCTGGACCGCGAAGTAGATTGTGACCGGCCCGGTGAGCAGGCCGAAGGTATACATCATGCACCCCCCCAGGCTCATCAGGAGGGCCAGGCCGCGATAGTTGCGGAAGTGGCTGCGGGCCGAGGGCAGGGCTCCTTCCGCCGCCAGGCGATCGAAGCAGGCGGGGCACAGCTCGCGGCCGTCGATCTGCACGCGGCAGAGGCCGCACATGAAGACGCCGCAGCGCGAGCAGTTCGCGACCGCGGCGTTGCCGGGGTGCTGGGCGCAGGCCACGGCGCCGTCGGGGCCGGCCTCCGCGACGCTCTGCACCACGACGCGAACGACGGGCGGCGAGAACGGCACCGCCTCGAAGCGGCGGGTGCAGGCGACGCAGCGCTGCTCGCCGGCAGCCATCAGCTCGACGAGGAGCGGGGCGCCGCAGTGCGGGCAGGCGGGGCTGGTCTCGGCCCGCGCGCTCACCGCCACGCGGCCCCTCGGTCGCGAGGGCGGCCGCGGCGGCCGCGGCCGCGGCAGCGGCGCATCACGCGTCCCAGTTGATGACGCGGGTGCGCGCGACCATGTCGTGGATGCAGGTCCGCTGCTGGCCGAAGGCGGTCAGGTAGTTCACCAGTCCCAGGCAGGGCACGATCCCGAGCACCTGGCGCATGGCGGCGCGGCCGAAGGCCTGGCCTGGCGTCAGCGGGCTGCCTTCGGCGCTGACCACCCTGATGCGCATCGCCTTCTTGCCCACCGTCTGCCCGTTGCGGCGCAGCATCAGGCCCTCGTAGAGCACCCAGGATGCGAACGCCCCCAGGAAAAGCACGCCCTCCATCGCCCAGAAGAGCGCGGGGTCCGGCGCCTTCCCCTCGGCGATACCGCTGAAGAGGCCGAGGCTGGCAAAGACGCCGAAGACGACCGCCGCCAGTGGCAGGCCGAGAATCAGGCCGTCCAGGAAGATCGCCCCGAAGCGCCGGCCAATCGACGCCAGCTCCGGGCCGGCCGCCGGCCGGCCCGAGCGCAGGTCGCCCAGGATCTCGCCCTTGCAGACCGCGCAGTATGGGCTGCCGCCGATCTCGACGATGCAGTTCGGACAGAACGCCTCGCCGCAACGCGCACAGCGGACGAGCGGCTCCTCGACCAGCGGGTGGTTCTTGCAGGGCATGAGCTCCAAGATCATACCAGAGCGCCCCGAGGGAGGCAGAGGCTACGGAGCCACGACGAGCGCAGCACGGCGCCGGCGTGTTCGATAAAATGAGGACACCACCGGCCAACCAGGCGTCACGATGACGACCACGACGACGACCACGACGCGGCCAGCGGACCTCACCCACCCCATGCCGAGCGCACCCACCGCCGCTGCCGCCCGCTGCCGCAACCATCCCGAGCTGCCGGCGGTGGCGATCTGCGTCCGCTGCGGCAAGCCGGTCTGCGCCGCCTGCTCGACGCGCTGGGAGGGCATGCATCACTGCATCTCCTGCCTGGCCGCGCGGCGGGCGGCGGCAGGCGAACGCGGCGCCGCCGTCCGGACGCTGGGAATGGTGCTGCTGGCGCTCGCGCTGGCCGCCGGGGCGACCCTGCTGCGCGCCGTCGCCGGCGCCGCGATCGCGAGGCTCTTCTGAGCCGCGGCGGGACGCCGGTCGCGGCGCTGCTCGACGACGCGGCGGAGCTGGTGGTGCGCACGGTCCCCGAGTGGGCGGCCGTGCTCGCGCTCGCCTCGCTGCCCCTGCGCCTGCTCGAGGTGCATTTCGCCAACCGCCTGCTGCAGCTCGGCGCGCACGCCGGCGGCCATCTCCACCACCTGCTCTCGATCTCCTGGCTGGTCACCGTCGCCCTGCTGCCGGCGCTCGGTGGAAGAGCGGTGTTCGCCCGCGCTTGCGCGATGGCGTTGCAGTCCGGGTCGCGGGTGTCGCCGCGGCTGGCGCTACGGCTGCCTCCCCCCGGATTGGCGGGCTATCTCTACGCGGCCATGGTGTGGACCGGCTTGTTCCAGGCCTTGGGCTGGATGCTCCTCCCGCTGCCTCTGCTCGCCCTCGGCAGCGGCCTCGCCGCGGCGACGGCGCCGTTGACCCGTGATGCGGGCACGGCCGGCGATGCCAACGATGCGGGTGGCGCGGGCGGCGCGGGCGATGGGGGAGCGACCCGCGGCGGCGGTGATCCGCCGGCGCGGCCGGGACCGCTCGCCTCGCTCGCCCATGCACTGCGCGGCGCGCCGCCGCCGGCGACCTGCATGGGCCTGGTGCTCACCTTCGGCGCGGCGCTGGCGGTCGCGGCCTTCAACCTCTACGCCATGGTCCGCCTGTGCCTCTGGCTGGCGGGAGGGGTGAGCGGCCTGGACCTCGCGGCCTGGTCGCTGGTGCTCGGCGCCGGCAACCGCCACTTCCTCCTGCTGCTGGCGGCCGGAGCCGTCGCCCTCGTCGAGCCGTTCTGGCTGGCCGCGCTGGTGGTGGGCGTGCGCGCCGCCCGGGCGCGCGAGAGCGGCGAGGACCTGGTCGCCCGCTTCGCTGAGCTGCGTGCCGAGGAGGCGGCATGAACGGCAGCCGGGAAGGGCGTCCGGACGGGGCGATGCGGCCGGTGCTCGCAGCGCTGCTGGTGCGGACGTGGCCGGTGGGACTGGCGGCGCTGGTGGCGCTGGCTGCGCCGGCTCTGCTGGCTGCGCCGGCTGAGCTGCCCGCCCTGGCTGCGCTACCTGCCCGGGCTCCGCTGTCTGCCCTGGCTGCGCTGCCTGCGCTGGCTCCGTTGCCCGCCCTGGCTCCGCTGCCTGCGCTGGCTGCGCTGCCGATGCTGGCTGCGCTGCCGGCGCTGCCTGGAAACATCGCGATGCCGGGGGCGCCTGCGACGGCCGAGATCGCCGGCACGCCGGGAGCCGACGCCGCCGGGGCGGGTGCCGTGACGGCGGCCGCAGCGCCGGCCCTGGCGGCGGCCGCGACGATCTCGGAGGCGGAGTATCGGCGCCAGCTGCACGAGATCCGGGGCCAACTCGGCCGCGGCGACTGGGAGGCGGCACGACGGCTGGCGCAGCGCCTCGCCGGCCAGCGCGTCGCCTTCGGCCGCGACGCGGCTGACGAGATCGAGCCCGATCTCTCGGTGCTGCGACCGCTCGCCAACGCGCGCGATCGTGCCGCCGCGAGCCAAGCGGCCCTGCCTTTGACGCGGCTGATCGCCACCCTGCCCGTCGGGCCCGCAGCGGCGTCGGCGGGCGGCGCCGCCTCGGCGCGCGCGGCGGCGCTCGCGGCCAGGCCACCGCGGGCCGACGCAGCGCTCCTCGAGCGGCTGCGGCGCAGCCAGGCGCTGGCGGAGATCGCGGCCGGCGGCAGCCTTCCCGATCCGGGCGTCGGCGGCGACGGGGTCCTCGACGCGGTGCGGAACTTCCTGCGGCCGCCCGCCCGCCTGCTCGCCAGCCTGTGGGACGGCTTTCGGGACTGGCTGGAGCGATGGCTCAGGCATCTCCTCGCAGGCGCCCGGGGACGCCGGCCGGCCTTCGGCCTCCGCGGCGTCGTCTTCCTGGCCGTGCTGCTGGCGCTGGCCATGCTGGCCGCCGTCGTCCAGGCGGCGCGCCGGCGGCAACGTCGCCGCCAGCCGGCCGCCGTGACGGCGGAGCCGATGACGGGGCCGGCGCAGGATGACGACCCGCTCTCGCGCGCCTCCGGTCAGTGGGAGAGCTACGCGCGCGACCTGGCGGCCGCGGGACGCTTCCGCGAAGCCATTCGCGCCTGGTACCACGCCGTGCTGGTGACCCTCTACCAACGAGGCATCGTGCACTACCGCAAGGGGCGCACCAACTGGGAGTACCTTTCCACGATCCCACCGAGCGCCTCGTGGCGGCCGGACCTGGTCGAGATGACCCGCCACTTCGAGCGCGAGTGGTATGGGCGCGACCGCAGCTCTCCCGAGGCGCTGGCGGATTCGCAGGCGCTGGCGCGCCGGCTGCTCCGGGAGCTGGGGAGCTCTCCGGCTTGACCCCCGCGCGCTCGCCGGTGCAATGGGCGCTGCCGGCCCTGGCCGTCGTGGCCTACCTGGCCGCGGCGCTGATCTGGGTCGGCAACGACCGGCGCGCGGCCCGTGCCGTCTTCCCGGCGGGCTCGGTCTGGAACACCGGCGACGACGGGCTGTCGCTGGCCTTCGCCTACCTCTCCACTCGGGCGGCAGGGCAGCCGGGAGGAGCCAGGGTCGCGGTCCTGACGCGCCGCCTCGAGTCCACGCCGCTGCCGCCGCGCGCCGTCCTGCTGCGCGTCGAGCCCGAGGCCGGCCGCCTCGCCGCGATGGCGCGCCGCCTGGTGGGTGGGGACGACGACGAGGACGACGACGGCGACGAGACCGGCGGCCAGGCCGGAGCCGGCAGGGGCGGCAAGGCGTCTGGGAAGGGCAAGGATGCCTCGGGTGGCAAGGCCGCCGGGAGCGGTAAGGGCGGCGGCAGCGGTAACGGCGCCGGCAGCGGCGCCAGCGACGCCAGGCGCGGCGCCGGTCCCCATCCCTTGCCGGTACCGGTACCGACTCCGGCACCGGTGCCGGAGGCCGCCGCCAAGGCCGCGCCGCTCTTGACCGCCGCCGAGGAGGCCTGGGTGCGTGACGGCGGGCGCCTGGTGCTGGCCGTCGCCAGCGGCTCCGGCGCGGCTCTGAAGGTGGAGGTCGGGCACCCGGTCACTAGCGGCGCCGCCCGCAAGTCCTTCCCGATCTGGCCGGAGGTGCGGCGCCTGCTGCCCGATCCGCCGCGCACGCTCGGCGGACCGGCGCTGACCGGTATGCAGGCACTGTGGCTCGAAGGCGATGCGCCGATCGTGGCCCGCCTCTCGCTCGGCGCGGGCGACCTGGTGCTGCTCGCATGCCCCGAGGTCCTCCACAACCGCCTGCTCGGACGGGGCGACCACCTGGCCCTGCTCGAAGCGCTCGCCGGCGCGGGAAGCGACGATGGCGCGGGCGGCGAGGGCGGCGCGCGCGGTGACCGCGGCAGGCCGGTCTTCTTCGACGAGCGCGGACACGGCGCCGAGGAGAGCGCGGGCATGCTCGAGATCCTCGCGAGCTGGGGCCTGGGACCGCTGCTTCTGCTCCTCGCCGCCGCCGGCGGCGCCGCCTGGTGGCGCGCCGCGGTGCGCGTCGGCCCGCCCGACCGCGAAGACCGCGACGTCCGCTCCGACGCCGTCGAGCTCGTCGATTCCCTCGCCGACCTCTACGACCGGGCGCTCGGCCGCGGTGACGCTCTCCGCCTCTACTACGACAACTTCGTGCGCACGGTCGCCGCCGACACCGGCCTCCAAGGCGCGGCGCTCGCGGCACGGACCGCCGAGCTCGCCCCGGGGCTGTCGCTCGCGGAGCTGCCGCCCTCACGGGAGCCGCTGGAGCCGCTCGCGGTGGCGGCCCTGCCGCCGCCGGCCCTGCCGCCGGCGGTCTCGCCGCCCGCCGCCGCGAACATCCTGGCGGGCTCGCAGCCCGAACCAGACCTTCCGCGGCCGGCCTTCGACCGCCTGCTGGACACCCTCAACCAGGCCTTCAGGAGATTGGACGATGCCAAGCGCAGGTGAAGCGGCCGCCCGCATGCAGGCGGTGCGCGGCGGGCTGGACCAGGTGATCATCGGCCAGGAGCAGGTCAAAGAGCAGCTGCTGGTGTGCCTGCTCGCGGGCGGCCACGCCCTCCTCGAAGGCGTCCCCGGCACCGCCAAGACGCTCCTGGCGCTGGCGCTGGCGCGGCTGATCGGTTGCCGCTTCCGCCGTATCCAGTTCACTCCCGACCTGATGCCCGCCGACCTGACCGGCACCAACATCTTCAACCAGAAGAGCCTCGACTTCGAGTTCCGTCCCGGCCCCATCTTCGCCGACCTGCTGCTCGCCGACGAGGTCAACCGCACGCCGCCGCGCACCCAGGCGGCGCTGCTCGAAGCCATGCAGGAGCGGGCGGTCACCACCGACGGCGAGCGGCGGGAGATCTCGCCAATCTTCACCGTCTTCGCCACCCAGAACCCGGTCGAGTTCGAGGGCACCTATCCCCTCCCCGAGGCGCAGCGCGACCGCTTCCTGCTCAAGATCTCGATCGGCTACCCGCTGTGGGACGACGAGGCGCGGATGCTGGCCGCCTACGCCGCCGGGCGACGGCTGCACGACGAGGCCGTCGCCAGCCTCGCGCCGGTGCTGCAACCGGCAGAGCTGCTGGACTGCCGGCTCGCGGCCGCCGGCATCCGCGTGGAAGCCGACGTCCTCGGTTACATCCTGGGTGTCGTCTCCGCCACGCGCGGCCACGACGCCGTGCACCTCGGCGCCGGGCCGCGCGCCTCGCTGGCGCTGCTCGAGAGCACTCGCGCCCTGGCGCTGCTGCGTGGCCGCGACTTCGTCACTCCCGACGACGTCAAGGAGATGGCGGCGCCGGCCCTCACCCACCGGGTCATCCTGACGCCCGAGGCCGAGATGGAAGGGGTCGGCCTGACCGACATCCTGCGCCAGATCTTCGAGCGGGTCGCGGTGCCGCGCTAAGGCTGGAAGGAAATGTTCCAGACCCGCCCATGATCCGCCCCGGCCCTCGCTTCGTGCGCGCCCTGATCGCCCTCTGTGCGGCGGCGCTGCTGGTGCCGCTGGCGCCGGAGCTGGCGCCGCTGCTGGCCCTGGCGCTGGCCGCGGCCGTGGCGGTCGCCGGCGCCGAGGCGCGGCGGCTCGGCCGGCTCGAGCTCCGTGTCGAGCGGCCGGCCGACCTGGTGCTGTCGCTTGGCGCGGCCGAGTTCGTCGCCTTCGGCCTCGCGGCAGCCGGGCCGCTCGCGGGAGCGGTCCGCCTCCGCGTTCGGCAGGTCTGGCCCGAGCTGCTCGACCGCCCGGCGGGCCACGCCGAGGGCCTCTGCCGGCCCGGCGAGGTGCTCCGCCTCGAGCTGCCGGTGCGGGCCGTGGCGCGCGGCAGCGCCCGGCTGGCGCCGCCCTGGGTCGAGGTCTCGCTCACCGGCTGGGCCGAGCGCATCGTCGCGGCCGCCGAGCCGCGGGCCGCCGAGATCACCGTCCTCCCCGACCTCGAGGCGGTGCGGCGGCTGCGGGCGCGGCTGGACCAGCTCTACCTGCGCGGGCTCGGCACCCGCGTCTCGCCGCGCCTCGGCAAGGGCAGGGACTTCGACCGGCTGCGCGAGTACGTGACCGGCGACGACTTCCGCGACGTGGCCTGGAAGGCGTCGGCGCACCACGGCAAGCTGATCACCCGCGAGTATCGGCTCGACCGCTCCCAGGAGGTGCTGGTCTGCGTCGATCGCGGCCACCGCATGGCGGCGCGGGTGGCCCAGCTCACGCGCCTCGATCACGCGGTCAACGCCGCGGTGCTGATCGCCTCCATCGCCGACCGCATGGAGGACCGGATGGGGCTGCTGTCGTTCGCCGACGGCGTCGAGCCGGGCATCTCCCAGGGACGGGGCGCCGCCCACCTCGGCCGGCTGACCGGGTTCGCGGCGCGCCTCGAGCCCGAGTACCGGCACACCGACTACCTGGCGCTCGCCAGCCACCTGCGCCGCCGGCTGCGGAGCCGCGCCCTGGTCCTCGTGCTCACCGCGCTGCCCGAGCTGAACGAGGAGGGCGACCTGCTGCGCGCCGCCGCCATGCTCCTGCCGCAGCACCTGCCGCTGATCGTCGTGTTCTCCGATCCGGGGCTGGCGGCGGCGGCGCGGACGCTGCCCGCCGACAAGCCGGAGCTCTGCCGCACCCTGGTCGCCCGCGAGCTGGTGCTCGGGCGCCGGCGGGTGATCGCCGACCTGCGGCGCCGCGGCGCCCTGGTGATCGAAGCGCCGCCCGGCGAGGTCGGACTGGCGGCGGTCAACGGCTACCTCGAGATCAAGCGGCGGCAGCTGCTGTAGGGCGCGGGCTCGGCGAGGCCGACGACAGCGCGGGCGAGGATGGCAAGGATGGCAAGGATGGCAAGGATGACAAGGAGGGCAAGGATGGCGAGGATGGGCGAAGGGAAGACCGAGACGGCCCGATGATCGACGTCGAACGCTGGGCCTGGGAGCGCGAAGACCGCTGGCGGCGCCTGGCGGAGCTGCTGGACGTGGCCGACCGCGCCCCCGAGCGCGAGCTCGGGCCGGCCGGCATGCGGGAGCTGCTCGGCCTCTACCGCATGGTCTCCTCCGACCTCAACCGCGCCCGCTCGCTCACCGCCAATCCGGACCTGCTCGGGCGCCTCAACGAGCTGGTCGGGCGCGGCTATCGCTTCATCTACCGGCAGCGCCGCCGGGGGGCCGCGAGGGAGCTGCCGCGCTTCGTGGCCCGCGTCGGCCGCCTGCTCGGCAACGAGGTGCCCGCCGCCTTCCGGCGCGAGGCGGCGGCCGTCGCCCTCGCCTCCGGCACCTTCCTGCTCGGCGCCATGTTCGGCGCCACCGCCGCGATCGTCCGCCCGGGCGCCGCCGAGGAGCTCATCCCGCGCCAGTTCTTGACCGAGAGCCCGCGCGCGCGCGTCGAGCACATCGAGCGGCACCGCGAGCGCATCTCGACC
>DATDGZ010000194.1:0-13706 GCA_036521795.1 Thermoanaerobaculia bacterium | reverse complement strand
ATGCCTTCATCGCCTCCTCGTGGGCCGCGAGCGCCTCGTCGAGCCGTCCCAGCTGCTCGAGCGCCTCGCCGAGATGCTCCCAGGCGTCGACCGTCTTGGGGTTCGCGGCCAGCGCGCGGCGGAAGACCGGCACCGCCTCGGCGTACTGCCGCCGGAAGAACAGCTGCATGGCGAGGTTGAGGTCGGCCAGGGACGCGAGGTGGCTCTTGGGATCGATCGCCGGGCCTCCAGCCGGGCCCTGCACCATGCCGGCGGCGTAGCCCAGCGCGGCGAGCTGGCGCGCGGTCTCGGCGTCGACCGCCGCCGGCGCCTGCAGTGCCCGCTGGTATCTCGTGATGCGCCCGCGCAGGTCGGCGAAGCTCCGCCGCTCCCGCTCCCTCGCCTCGTGGACCTCCGCCGGGTCGGCGTCGAGGTCGTAGAGCTCCGGATCGGGGCCGTGGATGTAATGGAAGCGCCCGCGGATCAGCGACGAGAGCTCGCTCCAGCCGAAGTGCAGCCGCGGATAGCTGGTCTCGGCGTACAGCTCGCGCTCCCCTCCCGCCCCGCCGCGCAGCTCGAGCAACGACCGGCCCGGCAGGCCGGCGGGCGGTGCGAGCCCGAGGAGCGACAGCAGGGTCGGGTAGACGTCCACCAGCTGCGCCGGGGCCGTCACGCTGGTGCCGCCGAGGCGCGAGCCCGGCAGCTTGAGCAGCAGCGGCACCTGCAAGGTGGTGCGGTAGAGCAGCATGCCGTGCTCGGCCTCGCCGTGCTCGCCGAGCCCCTCGCCGTGGTCGGAGAGCAGCACGACGATGGCCTTCTCGTAGATGCCGAGCCGCTTGAGCTCGGCCAGCACGCCGCCCACGATCGCGTCGGCGTTGGCGATCTCGCCGTCATAGGGCGAGTCCTTGTAGCGCGAGGCGAACGGCTCCGGCGGCGTGTAGGGCGAATGCGGCTCGTAGAGGTGGAGGAAGAGGAAGAAGGGCCGGCCGGCGACGCCGCGCAGCCAGCCGAGCGCGAGTCGTGCCGTCTCCTGGCCCGGGCGCCGGCTCTGCGCGAGGCCGGCGGAGAACTGCATCGTCACCTCGGAATCCCAGTAATCGAAGCCTCGCGAGATCCCGGTCTCGCCGCGGAGCACGTAGGCGGACACCGCGCCGCCGGTCGCGTAGCCGGCGCGCTTCAGCACCAGCGGCAGCGACGACCAGGCGATGGCGTCGAAGTGGTAGCCGACGTTGTCGCGGACACCGTGATCGCCGGGCAGCCTCCCGGAGAGGATCGAGCAGTGCGAAGGCAGGGTCAGCGGCACGTGGCTGTAGGCGCGCGTGAACAGCACCGCGTCGCGCCGCAGGGCGTCGATGGCGGGGGTCTCGACCCGGCGGTACCCGTAGGCCGGCAGGTGGTCGGAGCGCAGCGTGTCGATCGAGATCAGGACGATCGGAGCGCCCTTGGAGGTCCCGGCGGAGGTTCCGCCGGCGGGAGGGCGGCCACAGCCCACCGCGGCGATGCTCGTCGCGAGCAGCAGGAGGATGGCGGCGAGGGAATGGACGCGGTCGCGGCGGACGAACAGAAGGTCTCCTAGCATCCTGGCATCCCCGCCGATTCCGAACGGCGGCGGGCTTCGGGGCGAAGCGCCCGAAAGTTTACTCCAAAGGGGGAGGTGGCGTAGGCGGCTGCTTGCCGGGCCCCTGCTGCCGCTCCTCGGCGAGGTCCGCACGCAGCTGGTCGCGCAGCGTCCGGGCCTCGCGGTCCTGCGGCGCCAGCTGCAGCAGGGCGTCACACTCCGCCGCCGCCTCGGCGAGCCGCCCCTCCTGGGCCAGGGCCGTGGCGAGGTTGAAACGGGCATCCTTGTAATCGGGGCGCAAGCGCACGGCCGCTCGCAGCTGTTCGATGCCCTCGCGCCGCGCGCCGCGCTGGGCCAGCACCGTGCCGAGCTTCAGGCGAGCCCGGGCATTCTGCGGCTCGATCTCGACCGCCTGCCGGAAGCTGTGCTCGGCGCCGGCGGCGTCACCTAGGCTCTCCTGGGCGTGGCCCAGGCCGAGCCAGACCCTCACGTCTCGCGGGTCCACGGCGGCGGCCTCGCGGAGGGCCGCGGCGGCTTCGGCGAAGTGCCCCTCCTCCAGCGCCCGGAGGGCGCCGGTGATGCGGTTCGCGTTGCTGGCGTTGGTGGCGTCCAGCGCCGACATCAGGGGATCGACGAACCGCACGATGCCGTCGCCGTGCGCGGCGGCCTGCGCGGCCGCCTTGTCGAGCTGTCCCAGCCGGCGATAGGCGATCGCCAGCTGGGCGTGCACGACCGAGGCCGTGGGCTGGGCAGCGAGCGTCGCCTCGAAGTGCTCGGCCGCCAGGCGGGCATCGCCGCGCAGCAAGGCCAGCCGGCCGAGGCCGTAGTGCGCCGCTGCCGCCGTTTCCGGGAAGGCGAGGGCGGCGGTGTAGGCACGGTCCGCGGCTTCGAGGTCGGCGCGCAGGATCTCCACCTCGCCCATTCGGACGAGCGCGGCCGGGAGCGGCGATTGCAGCGCCAGGGCGCGCCGGAGATGATCCCTGGCGCGGTCGAGCTCGCCGCGCAAGCGCGCCGCGATGCCCGCGAAGTACGCCCAGCGGTAATCCTGGGGCGCCAGGGCCGTGGCGTTCTCGAAGCACGGGAAGGCCGCCTCCGATAGCGAGTACAGGAGGAAGATCTGGCCGGCCTCGCCGAAGCTGGCGGCGGCCGCGGGAGAGGGCCGGGCCGTCGCGGCCGCGATCGACCGGTAGGCGGCCTCGATCTGCTGGCGCACCGCCGGCTCCATGCCCGAGAGATCGAGCCGCGGCACCGGCCGCGTCGTCATCCCGTGCAGGGCCGCGACCCCCGAGAGCAGGAGGGCCGCGGTGAGCCGCGCGCGGCTGCCACGAGAGCCCCCCCTGCGACCGGCGCCGGCGCCGTGCGGACGTGCGTTCATGGTCGGGTCCTCCTGCCCGCGCGGGCGTTGCCGGCGCCGCGGCGGTCAGCGGGGCGGAGGAGATGCCTCCTTGGCGGGCGGCTGCTTGCCGAGGTCCTGGCGCAGCTGGTCTAGCAGCGCGCGTGCCTCCCTGTCCTGCGGCGCCATTTTCACCAGGGCGGCGAGCTCCGTCTCCGCCTCGGCGAGCCTGCCCTCCTGGGCCAGGGCGTTGCCGAGGTTGAAGCGGGCCTCCTTGCTGTCGGGGCGCAGGCGCACCGCGAGCTGCAGCTGCTCGATCCCCTCGCCGCGGGCGCCGCGCTGGGCCAGCAGCGTGCCGAGCTTCAGCCGCGCCACGAGGTTCTCCGGGTCGATCTCGACCGCTCGCCGGTAGCTCTGTTCGGCGCCGCCGGCGTCGCCCAGGCTCTCCTGCGCCTGCCCCAGGCCCAGCCAGATCCTGATGTCCTTCGGATCGACGTTGGCGGCCTCGCGGAAGTCCTGGGCAGCCTTGGCGAGGGCGATCCTGGCCTCTTGCAGCTCCCGGATGGCGGTCGCCACGCGCACTCCGGTGCTGGGGTTGACTTCCTCGAGGTCCTCGAGCAGCTGGTCGGGGAATCGGACGGCTTCCTTGCCGAGCGCCGCCGCCTCCTTCGCGGCCTTGTCGGCCTGTCCCAGCCGCCGATAGGCGATAGCGAGCTGCGAGTGCACGATCGAGGCCGCCGGCTGGGCCGCGAGCGTTGCCTCGAAGTGCTCGGCCGCCCGGCGGGCATCGCCACGTTGCAGCGCGATGCGGCCGAGGCCGAAGTGGGCCGCCGCCGTCGTGTCCGGGAAGGTGAGGGCAGCGGTATAGGCGCGCTCTGCCGCCGCGAGGTCGGCACGCTGGAGCTCGATATCGCCCAGGCGGACGATCCCGGCCGGGAACGGCGACTTCAGCGCCACGGCGCGCTGGAAATGAACCCTGGCGCGCTCGAGATCGCCCTTCAGTTTCGCCGCGAAGCCCGCGAAGTACTCCCAGCGGAAGTCCCGGGGCGCCAGGGCCGCGGCGTTCTCGAGGCACGGCAGGGCGGCATGCGGCAGCGCGTACCGGAGGAAGGTCCGGCCCGCCTCGCCGAAGCTGGCCGCGGCATCGGCAGGGGGCAGGGTCTTGGCCGCTGCGACCGCCCGGTAGGCGGCCTCGATCTTCTCGCGCACGGCCGGCTCCATGCCGGCGACGTCGACCCGCGGGACCGGTTGCGTCTTCGTCGCGGCCGGCGCCCTGCCGGAGGCGGGCGCGGCGAGCGATGGGGGCGCGGCGAGCGAGGCGAGCGCGGCGAGCGCGAGGAGCCCTGCCCTGGCGAGCTCTGGCCAGCCGCCGGCGTTCATGACTGGGCCTTGCCGGTGCCCTCGCGCAGCGTGGTGTAGGCGTCGACCTTGACGGCGCCGGCGTCGAACGCCTCGATCCGGCCGCTCGGCCAGTGCACCACCACCCCCGACACCGCCGGCCGGTCCGCCAGGCCGGCGAGCACCCGGGGATCGTTGGCCGACGCGTAGCTGCCGTCGGCGCGCGCGCGGCGCCAGAGGCTCTTCTGGCCGGGGCGCAGGATCTCCACCCGCGCCCCGAGGGCGTCGCGGCCCGGCTTGCCGGTGAGCAGGCGCAGGCCGAGCCAGTGCGCCTTGCCGCCGAGGTTGTTCATCAGCAGCCGCGCGGGACCGTTGTTGTTGGCCACCACCACGTCGGGCGAGCCGTCGTTGTCGACGTCGCCGAAGGCCGCGCCGCGGCTCACCTCGGGCAGAGTGAACACCGGTCCGGCCTGCGCCGAGACCTCGGCGAACCTGCCGTTGCCCAGGTTGTGGAAGAGCTGCTTCGTCTGCCGGAGTGGCAGCGGGTCGCCGGCCGCTTCCTGCGCCTCGATCTGCAGCACCGCGCCGTTGACCACCAGCAGGTCGAGCCAGGAATCGTTGTCGTAATCCAGCCAGGCGAGGCCGAAGCCGGTGAACGGCAGCGATGCCTGGCGCAGGCCGCTGGCGAGCGAGCCGTCGTCGAAGAGCTGGCCGCCGAGGTTGCGGTAGAGGGCGTCGCCCTCGCCGGTCAGGTTGTCCATCGCGAGGTCGTCGCGGCCGTCGCCGTCGTAGTCGCCGGCGTCGATCCCCATGCTGGCTTGCGTGTTGCCGTCCGGCGACAGTGCACACCCGGCGACGAGCGCGATCTCCTTGAAGGTGCCGTCATGCTGGTTGATCCAGAGCTGGTTGCCGCTCTCGTCGTTGGCGACGTAGAGATCGGGCCAGCCGTCGCCGTCGAAGTCGTCTGCCACGACGCCCAGCCCCGGGCCGTAGGCGCCCAGCAGGCCGGCCTTGGCCGTCACGTCCTCGAAGGTGCCGTCGCCGCGATTGTGGAACAGGCGTCCGGGGACGGCGTCGGACACCACCGGACCGCAGTAGCTGGGCTTCCCGGCCGCGCTGTGGCACGACTTCGCGGTCTCGAACGAGTAATTGAGATAGTTGCCGACGTAGAGGTCGAGGAAGCCGTCGCGGTCGTAGTCGAAGAACGTGGCGCTGACCCCCCAGTGCGGGTTGGCGGTGCCGGACTTCGCCGTGACGTCGGTGAAGGTGCCGTCGCCGTTGTTGTGCCAGAGCTGCGCCCAGCCCAGGCCCGTCAGGTAGAGGTCGGGGTAGCCGTCGTTGTCGTAGTCGCCCACCGCGACGCCCATGCCGTAGCCGGCGGGCCGGATGCCGCTCTTCTCGGTGACGTCGGTGAAATGGAGGTGGCGCTTGCCGTCCGGCCCCGTCCAGGAGTCGTTGTGGAACAGGCGCGAGCCGTGCGCCGGGTCCGGCTTCGCGTCCGGCCCCAGTGGCCCGCCCTGCACCAGGAAGACGTCCATCCTGCCGTCGTTGTCGTAATCGATGAGGGCGACGCCGGGGCCCATCATCTCCGGCATGTAGAGCTTGCCGGTCATGCCGTTGACATGGGTGAAGACGAGCCCCGCCTCGGCGGCGCGATCGGAAAAGATCGCGGCCCCCGGGGCGGCCTTACCTCCGGGAGCGCCTGCGGCACGCGGTGGCGAGGCCGCCGCGCGGGAGCCGGGCGGTGGGGCGGCGGCGAGCCCTCCGGCCAGGCCCGGTGCGCCGGAGCTCGCGAGGGCCGCTCCGGCGAGCAGCAGGGTGGGGGCCAGCGAGCGCATCAACTACCGGGGTTACCGGGGTTTCCGGCGTTTCCGGCGTTACCGGCGTTTCCGGCTCGACCAGGGTGGCCGGAGTGACCGCCCACCGCCGCGGCGCGCCCGGGCGCCTCGACGACGTCCAGCAGCCGGTTGCCGGCGATCGGTCCGGCGAGCGTCTGCACCGTGCCCGACGGCCAGCGCACCTCGATCCGCTCCGCGGCCGGCGCGTCCCCCAGGCCGAAGTAGAGCGGCATGTCGCTGTGCGACAGGTACCCCGTGTTGCCGTCCATCACCTGCGTCATTGTCATGCCGTTGGCGGTGACCTTGACGACGGCGCCGATGCCGTCGCGGTTGGACTGCTTGCCGACCAGGTGGATCTTCAGCCAGTGGATCGCCCGCTTGTCGGCCAGGTCGCTGATCAAGACCTGCGGCGGCGCGTTGAACTCGTTGGTGATGATGTCGAGATCGCCGTCGTTGTCGACGTCGAAGATGGCCGCGGAGCGCGTGCCGAGCGTGCCGTACACCGTCACCTTGCCGCTCTTACCCTTGCAGTTACGGTGCTCCTTGTCGGCGCCCGAGCAGTCGAGCGTGAACCAGGGCTTGCGGGTCTGGCCCCCCCGCCGGGGCTCGACGCCGAGCAGGAAGGCGGCGTCCTGGAACGACTCGCCGCGGTTGTTGAGCAGCAGCGAGTTGACGGCGTAGCGCCAGGGGTAGTTCATGCTGGCGGTGATCAGCACGTCCTGCCAGCCGTCCGCGTTCAGGTCGGCGACGCTGACGCCCCAGGGCCAGTAGTCCTCCAGGCCGAGTGCGTCGGAGGCCTCCTGGAACTTGCCGCCGCCCAGGTTCTTCCAGAAGGCGTTGCCGAAGATGAAACGGTCCATGTCGCCGCCGAAGAACTGGTTCCACTTCGCGCGTTCGGCCGCGGGCGGGTTCCAGGCGATCTTGCGCTTCTCGTCCCGCGGCCCCACCATCTGCAGCATGTCGGAGTGCATGTCGGTGATGAAGAGATCCATGTTGCCGTCGTTGTTGTAGTCGAAGGACTTCACTCCCATGCTGCCGAACTGGACCTTCGGGAAGTACTGCGCGGTCTTGTCGACGAACCGCTTGCCGCCCTCGTTCTCCCAGTAGTGGGACGGGCCCTGCATGTTGAGCAGGTACACGCTGGGCCAGCCGCTGCCATTGAAGTCGGCGATGGTGGCGTCGCCGCTCCACGAACCGTCCACCAGCCCCATCTCCTTCGTCACGTCATGGAAATGGTTGTGGCCGTCGTTGTGGTAGAGCACCTTGTACTCGGTGCGTTCGGGAACGAGGTGGCTCTGGAAGGCGTCGGTGCGGCCGACGTAGTAGCCGCCGCGCCCCTTCACGTCGGTGGTGTACTTGCCGACGTTCACCAGCAGCAGGTCCAGCAGGCCGTCCCGGTCGTAGTCGAAGAATACCGCCGCGGACGAATGGCCCACGTACTCGAGCCCGGACTCCTTGGTGATGTCCTTGAAGTGCCCGTGGCAGTCGTTCAGGAACATCGCGTTGCCGCCGCGCACGGTGGTGACGTAGAGGTCCGGGCAGCCGTCGTTGTTGATGTCGGCGAAGGTGGCGGAGACCGAGATGCGGCCGGGCAGGCCGACGCCCGCCTCGGCGGTGATGTTCTTGAACTTGCCGTGGCCGAGGTTCTTCCACAGCTCGTTGCCGCCCAGCTGGCTGAGTAAGTACACGTCGATCAGCCCGTCGCCGTCCACGTCGGCCGCGACGATGCCGTTGCCGTGATCGTAGTGCACGGCCTTGTAGTCCCTGCCGGCGTCGTCCACGATCTGGTTGACGAAGGTGATGCCGCTCTCCGGCAGGCGGTCGCGGAACTGGAAGTCATGAAAGACCTTCAGCTTCCCCGCGTTGGCGCGCTCCGCGGCCTCGCGGGCGGGCAGCGTGTCGATGCCGGAGTCGGGGTCGGGGTCGTACACGACCTGCGCCGGCGCTGCGGCGGCCGGCGCGGCTGCCTGCGCCGGCTTCACGGCGCGGTTCAGCGCGAAGAGCACGGCGAGCATGGTCGGCGTTGCGGCCAGGAGCAGCAGCGTTTGACGTTTCACGTGGAGGGCCTCCAGAGGGTCGTGCGGACAGCGTTTGCGGATCGGCATGGACTATAGCACCCGCGCGGTGGCCGGGGTAGCCCGCGGGCCCCAGCGCCGCTCGCGACCCGTCCCACCCCAGGAGTACTAAGAAGCACACCCCCGTGCCCGGTGCGGCCGGCATCGCCTCCGGAGCGCCCACGTTCATACTTCGGGGTCGGCAACTGCCGATGGGCAACGACCCGGTCAGCTCTTCAGGCGCTCCAGCAGCGCGCGGGCCCTGGCGATCTCGGTCCCGAACCGCCCCGCCGGGGCGGTGTCGACGAAGCGTGCCAGTGCCTTGACCGCCTGCTGGCGCCGGCCGGCGTCGGCGGCGACCAGGCCGATGTTGTAGAGCGCGTCGTACTGGCGCGCGTCGAGCGCCACCGCGCGCTCCCAGGCGTCCAGCGCCGGGCCGGTGTGCTGCTGGCGGAAGAGCGCCACTCCCAGCGTGTTCCAGGACACCGGCAGCCGGTCGTTCAAGGCGAGGGCGCGCTCGAGGTAGCGCTGCGCCTCGGCCGGGCGGTCCATCCGCAGGCTGACCACCCCCAGATCTTCGAGCGGCGCCGGATCGGAGGGCGAGGCCGCCCTGGCCCGCTCGAGCGCCGCAATCGCCTCCGTGAAGCGGCCGGCATCGCCGAGCGCGACGCCGTAGGCGGCGACGGTCTCGGCATCGCCCGCGCCGGCCACCGGCGCCAGGACCGCGACGGCCTCGCGCGCCCTGCCGACCTCGCACAGCGCCAGCCCCAGCTGCCGGCGCAGCGTCTCGCCGCCCAGGCCCTTCGCGAGGGCCGTCTCGAGCACCCCGATGGCCTCGTCGTGGCGCTCGAGCTGGCGTAGCGAGAGCGCCAGCTGCTCGTAGGACTCGGACATCGACGGGCGCAGGGCGATCAGCTTGCGGTAGAGGTCGGCCGCCTCGCCGAAACGCCGCGCCGCGTACAGGCCCAGGGCGCGCTGGATCTCGGCGTCGACGGCGACCAGCCGCTTGGGGTCGTCGTCGACGGTGTAGGCGCCGGCGTGCGCCGCGGTCGCGGTGCCGTAGCCGAGGCTGCGCAGGCGCGCCGCCTCCTCGCTCGAGACCTTGCCCTTGGCCGGCGGCCAGGCCGACTCGGCGGGCAGCTGCGCCGCCAGCGCGCGCGCGGTCGGGCGGTCCCGGTCGTAGCGGTTGCGCTGCTCGCCGGGGTCGTCCCGCAGATCGTAGAGCTCGGGCAGCGGCAGATCGATCAGCTTCTGCCGGTCGCGGAGCGTGCCGCGCAGCGGCGCCCAGCCGCGCGTCAGGCTGGCGGAGAGCGCTTCGAAGTAGCTCGACACCGTGCCCGCCGCCGGCGCCGGTGCCAGGAGCGACCGGCCGGGCAATCCGGCCGGCACCGCCAGCCGCAGCGCCTGAAGCACCGTCGGCACGATGTCGACGTGACGGGCCGGCCGCAGGTCCTTGCCCGGGCGCACGCCAGGTCCCCATAGGACCAGCGGGACCTTGAGCGTCGCCTCGTAGGCGAACAGGCCGTGCGTCAGCTCGCCGTGCTCGCCGAGCGCCTCGCCGTGGTCGGCGGTGAAGACGATCAGCGCCGGCTTCTCCTTGCCGTCGAGGAAGGGGGTCAGCAGGGGAGCCAGGAAGGAGTCGGCCGCCGACACCTCCCCCAGGTAGGGGTGGTCGCGGAAGCGGGTGGCGAACGGCTCCGGCGGCTCGTACGGCGCGTGCGGGTCGTAGAGATGCACCCAGAGGAAGCGCCGGCCGGCGCGCTTGGCCCGCCACCAGGCGAGGGCGGGCCGCACGACCTGGTCGCCGCGGCGCTCGGCGAAGCGGTATTGGTCGGGATTCGAGCCATGCGCGAAGGCGTCGTCGTAGCGGTCGAAGCCGCCGGCCAGGCCGAAGCGTGCGTCCAGCGGAAAGGCGCCGACGAAGGCGCCGGTGGCATAGCCGGCCCGCCGCAGCCAGGTGCCCAGCGTCGGGACCGACGGCGCCAGCCGGAAGCCGCTGTTGTCGCGCACCCCATGCTGGAAGGGATAGAGCCCGGTCAGGATGTTGGTGTGGGACGGCAGGGTCACCACGTCGTGAGCATGAGCGTCCGGGAACACCCTGCCTGCAGCCGCCAGGCGATCGAGCGTCGGGGTCGCGACCAGCCGGTTGCCGGCGAATCCCACGGCGTCGGCGCGCAGCGTGTCGACGGTGATCAGCACCACGTCGACGCCGGCGAGCGACGGCCCCACTGCCGCGGCGGCGGCTCCTCCCGCCGTGCCCGGGGCCGCGGCGCCGGCGCCGGCCCACGCGAAGAGGCCGGCGGCGCCGCCCAGCAGGACCACCGCCAGGCCAGCCAGCGCCGGCAGCTGCTTCATCGGGGGCGCCGGGCGGCTCAACCTCACAAGCTCTTCAGGTAATCCTGCGCCTCTTTGGCGAACTTGTTCTTGGGATCGAGCGCCAGCAGCTTCTGGAAGTCGGCCTTGGCCTCGGGGACCTTGCCCTTGTTGAGATAGACCAGGCCGCGGTAGTAGTAGGCCTCCGCGAGGTCCGGGTTGTCGACGATGACCCGGTTGAACTCTTCGAGCGCCTTGTCGATCTGCTTGGTGTTGTAGTACTTGATGCCGACGTTGATCAGTCGCTCAGGGTCGAGCTTGGCCCCCTGCGGCAGCTTCGCCAGGTAGGTCTGCGCCTCCGTCTCGCGGCCGGCGTCGACCAGCACGTTGACCAGCAATTGCAGCGTGTCCGGGTCGTCCGGCTTGAGCTCGAGCGCCTTCTTGAGCGTCGCGATCGACTGGTCCATCGCCTGCGCCTTCGCGTCCTTGCTCTTGGCCTGGCCGGCTTCGCGGTAATGGGTGCTGGCGATGGCGCGCAGCACGGCCATGTACACCGGCGCATGCTCCGGCTTGGCCGGATCGAGCAGGGCGAGCGCCTGCTCGTAGCTGGCGCGCGCGTCGGCGTACTTGTCCGCCTGCAGGGCGGCGTTGCCGGCGTTGATCGCCTCGTTCGCCTTGCTCTCCTTGCTCGGCTCCTTCGGCGCGGCCGCCGCCTGGGCCTGCTCCTTCGGGATCTCCTTGAGCTTGACTGTCACCGCCTGCTGCGGCGGGCCCGATTCGGCCACCTTCAGCCGTCCCTCGGAGGTTATGTAGCCCTCCTTCTCGATCAGGACGGCCCAGGTCCCGCCGGTGAGGCCGAGCATCGACCATTTACCGTGCTTGTCGGTCGTGACCGGGGGCGGCCCGGAGCTCTCGAGCTTCGGCGTCTGGTCGCCTGGCCGCAAGGTGACCTTGGCGCCATCGATCGGCTTGCCGCTCTCGTCGGTGACGATCCCCTGGAGCCGGCCGATGCCCTTCCATTCCTGGGCGGCGAGGCGGGCGCTGGACAGCAGCAGCAGCAGGACGGCGAGCAGCGCGGTGTGGTTACGGCGCGAGAGCATGAGGGCCTCCTTCCAGGCGCTTTCAGGATTGGCATGCCGCCGGCGGGCCATGTTGCTCACGAGATTCTCGAGCCCGCCGCAGCCGGCCGCTGGGGGGCGGCGCGCGGCGCGGCCAAGTGTACCCGGGAAGCGGGCAAAAAAAAACCGCCGGGTCGCCCCGGCGGAAGGGAAGAAGCGAAGCGCCGCTTGCGCGCTGCGCTGCGCTTACTTGAAGCTGAGCCTTGCGCCGAAGCGGAAGATCCGCGGGCTCAGGGTCTCGTTGATGTAGCCAGTGCCATTGGTGTTGTTGAAGGCGACGCGCGCACGCGCGTCCTTCTGCAGGATGAAGGCCTCGTTGAACAGGTTGAAGCAATCCACGCCCAGGGTCAGACCGAAGTCCTGGAAAGTGAACTCCTTCTCGAGGCGGCCGTCGACGTCGACGATGTTGTCGAGCCGGTTGGAGTCCGACGAGGTGAACTGGATCTGAGAAGTTCCCCCCGTGGTCGAGGTGTTGACGCCGACCGTCTCGTAAAGGGGAGTCGGGTAGCCCTGACGCCCGGTCAGGTTGCCGGCGACGTTAAAGCCCCACGGCCGGTCCGGAGCGATCTGATAGAGGCCGTTGACCGCGAAGGACCACTTGCTGTTGATGTACACCCACGCCTTCGAGCCGGAGCCGTTGCCCGAGCCCTGCAGCACCGCGGAACCCTGGGTCACGTAGTTGCCGTCGGTGATGCCGCCGGCTTCCTGGATGCTGGGATCGGGGCGGTCGCCCGCCTTGTTGTAGTACCAGTCGTTGTAGCTGAAGTTACCGCGCATCATCCAGCGGTTCGAGAGCCGCTTGTTGAAGGTCAGCGAAGCGCCCTTGAACGTGGTCTCGTAGTCGCCGTTGTGCAGGAACAGGCCCTTGCCGGTGGAGATGCCGGGACGGAGCTGGTACCAGGTCACCGATTGCGACTGGCCGTTCGCCAGAGTGACGGTGTTGGTGACGGGCACGTAGTCGGACCGCACCGACACCCGGGAGGGCGCGAAGGGGTTGAAGGTGCTGCTGTCCTGGACCAGCAGGTCCTCCTGCTCGAGGCCGGTCGCCCGGCGGTAGGTCAGGTTGAACCCGACCACGAACTCGGGCAGCAGCGCGTGCTCGGCGCTGAGCAGGAACTCGTTGGTGATGGGGGCAGTGAAGTTGCTGGCGATGGCGTTCGGCTGCAGCAGCTGGCCCGGGTCGTTCGGATTGACGTTGCCGCTGTAGCAGGGGGCGGGGCAAACCCCTGGCACGACCTGCCCCGGGGTGACGTTGCCGTTGCCTGGGTTGGTCGTGTAGGAGTAGTAGTAGCTGATCGAGCCAAGCGGGTTCAGGAACGAGGCAAAGGCCGCGGGCAGCTGGTCCGCGAAGCGCGAATAGCTGGCGCGCAGCAGGGTGGACCGGTCCTTGCCCAGGGCGTAGGTCAAGCCGGCGCGCGGGGCCCAGGTGGTCCAGGTGAAACCGGAGGGACCGCCGGCGTAGGAGACTCCCGGCAGGAGGTTGGGAGCGATCGAGTTGGCCGGGACCAGCGAGCTCTGGTTGTCACCCGTCTGGCGGTCGTAGCGCAGGCCGGCGTTGATCGTCAGGTTCCCGGTGGTCAGGGTGTCCTGGGCGTAGGCGTTGGTGTACTTCACCTTGACGTCCGGCAGCGCGGCGCGGGAGAGCCAGAGGTCGTTGGTGCCCGGAGGCTCGTTGCCGAAGAAGCCGTTCTGCGCGTCCGAGATCCAGCCCGAACCGGCCCAGTTGAAGTTGGTCGCCGACTCCGCGATGCGGTAGGCGGCGCCGTACTTCAGCTCGTGGCTCAGGCTGCCGGTGTTGAAGAAGGTCGAGGCGTCAGCCTTCTCCTGGGTCTGCGGCCGCTTGATCTGCTCGCCGACGAAGCTGTTCTGCCAGACGCCGGCGGGATCGAAGTAGGAGTCGGGGGTGGTGGAGGTGAAGCCGCCGATCGGCGTCAGGAAGAAGCCGCCGTAGACGTGGGAGTAGAGCAGCGTCGCATACAGGTTCGGGCTGAAGATCTGGGTGTCCTCGGCCTTGAGAATGGTCGGCTTGCCGCCGAACTGGCCCTGGTCCCAGGCGCTGGGCAGCGTGCGGGTGGGGCCGGCGTTGCGCCCCTGCTTCTGCTTGGAGTTGTTGCTGCCGAAGAGGGTCAGCGAGTTGCTCGCCGTGACCTGGGCGTTGACCTTGGCGTTCCAGGT
>DATDGZ010000193.1:0-3285 GCA_036521795.1 Thermoanaerobaculia bacterium | reverse complement strand
GTTCTCGGCGCCCAAGGCCGCGGCGGGCGGCCGGCCGAGCTCCCCTGCGCCGTCGAGGGAAGCGCTCCATACGCGATAGTGCCAGTCACGCCGGTCGCGCGACTCGCGCTCCTCGCCGGCGGGGCTTGCCGCGGCTGCCGTGGCTGTCGGAAGGGAGGGGAGCCGAAGCCGCAGCGTGCCGGCGCGGTCGAAGGAGCGCACGAAAGGCATCGCGGACGGCAACGCCAGCTCCTCCTCGCCGGCGGCGCGCGGCAGCAGCTCGAAGGTGAAGGGATCGGAGCCGGAGGCGGTGTGCAGCAGGGTCAGGCGGGTGGCACCGCCGTCGAGCAGCTCCTCGAAGGGCAGTCCGCCTTGCCAATGCGTGCTGGTGGCGGTGTCGCCGTCCGACAGCACGGCGACCAGTGCCGGACCCAGGCTGAGGCGGATCTTCTTGGCGCCGGGCGGCAGCTCGAACTGCCGTGCCTCCAACCCGGACACCGAGCCACCCGTGACCCCCCAGGTGGCGGTCTCCGGACGCGGCGGCGAGAAGCTGAGCTGCGCCAGGCGCACTTCCGGAGCGGCTGCTCCGCTCGAGCCGGGATCGGCGTCCCAGACCTCCGCCGACGGCTGGCGCGGCGAGAGCGCCACCGACACCGCCGAGCGCGGACCGATCGCCAGCATGGCGGCCGCGCCCGCCCTGGCCCCCGCGAAGGCGCCGGCCGCACGGGCAGTGCCGGCCCTGCCCGCGCTGCCCGCCCTGCGCGCGCCGCCCGCCGGCTGGGCGCCGGCCGCCGCCGCGTCGACGACCTGGACCGCCGGCTGGCCGGCGAGCGCCGTAACCATCGCGAGCACCGGGCCAACGGCGTGACCGCGGCCGCGGTCGAGATCGCAGTCAGTGATTGCCGGCAGCTCCGGCAGTGCCGGCAGCTCCGGCAGTGCTGACAGGTCCGGCGGTGCCGGCAGCTCCGGCGGCGCCGGTGGGGCCGACGACGCCGGCTGCAGGGGCGGCGAGGGTGGCATGGGCCGCGCGAGTGGCGCCGCGGGCTCGGGGAGATGGAACCTGACCGCACGGTCCAAGCCCGATGGCAGATCGAGCCGCTCGCCGCGCAGCCGCGGGGCGCCGCGCGGCGCCTCCGCCACCAGCCAGATCATGCCGCCGCTCTGGCGGAGGGCTCCCATCGTGACCCGGTCGACGCTCGACAGCGGCGCCAGGACCTGGCCGGCCACGGAACTGGCGCGCCAGCCTTCGCGGTGATCGCCGGTGTCGCCGGCGTCCGGCGCCCCGGCGTCCGATCCGCCGGCCTCCGCGTCACCGTCGCTCAGCCTGCCGGCGCGCGACCGCTTCGCCGTTGCCACCGATGCCGGCGATGCCTGCGATGCCTGCGGCAGGGGCCCGGCCGCCGGCGTGGTCTGCCTGGTCTCGCCGGGGCGCTCCGTCCGGCCGGCAAGCTGCAAGCGCACCAGGCCGGGTTGCCGGAGCTCGATCACGGCGGCGGCGAGCGGCGCCAGCGGCGGCTCGACGGCCTGCACCAGAGGCAGGGTGGCGCCCTTGGCGAGCTGTCCCTCGCTGATGTGGGGAGCGGTGACGGCCGCGGCGGCCAGGCGCGCCGGAGCGCCGCGGCGCTCGAGCGACCAGAGCCGCACGCGGTACCTGGCCGCGGGCGGCAGGTTCGGAGCACGCGCTCCGGCGTTCACGGCGCGCTCTTCGCGGCCTGGCGCCGGCAGCGATAGCGGTAGCTCCAGCCGCGGCTCGCGGCCGGTGCTGCTGCCGAGCAGGCGCCAACCTTCTCCCTCCCGCACCTCGAGGCCCAGGCCGACGTTCTCCTGGGAGCGGGCGGCGACCAGCAGCAGATTGGCCTGGCGCGGCAGGACGAGCGGCAGGAGGCGCACTTCGCCCGCGAGCTCGACGTCGCCGCGATAGGGGAGCGCCAGGGGCCGGTCCTCCACCTCGGCGGCGGTGCGCATCGACAGCCGGAGCTTGGCGCTGCGGCGGCCCACCGGCTCGATCTCCAGCCGGTAGCGGCCCGCGGGCAGCCGCTCGGAGATCAGGAAGTTCCAATCGTCCGGGCGGTCGTCCTCGTCCGCCACCAGGCGGCCGTCGGCGGCGTAGAGGCGAGCCCGCACGTCGGCAGCGGAGTAGGAGGCGATCTCGACCAACCCGGCGCCGTCGACCGAGACCTTCATCGTGACCGGCGCGGTCAGCAGCGGCTCCTGGCCGTCCACTAGCTCCGCGGTCGCGACCCGCACCCGGTAGCGCACCAGGCTGTTGCGCCGCGAGCACACCACCGCGAGCTGGTAGTGCCCCGCGGGGAGCTCGACCGACAGGGCGCGGCCTGGCGGCACCTGCCCCAGCTCGGCCGGCGCCGTGGCGCCGCCGCCGCCGCCGCCCGCACGGCCGGCAGCGCCGCTGTCGCCGCCGTCGGCGTCGAGGCGCGTCAGCGCTCCCTGCATCTCGGCGTCGAGAGTGATCGTGGCCGTTGCCGCGGCCGGCAGGTCGAAGCGCCAGAGGTCGGGCGGCCGCTGGGCCGGCTGCTCGTCCTGCTGGGAGGCGACGCCTTCGGGCTCGCGCCACAGGTGCGTCACCGTGGTGCCGAGCGGCAGCGGATGCGGCCCGTGACCCGCGAAGTGCGGCGCCTCCCGCCGGCGGCTGAGCAGGGTGACGGCACGCCCGGCGATCGGCTGCGGCAGCAGCACCAGGCGATAGGCGCCCGGCGCCAGCTGCCGGCTGAGGTCGGCCGGGATGTTGGGCGGCGCGATCGGCCAGCCGCCGGCGTCCTCGAGCCGGCAGCCGTAGACGAAGCCGAGGCCCATGGCCAGCAGTCGGTACTCGCCCGGCTGCGCGATGGTGAAGCGATAGACCACTCCCTGGCCGGCGGGCATGGTGATGCGCGCCGGCGCGTCGGGGCGCAATTCGCCGCCGTCGATCAGCTGCGTGGTCCGGAGCTCCACGCCGAGGTGGCCCTGGGACCGCCCCTCCGCGGTCACCGTCGCCTGGAAGTCCCCCTCGCGGAGATACTGGCGCACCAGGGCATTGCGCCCGACGCCGTTGGCGCTGCCCGCCGCCAGGCTGGTGACCGTGCGGGTGCGCAGAGCGGCGCGGGTCGCCAGCACGCCGGTGGTCTGCAACTGGTAGAGGGCCGGCCTGTCCACCTTCACCAAGAACGTGGCGCCGGCGCCGCGAGCCAGGTCGATGAAGCGGGGGGAACCGGGACGCAGCTCCGGGAACCGCGGCAGCGCGGCGAGGGCCGCCGCCGGCAGCGGCGGCAGCGGCGCGGCGGCGGCGAGCTCCTGGGGCTCGACCCACAG
>DATDGZ010000192.1:0-7960 GCA_036521795.1 Thermoanaerobaculia bacterium | reverse complement strand
CTTGGCGAGGGCCCGGGCGACGACGCGCTCGAGCGCCTGCGGCACCCCTGGCCGCAGCGTCGAGATCGAGCGCGCCGGCCGCTTGACGATGGCATTGATCAGCTCCTGCTCGTCGCCGTTGGTCCAGGGCAGCCGGCCGGTGAGCATCTCGTAGAGCACCACTCCCAGCGACCAGAGATCGGCGCGATGGTCGGTCTCGGCGGAGAGGAACTGTTCCGGCGAGATGTAGGCGGTCGTGCCCATGACGTCGCCGGTGCGCGTCAGGCGGGTCTCGTCGGCGAGGTGGGCGATGCCGAAGTCGACGATCTTCACCCGTCCGTCCTCGGCCACCATGACGTTGCCCGGCTTGATGTCGCGGTGGACGACGCCCTTGTCATGGGCGGCGGCAAGCCCGGAGGCGACCTGGGCGGCGACGCCGAGCGCCTGCGGCAACGGCAGCGGCCCGCGCTCGATCTTGCGCTTGAGCGACTCGCCCTCGCAGAAGGCCATGGCGATGAACAGGCGGCCGTCGTCGGTCTCGTCGGTCTCGAAGACGGTGCAGATGTTGGGGTGCTCGAGGCGCGAGGCGGTGCGAGCCTCGCGGGCGAAGCGCCGCTTGAAGGCCTCGTTGCCGCTACGGTGCGGGGAGAGGAACTTGACCGCCGCGTAACGCTCGAGCTTCAGGTCCCAGCCCTTGTACACGACTCCCATGCCGCCGCCCCCCAGGCGTTCGAGGATGCGGTAATGGGAGATCGTGCTGCCGATCAGCGGCGTCGGAGGAGGGAACGGCGGCGGCGGGATCTTCGGGTCCTTGGGATTCTCGGCCATGAACGGAGGCGAGTAAGAAGGTGGTCAGGCCTGCCGAACGCGGCATCCTGGGAACCGGCTATTTGGCGCCGGAGTCTATCAGAACGGGTCTCCTTATGTAGGTCCGCGAGCGACAGGGTGACAGGGGAGTGGTCCGGGGCGGCATGATAGGCTCGCCGCCGCCCGGGGCCCGTCGGCCCAGGGCATCAGGGCATCAAGACGAAATCCAAGCCAGCTGGAGGGTGGGGTGCCCCCCGGGGTCGCCGTCGCCGGCAGGCGGTGGCCATCAGGAGGGGCTCGAGACGGCATGCGGGGCAGAGTGCTCATCACCGGTGCCAGCGGCGCGCTGGGCGACAGCGTCGTGCGCCGTTTCCTCGCCGGCGGCGAACGCGTGCTGGCGGTCTACGGCAGCCACCCCGGCGGCCTCGCCGGGCTGGCGCCCGCCGACCAGTTGGCCGTGCGGCAGGTCGACCTGGGCTCGACCGCCGAGGTGGAGCGGCTGTTCGGCGAAGAGCTGGCGGCGGCGACCTCGCCGGTCGTGGCGCACCTGGTGGGCGGCTTCCGCTACGGCCGGCTCCGTGACCTCGGCGACGAGGACTGGAGCTTCCTGATGCGGGTCAATCTCGAGACGACGTTCCGGCTGGTGCGCGAGTGCGCCCGCTGCTTCGAGCGCGCGGGCGGCGGTTCCCTGGTGGTGGTGTCGTCGCCGGCGGCGCTGCTCGGCGAGGCCGGGGTGGCGGCGTACGCGGCGGCCAAGGCGGGGACGCTGCGCCTGGTCGAGTCGCTGGCCCGCGAGGTCGCGCCGTTCGGCGGCCGCGCCAACGCCGTCCTGCCCGGCACCATGGACACGCCGGCCAACCGGCGCGCGATGCCCGGCACCGACCCCGCGACATGGGTGAGCACCCAGGCGGTGGCGGAGGTGATCTACTACCTCGGCACTCCTGCCGCCGCCGGGGTCAACGGCGCGGCGGTCCGCGTGCCGGGACCTTCGCTGTGAGTCCCGCTCGCGATCGCCAGCGCTCCCGGGTGAGGATGGGATGAAGATCGCCGTCTGCATCAAGCAGGTCCCCAACAGCGAGGCGCGGCTGCGGCTCAGCCGCGACGGCAGGTGGCTGGACGAGGAGGACCTGCCCTTCATCGTCAACGAGAGCGACGAGTACGCCCTGGAGGAGGGGCTGCGCCTGGCCGAGCGCACCGGCGGCGAGGTGGTGGCCTTCAGCCTCGGGCCGGAGCGGGTGCGCGAGGCACTGCGCAAGGCGCTGGCGCTGGGCGCGGCGCGCGCCGTGCACCTCGCCGATCCGGCTTACGCCGGCGGCGATGCGCTGGCCACCGGCCGCGCCCTGGCGGCGGCGCTGGCCCGCGAGGCGTTCGACCTGGTGCTCACCGGCTCGCAGTCCGACGACGCCGGCTTCGGCGCCACCGGTTCGATCATCGCCGGCCACCTTGGCTGGCCCCACGTCTGGCTGGTGATGGGCGTCGAGTTGGAACCGGCCGCGGGACCGCCGGCGAGCGCCAAGGTGACCCGCGAGATGGAGAGCGGCGTCAACGAGGTGTCGCGCGTGGCGCTGCCAGCCGTGCTCGCGATCCAGGCCGGGATCAATCACCCGCGCTACGCCTCGCTGAAGGGGATCATGCAGGCCAAGAAGAAGGAGATCGCGGTGCTGTCGCCCGCCGACCTCGGCCTCGATCCGGCCGAGCTCGGCGCGGCCGGCTCGCGGCTCGAGGTGCTGTCGGTGGCCTTCCCGGCTGCAGGCGAGGGCGCCCAGATCCTCGCGGGCGACCCCAAGACGGCGGCCGCGGCGCTGGTGGAGAAGCTGCGGCAGGAAGCGAGGGTGCTCTGATGCCCGAGGTGGGCGGACAAGCCGGGCAAGTGGGGCAAGGCGGGCAACCCGGGCGCGAGCGGCGGATCTGGGTCGTGCCGCAGCTGCGCGACGGCCGCGTGACGCGCGTCTCCTGGGAGGCGCTCGCGGCCGCCGGGCGACTCGCGGCGGCGCTCGCGGGATCGGCGCCGTCCAACCGCACCGGCGGCGCCGTTCCCACCGTCCCCACCGTCCCGATCAGCGCGGTGCTCCTCGGGTCGGGCGTCGACGCCGCCGCGCGGGAGCTGGCGCAGCGCGATCTCGCGGCGGTCCTCGTCGCCGATCATCCGGCGCTGGCCGCCTACACGCCGGGCGCCTGGATCGGTGTGCTGGCGCCGGCGATCGGCGCGGAGCGCCCGGACTACGTGCTCTTTCCCCATACTTACCAGACCGTCGACTTCGTGCCGCGCCTGGCGCAGCGCACCGGGGCCGGCCTGCTGCCGGAGGTGACGGGCTTCGCGCCGGCCGCGGCGCCCGCCTCGCCCGCGGCGGCTGCGGGCGGTGAGCCGGCCGGGGACGGCCTGGTCTGGACCCGCCCGGTGCTGGGCGGCAAGCTCCAAGCGCGGGTGCGGGTGCGTGGCGCCGGGACCGTCCTGGTATCGGTCCAGTCGGGCTCCTTCCCGGCCGCTGCCCTGCCTCCGGCGGCCCCGACCGGCCCTGCCGCCGCCACCCCCGGCGCGGCCGGTGCCCCCGCCGCTGCTACCAAGCTCCGGCCGCTGCCGGTCGACCCTCAGCAGGCGCGGCCGGACCGCGAGGTCCTCGGCTACGAAGAGGCGGCGGCGCAGCAGGTCGACCTCACCAAGGCGGGCATCATCGTCGCCGTGGGGCGCGGCGTGGGCGGCGCCGACAAGCTGGGTCCGATCGAGGAGCTGGCCCGCGCCCTCGGCGCCGAGATCGGCGCCAGCCGGCCGGTGATCGACAGCGGCTGGCTGCCGCGCGAGCGCCAGATCGGCTCGAGCGGCCAGACGGTGTCGCCGCGCCTCTACATCGCCGCCGGCATCTCCGGCGCCATCCAGCACCTGGTCGGGATGAAGGGCTCGGCGGTCATCGTGGCGATCAACAAGGACCCGAGCGCGCCGATCTTCACGGTCGCCCGCTACGGCCTGGTCGGCGATCTCCACGAGCTGGTGCCGGCGCTTACCGCCGCCGTAAAGGCCGCGCGCGGCTAGGGCCACCAAGTCCCAGGGCCATCGACGCCCGGGAACCGCCGACCCCCGAGCGTAGTATTGTCTTGCGGCCCGTGGTGTCTCGACCTCCCTCCATCCCGCCGTGAGAGCGACCTCCATCGACGACCTCGTGCAGCTGCCCGAGGCGCTCGCCCTGCATAAGCACTTCGACGCCAAGAACTTCAGCCGGCTGCGCTGGCTGCTGCTGCTGGTTGCCGCGATGGCGCTGGCCGGCCTGGCGGTGGCGGCGGCGGCGCGGGTCTCGGCGCTGCGGGTGGCGTTCTACGTGGTGAACCTGGGTGCCGTCCTGGGGTTCATCGCCGTCTACCGCGAGCAGTTCTTCGAGCGCTACTTCCGGCAGATCCTGGTCGCCTACTTCTTCGTGCAGATGAGCCTGCCCGAGCTGTGGACCGTGCGCTCGGGCGCGGACTGGTCGCTGCAGATGGGAGGCCTCTTCCCGCTGGTGCTCATGGCGTTCCGGCTGCGCCTGCTCGAGCACCTGGTGCTCTACGGCGCCTTCTGGGTGGCCGAGGCGCTGCACTGGGGCCCCGGCGGCCTGCAGGCGACCGGCGGCGCCGCCGCCGAGACGATGACCGGCGGCGGCGCGGTGATCGGCACCCAGCAGCTGGAGATCGTCATCGCGGCCGTGACGGCGACCTGCCTGATCCTCGCCGCCGGGACGACCCAGCTGGACAAGCGGCGCTTCCTCGCCGTGTGGCGGCGCGAGCATGCGCGCTCTCGCGAGCGCCTGCGCATGCGCGAGGAGATCGAGTACGCGCGCAAGATCCAGCTCAGCATGCTGCCGCAGGCGCCGCCCGACATCTCCTGGCTGGACCTCTCGGCCGCCTCGCTGCCCGCCACCGAGGTGGGCGGCGACTACTACGACACCTTCCGCCTCACCCCGACGCGGCTGGTGCTGGTGGTCGCGGACGTCTCGGGGCACGGCCTGGCCTCGGGGCTGCTGCTGTCGGGTGTGCGCAGCTGTCTCTACCTGCTCGAGGACGACCTCGCCTCTCCCGGGGCGCTCGGGCGCTTGGACCGCATGGTGCGGCGCACGACCGACCGGCGCACCTACGTGACGCTGCAGCTGGCGGTGGTCGACCACGAGGCCGGAACGCTGGCCGTGACCAGTGCCGGGCATCCGCCGCTGCTCCATTACCGGGCCGCCACCGGCACCGTCGCGGCGGTCGGCAGCGGCGCGCCGCCGCTCGGCACCTTCGCCGATGCGCGCTACGTCCGCGACGAGGCCGAGATCGCGGCCGGCGACCTCCTGGTGGTCTACACCGACGGCATCGTCGAGATGCTCAACGACCACGAGCAGCAGTACGGAGAGGAGCGCCTGATGCGCGCCGTCGCCAGGGCGGCGCCCGGCCGCACGGCCCGCGAGGTGCGCGACAGCGTCCTGTCGGACCTCGCCAACTGGAAGGGCAGCGTCGAGCAGGCCGACGACATCACCCTGGTGGTGGCCCGGCTGCGGTAGGGCCCCGCGAGGGGTAGTGGGTCATTTTCCTCGCGAGCTGACCCACTCCCGAAGCCTGTAGAATGCGGCGCGGCAATGGACGAGGCCGTCGAGCGCAGCCCAGCAGCAGCGGCCGCGGCCTCGCCGCCGCCGCTTCCCGGCCGCTCCGGCAGCCCCGGCAGCCGGAGCCGTCGCGGCGGTGCCGCCAGCGTCGGGGCCGGCATCCTGCTCAGCCGGCTGGCCGGCCTGGCGCGCGAGCAGGCGGTCGCTTTCTTCTTCGGCGTCGGCCCGCACGCCGACGCGCTGACCGCGGCGCTGCGGGTTCCCAACGCGCTGCAGAACTTGCTCGGCGAGGGCGCGCTGTCGGCGGCCTTCATCCCGATCTACAGCCGGCTGCTCGAGGCCGGCCGGCGCGAAGAGGCCGGGCGGTTCGCCGGCGCCATCTTCGGCCTGCTGCTCGCCACCGCCGCCGGCCTGGCGCTGTGCGGCATCCTGCTGGCGAGGCCGCTGGTGGCGCTGCTGGCGCCGGGGTTCCTGGCCGATGCCGGAGCGATGGCGGCGGGGCGGGCGGTGGTGGACCGCTTCGCGCTGGCGGTCGGGGCGGTGCGGGTGCTCTTCCCGATGACCGGTTGCCTGGTGCTGTCGGTGTGGGCGCTCGGAGTGCTCAACAGCCACCGCCGCTTCTTCCTGCCTTACTTCGCGCCGGTGCTGTGGAACTCGGCGATGATCACGGCGCTGCTGCTCGCCGGGCACGCCGCCGGCGTCTGGCCTGCCGCGTCTCCCGCCGGGCAGGGTGCCGGCGCGGCCGCGGGCAACCTGCTCGCGGCCACGGCGCTGCGCGACCGGTTGCTCGCCGCCTTCTGCTGGGGGGCGCTGGCCGGCGGTCTGCTGCAGTTCCTGGTGCAGCTGCCGCTGGTGGCGCGGGTCATCCGCGGCTTCCGCTTCAGCTTCTCGACCCGGGTGCCGGGGGTGGGCGAAGCGCTGGCCGCCTGGGGACCGGTGGTGGCGGGGCGCGGCGTGGTCCAGATCGCCGGCTACGTCGACCTCTTCCTGGCCACCCTGCTCGCCACCGGCGCCGCCGGCGCGGACCGCTATGCGCAGATGCTGTACATCCTGCCGATCAGCCTGTTCGGCATGTCCGTCGCCGCCGCCGAGCTGCCCGAGCTGTCGCGCCTGCGCGGCGAGGCGGCGGCGCCGGCGCTGCTGGCGCGGGTGCGGCGGGCGCTCGCCGCGGTGGCGTTCCTGAACGTGCCGACGGTCATCGGCTACCTGGCCTTCGGCTACCTGGTGGTCGGTGCCGTCTATCGCCGCGGCAGCTTCGGCGGCGCCGACAACGGCCTGGTCTACCTGGCGCTCTGCGGCTACAGCACCGGCATCCTGGCCACCACCTCGTCGCGGCTGCTGCAGAACACGTTCTATGCGCTGGGCGATACTCGCACGCCGGCCAAGATCGCGGCCCAGCGGGTCGGCGCCGCGGCACTGGTCGCCCTGCCGCTGATGTTCTGGCTCGACCGCTTCCCGGTGCCGCCGGCCTTCGGGGCGCAGCCGCCGGGGCAGCACCTGTTCCTGGGCGTCCTCGGCCTGTCGCTCGCCTCCGGCGCCGGCGCCTGGCTCGAGCTCGCCCGGCTGCGCGCCGCGCTCCGCCGGCGCCTGCCGGAGTTCGAGCTGCCGTGGCGGGACGACCTCCGCATCCTGACGCTGGCCCTGGCCGCGGCGGCGCCGGCGGCCCTGCTCTGGCGGCTGCTGCCGCCGTCGCTCTCCGGCCTGGTCAAGGCGGTGCCGGTGCTGCTGACCTACGGCGTCCTCTACCTCGTGGCCGGCGCGCTCGCCGGCCGCCCCGAGCTCGCCGAGGCAGCCGCCCGGCTCGGGCTCGGACGGTGGCGAAGAGGCTCCCCTTGATTCCCGCCGTTGGACGGTGGGGAGTAGAATGAGATTTCAGCCAACATCGGAGGTCCGAATGCGAAGAGTCACAGGCATTGGCGGCATCTTCATGAGCGCCAAGGATCCGAAGGCGCTATGCGATTGGTACAAGAAGCACCTCGGGATCGACGTTCAGGACTGGGGTGGAGCAGCCTTCACCTGGACTGACTCCGAAGGAAACCCGACCCAGGGAACTACGGCCTGGTCCATCGGTCCAATGGACGGCAACCACTTCGCTCCGAGCAAGTCGACCTTCATGGTCAACTATCGAGTCGAAGATCTGCTAGCACTTCTTGAAGCACTGCGCGAGGAGGGTTGCGACGTGCTCGAGAAGACCGACGACTCGGAGTACGGGAAATTCGGCTGGGTCATGGATCCAGAGGGCAACAAAGTTGAGCTCTGGCAACCGCTACAAGGGCAATGAAGTTCGGTTCCTCGCGAGGAGGACCGACGTCCAACCCCTCGCTCAACCGGACGCCCATCGGCCGGCTTCGCCGTCTGTCGGGGCGGGACTGATCTTCACTGCACGATCTCCTGGCCTTGGCGTAGCGCGAGCTGCAGCACCTGCGCCAGGTGCAACGCGCTGCGGCCGGCGCCTTGTGCGATCTGTTCGCGGCAGCTGAAGCCGTCGGCAATGATGAGGGTGTCGGCCGCCGCCTCGCGGACCGCCGGCAGCAGCGCGCGCTCGGCGCAGCGCACCGACACCTCGTAACGCTCGCCGCGCTCGAAGCCGAAGGCGCCGGCCATGCCGCAGCAGCCGGCGTCGAGGG
>DATDGZ010000191.1:0-34280 GCA_036521795.1 Thermoanaerobaculia bacterium | reverse complement strand
TGCGCCTTCGCCGGCCGGTCTCCCGGCGGCAGCGTGGTGGCGGCGGCCTTCGTCGCGGCCTTGCTCCCCTGGGGCTGCCCCGGGACACGGCTGCTGCGGTCATCGTCGCCCGGGTTCACCCGGATGATCGCCATCATGCCGTTGTCCTCGTGGCCGAGGATGTGGCAGTGATAGACGAAGTCGCCGATGTCCGGGCCGCGGAAGTCCATGCGCACCTTGACGCTCGGGTACGGGCCCGAGCCTGTCCAGTAGGGGACCTGGATCATGTCGAGGTACTGGCCGTTCGCGACCGGCACGCCGTTCTGCTCGAGCTGCAGGAAGTGGATCTGGTGCATGTGGAACTCGTGGTTCTCGCCGGCCCGGTTCTGGATCGTCCAGTCCTCGACCGAGCCCTGGGTGGTCACGATCGCCGGCGGATTGGTCCCGGCGAACAGGGTCGGGGTGGCGCCGTCGACGGTGATGAAGAAGTTCGTCGGGCTGAGCGGGTTGTTCGGGTCGGAGAGGACCTCCGAGAAGTAGAGCGTGCGATTCACCGCCGGGTGCGCGTCGCGGAGGCCGGCGAAGCGCTGCGGGCCGGGCGGGCCGGACTTCGTGGGCAGGGTCCGCGCCGCCCGGTCGTCATGGCCGCTGGTGGTGATCGTGCCGATGGGGCGCTGCGGATCGTCGTCGCCGATCGGGCCGGTATCGATGTTCAGCGTGAGGAAGGTCGCGTTCTTGACCCCCGGGCCCGGCGCCGTGACGATGAACTCGGCGCGGGCCGCGGTGGCGAGCAGGATGTCGGTGGCGGTGAAGGACTTGCCGTTGCCCGCGCCGTCCTGGGAACCGACCGGCACGCCGTCGAGCCCGATGACCTGCAACGGCTGCGGCACGCCGTCGTACTGCACCTGCAGGTCGAGGATGGTGTCGGCGGTGGCGTTCACCACCCGCCAGAACTGCTTCTCGCCGCGCCGCATCGGGATGACGGCGGGGGTGTAGGTCGGGTAAGGGACCGGGATGAAGTTCACCGAGAGGTCCCAGGAAGGCACCGCGCCGCCGGGCGTCGGGTTGCCGGGAACGTGGTTGTCGCGGATCACCATCACCCGCTCGCGCAGGCCGCCGACCGCCGGGTTCACGTTCTCGATCCCCTCGACGATGATGGCTCCCGACGCCCCGCCTTGCACCGCGGTCTCGGCGATGCCGTGGACGTGGGGGTGGTACCAGTAGAGCCCGGGAGGCTCGTTGGACGGGAACTGGATCCTGTACTGGAAGCTCTCGCCGGCATTCACCAGCGTGTGGATGACTTCGTCCGAATGACAGGTCGGCGAGGTGTTCGTGCCGTGGTAATGGATGTTCACCGAGGTGGAGGTCATGGTCACGGCGCCGCAGGTGTCGGAGGGAGAGCCCGACACGGCCATGTCCGGCATCGCGTGCCTGCCGTGCGGCGCGGCCGACGCGGACAGCCCGTTCTTGAAGTTGATGACCAGCAGATCGCCGGGGTTGACGTGCAGGGTGGGGTTCTGCGTGCCGTTGTCGGTGACGAAGCAGAAGAGCGTGTTGCCGTTCTGGTCGACTCGCGTCTCGTAGGTGAAGTTGACCGTGAGAACGCCGTCATCGCTGAAGAGGTCCGGTGGCGCGGCCAGCGTGCTGCCGGCCGGGAACCGCGGGCACGGCTGCTGCGCCAGCGCGCAGACCGGGAGGAGGAGACCACCCCATGCGAACAATCCGAACAATGCGAACATTGCCAACCGAGGCTTGACGACGAACATCGCTGTGCCCTCCATGAAGGCGCCGGCGGCGGAGAGCCACTTTGCAGCCCTGGGCGGTCCTGGCGGCCGGCAACGTGACTGTGTACGGTGAGACCGGGACCTCGACGGTCCGTGAGGCCTGATCGTTACTGCACAATTAGCATATCTTCGACGAGAGAGCTATACGCCCTGGGTGTATCGTGTAAAGCTACTCTTGACATTGTAACTGAACTGTCATGGCACAGTTTACGCCCCCATCCTGGCGGCGGCGGCGGCAGGAAAGGCGCCGGGGAAGACGGCAAGGTGGCTGGAACGATGCCCGTTACAGCTCGGCGGGGGGAGGAGGCGGCGGCGGGGCGGCCGCTCCCAGCATCTCGCGCACCGTGGCGACCAGCTCCGCGCGCGGCACGGCGCGCTGGCCGGGGCGCTGGGCCAGCCACTCGCGGCGCGCGTCCACTTTTTTGGCGAGCTCGCGGCCGACCTCCATGTCCTTCAAGGTGACGATGCCGCGCTCCTTCTCCGTCGAGCCGTAGAGCAGCACGATCGGGACGCCGGTCAGGTCGGCGTACTTGATCTGCTTGCCGACCCCCTTCTCGGTGCCGAGGTAGAGCTCGGCAGGGATGCCGGCGCGCCGCAGCTCCCAGGTCATCGCCAGGCACTCCTCCTCGAGCGCACGGTCGATGCGCGCCACCAGCACCTGCGCCGTCGCCTTCTTGCCTCCCGCCCTGCCGAGATGCATCAGCGCGCCCAGCAGCCGGTCGACGCCGAGCGAGGCGCCGGTGGCCGGCACCTTCTCGCCGAGGAAGCGCTGCACCAGGTCGTCGTAGCGGCCGCCGCCGAACACCGACCCGTACTGCGGCGCGTCGAGGAGCACCGCCTCGAACACCGGCCCGGTGTAGTAGGCGAGGCCGCGCGCGATGCTGAGGTCCAGGGTCACCTGGTCGTCGCCGTAGCCCAGCGCCGCGAGTTGGCTCGAGATGCGCTCCACCAGGTCGATCTCCGCCGCCGCCCCGGGCTGGCCGCCGAAGAAGGAGCGCAGGCGCGCGATCACCTCCCGGCGCTGGTCGCCGCGGATCTCGAGGAAGCGCTCGATCTTCGCCACCTGCTCGGCCGCCATGCCGAGGCCGCGGATGGTGTCGCCCGAGTCGTCGCGGTAGCCGGTGGTCAGCTCGAGCTTCACCTTGGCGAGACCGACCTTCTCCAGCTTGTCGAGCACCCGCAGCACGTCGGCCGCGCCGCCCTCCGGCACCGCGGCCGCGGCGAGCATCAGGTTCAGCAGCCCGCGGCTCGAGAAGCGGACGCGGAACGGCCCCACCTCGAGCGCCGCCAGCGTGTCGCACATGCCGGCGATGATCTCGGTGTCGGCGATCTCCGACTCGGCGCCGACGGAATCGAGGTCGAACTGGATGAACTCGCGGTAGCGGCCAGGGTTCGGCTTGTCGGCGCGCCACACCGGCGACACCTGGTAGCGCCGGTACGGGCGCGGCAGGTCATGGTACTGCGCCACCACGCGCGCCAGCGGCACGGTGAGGTCGAAGCGCAGCCCGAGGGCCTCGCGCTCGGGGCTCTGCACGGTGAAGATCGACTGCTGGGTCTCCTGGCCGGCGGTGCCGGTCAGCACGTCGAGGTACTCGACGGCCGGCGTGCCGAGCGGCACGAAGCCGTAGAGCTCGTAGACCCGGCGGATGGTCTCGATCATCCGCTGCCGCGCCAGCATGGGCTCGGAGAGCAGGTCGCGCAGTCCGCGCGACAGGCGAGGCTCGACGGCTCCCTTCATGGCGAGATTCCCTCGGATCGTCCGTGTCGAGGCAGGCGAAGGCTCGAGGGGGGGCCGGCCCCCTGAGCCGCGGCCAGAAGGTAGCATCGATCGCGGCGGACGGCAACGTGGGGGGCGCGCCGATCGGGCAGCCGGGGCGCTCGGCCGCCCGGGCCTTTCAGAGCTGATTCCCGGGGATCAGGCGCTCGACGATGACCACGTCCAGCCACTTGCCGTCGAGGCGGCCGTGCTTCTCGTAGGTGCCCACCACGCGGAAGCCGCAGGAGCGGCAGAGCGCCAGGCTGGCGGTGTTGAACGGGAAGATCCGCGACACCAGCTTCCAGTAACCGAGCCGGGCCGCCTCGCGGATCAGCGCCTCGAGCAGCAGGCGCCCCAGGCCTCGGCCGCGGGCAGCGCGGTCGAGATAGATCGAGAATTCGCCGATCCCCTCGTAGCAGCGGCGCGGGCGGTACGCGGTGATCGCCGCCCATCCCACCACGACGCCCTCGTGCTCGACGACCAGCGTCGGGTACCGCGCGGCCGGCACCGGCTCCAGCCGCCGCGCCATGTCGGCCGCCGTGCGCGGCGCCGTCTCGAAGGTGGCTCCGCGCTCGGCGATCCCCTGGTTGTAGATCTCCGCGATGCGCTGCGCGTCCGCAGCGGCCGCCGGCCGGATGGCCGGCGCGGGCCTGCTCTCCATGCGATCGCTTCCTCTCCCCGTCCTCGTCGGCGCCAGCAGCGCGAATCAATATAACCGGGAGATCCTCCAGATCCTCCGCGCACTTGCAACGCGCATCGTGAACGTATATGCTGGGGGCCGACACTCATTCATCGTAAGAGTTGGCAGGAGCAGGAGTGGGCGAGCCTGCACGTGAACAGGCAGCTCCGGCCCGACCCTGCTCGGCGGCTCTGGGAGGACGTGATGACCGGCTCCATCAAGCTTGCGGTAGTGATCTGTCTCGCCATTCCCTGCGGCGCCGGCGCGTGGGCGCAGGTCCCCGCTGCCGGCGCGCCCGGCCCGGACACCGGGACTTCCCGGGAAGAGCTGACGTTCTCGCTCTCCGCCGACGAGCCCTTCGACGTTCCCGAGGCGGCTTGGCAGCCGCGCTTCGACGTCCTGCCGGGACCGGAGCTGGAGAAGGCGGCCCTGCACTTCAGCTTCACGACGTTCACCAATTACGTCCAGGTCGGCGCCGGTAGGTCGGCGAAGCGCTACACCTTCACCGAGGTGGGTTCGGACCCGTCGCGGTCGAACGCGCACAACAGCGTCGTTCCCGTCCTGATCATCCCGGTCAAGGCGGTCTTCGACGACGGCAGCACCTTCGACCCGACCGCTCCAGACTCGTGCGCGGGCGGCGTGCCGCCGGCCGATCTCGTCGACCAATCCCCGGTCCTCCAGGGCGTGGACTACGGGGACGGCAGCCGGCAATTCGCGGAGGAGTTCCGCCGGCTCGAGTTCTGGGCCTTCACCTCTCCGGGCGCACGCAATCCCGGCTACAGCGTGAGCATCGCGCCTGTCTGGTTGCCGACGGCCCTCATCAAGTTTCACGGCTTCCCGACCCAGAGCGCCACCTGCGGCAGGCTCGGCCTGGTGGACGTCAACAAGTGGGACTCTTTCGCCAGGGGCACCGTCTTCCCGATCTTCCGCGGGTTCGGCGCGAATCCTGGCGGCTTCGTGCTCTTCCTGTTCTCGAACGTCGTCTTCTACAACGGCAACCAGAAGAACTGCTGCACGCTCGGCTACCACAGCTGGTTCAGCTCGCACGGTCTGCAGACCTACGGCGTGGCGGAGTACGACAGCAATCAGGACTTCAAGAACATTGACGACGTCTCCGTGCTTGCCCACGAGATCGGCGAGTGGTACGACGATCCGCTGGGCAACAACCCGACCCCGGCCTGGGGGCATGTCGGCCAGGTCTCGGGATGCCAGTCGAACCTCGAAGTCGGAGACCCGCTCAGCGGCCATGTCTTCGCGGTGCCGATGCCCAACGGCGTGACCTACCATCCGCAGGAGCTCGCCTTCTTCTCCTGGTTCTTCGACGAGGTGCCCTCGCTGGGCTACAACGGTTGGTACTCCATGGGAGGCACGTTCCGCACGCCGGCCGCCCACTGCAGGTAGCAGCCCGCCGCGAGCGGCCGCGATCAGCGGCCGGCTCGCGCCACGCCACGTCGTTGGGCACTCGCCGGGGCTGCCACCCGCCGAGAATCGCCGCGGCTGCCCCCGCCGCCCCCTGCGCTCAGTTGCAGGGGAAGGTGTTGATCACGTCATAGGGCGTGATCGATCCCCAGCCCCCGGAGTAGCCGGGACAGTAGTAGCGATAGCCGACGACGGTCTGGTGGGCGGCATTGTTGTAGTAGGTGAAGTCGTGTCCGGTCCTCGTCGCCGCGGCCGCCGGCGAACCCTTGAAGACGCCCAGCAGCAGCAGCGCGAGACACGCCCCCAGCACCAGCGCGAGCAGCAGTCGGCGACGGATACGCAAGGCCTGAAGCATGGCGAACCTCCGATCGAGTCGAGCGTTTGCAAGGAAGAGGCACCAGCCGGCGCCCGCCATGCACCGGGCTGATACCCGCGCGGCGCGCCTGCCGCGGCAACGTCCTGCAAGAGAGGGTGCCCGCCGCGCGGCTCGGGGAGACGCCGCGGAGGACGGCTCCCGCGTCCCGGGCGCAAGGCGTCGAGACGGGCAGGCAGTGGCCGACCTCATGGCGCGGACTCCGGCCAGGCCGCTGTCGCCACTCTTAGGCTCCACACGGCGGATTACTCCGCCGCGCGCAAGATTCGCTACCGGCCTGCCGGCGGGCTTTGGCCGGGTGGGACTACCGGCTCCCATATCGGGCCGGGCACCCACCGGGCAACGCTGGCGAGTTTCATGTAATACGCCAATCCCCTCGCCTCGGGCTTCGCTTGGCGCAATCCCGTGTCGGGTCAGGTCCGGCGGGGTGTCGTAAGCACCTCGCCGGGCCGCTTGGCTGTAGGCGGGAGAGGGCGTCCCCTCCCTTCAGGAGGAGACGCTAGCGCAGGTCAGGGCCGATCGCGCGTCAGCCGGGGGCTGGAAAACAAACTAGGGGACACTACCCGCCTGGGCCGAGCGCCTGGAGCGTCGGCCGCGCGCTGGCCGCCATCCTCTTGTCGGAACCTCGCCGGGCAAGGCAACCCTCGCGGCCCCTCAGGCCACCAAGGGTCACGGTCTACCGTCGGCGATGCCGCCGGCAACAGGCCGGCACAGCGACGCTTCACACTGAGGAGGAGCTCGACATGAATCGACGCGAGTTCGGACAGACTGTATGCAGCGCGGCCGTGGGCGCCGCCTTGGCGCGGCTGGCCGGCGCTCAGCAGCAAGCCCACGACACGGGTGACGCGCAGCATGCGCAGCTCGCGAAGTCTGGAGGGATCGCGATGCTGCTCTATCCAGACATGACGGCGCTCGACCTGATCGGTCCGCAGCAGGTCTTCGGCTATCTCTCGCCTCATGTACACCTGGTCGCGAAGACGAAGGACCTGGTGGTTACCGACACCGGCGTCGCGATCCAGCCGTCCGCGGTCTTTGCGGACTTCGCCGATCCGTTGGACCTCTTGTTCGTAGGCGGCGGCTCCTTGGGCTCGGCGAAGGTCATGAGAGACGCCGACACCATCAACTTCTTGTCGCGGTGTGGCAAGACCGCCAAGCTGGTGACGAGCGTGTGCACGGGCTCCATGATCCTGGGCGCGGCCGGCCTCCTGCGCGGCTACAAAGCGACATCGCACTGGGGGGTGCGAGATCTCCTGCCGCTCCTCGGAGCGGAGCTGGTCGTCGAGCGTGTCGTGCAGGACCGCAACCGCATCACCGCCGGCGGTATCACGGCCGGAATCGACTTCGGCCTTCGCGTCGCCGCGCAGCTGTTCGGGGAGGACAATGCCCGGGTCATCGAGCTGGCGCTGGAGTACGAGCCGCAGCCGCCGTGGGAGGGCAACGTGGAGAAGGCCCCGCCGAACATCGCCAAGGCAGCGCGAGCGGCGTTGGAGCCGTTGCACGCGGCCTTCCGCGAGTCGGCTCTCGCGGCGCGGAAGACATGGGCCGCGTAACACCTGAGGCGCGGAGTGCGGGCTCGAGCCGGGAGATCGGGTCGCAAACTCAATGATCGTGGCGCCCGGAACGGGCTCCTGGCGCGGTCCTGGCAGCTGGGCCATGCCAGGAGCCTGTTCCGGCTTGCGGGCGTCGGGAACCTCGCTCGCATGCGCTCGCTCGGCCCCGCGGCTTCCTGACCGGCGTCAACGGCTACACCGCCAGCCCCGGCATCACCTACATCCGAACGCAATGGTGAGCGGCGTCACCCACACGAACGGCGTCACCACGGCCTGGCCGTCCGCCACGCTCCCGCCGACGGTGCCGTCGCCTACGTCTTTGCGGCCGCAAGCGCTGAGGTCGAGCAGGAATACGCGCGGTTGCGGCCGCTGATACCCGGAGGCGACCCCTCGGTTTCGCCTGATCGTCGGTACGCCGAGCCGTTCGCCGGACCACAGCTACCGCCAACCGATACAACACCCGCTCGGCCCGGGAGTCAGGCGCGCGGCATCCGATGCGCAGGCAACCGCACTCGCTGCCTCAGAAGTGCCGGGACACGACCGCGCATCACCAGGGCTTGCTTTTCAGCCAGGAATAGGAGGAAATGTCGACGTGCGGTCGAAGCGGCGACTCCCCAGGTCGAGGATTCTCTGCATCGCGCCGGTCCTGGCGCTGCTGCCGGCGCTGTTGCCGGCACCGCTGTCCGCGCAGTTGCCGGCTTCCCCGGCGACGGGTGCCGTCCCGGGCCTCCCTGTGGCGCAGGCCATCGCCGAGCCGCCCTGGATCCCGGTCCATCCCGAGCGGCAGGCGCGCCTCGCCGGCAAGCCTGTCCATGGGATCTGCGTCGGTGGCACGCCGCCGCGCAAGCTCGCCGGCGGGCCGCCCCGGTTGGCGCCGGACTCCCCCCTGCGGCGGACCGGCGGCGTCGTCGTAGTGCATTGCCTGGTCGACGACGAAGGCTACGTGGTGTCGCTCCAGGTCCTGAAGGCGCCGCCCGGAATTGACCCGCAGGCGCTCGCCGGGGCCCTGGCCACCTGGCGCTTCGTGCCGGCCCGGGATGCGGGCAGGCCCATCGTGGTCCACTCCATGGTGGCCATCCCGTTTCCTCGAGACCCCACGCCCTGAAGCGACGGCTCAGCGCGAGGGGGTCCGAGCACCCAGGACGCGGCCAGCTGTCAGGGAGCTTGTGGAACACGATTCGGCTCGACGCCACGCCGCGTTGTCACAGACTTGTCACACAGTTCGTTGTCTCGTTTTGACCCTTGTCGGCAACTATTACGTTGATGCTTCATCATCAGTCACTCGCGGCAGGCCCTGGTTGCCGGCTGCCGGCTGGCGGCGGCGACCGGTGGGCAGCCGTCGCCCTGGACGACCACCCCTCACGCCAAGCACGCACAGAAGGAGACACCGTGAAGCCAATCCGCACCGCCTTCGCCGCCCTCGCCATCGCCCTCGCCATCGCCATCGCGCTGCCGCTCGTCGCCCATGCCCAGGGCAACATGTCGGCCGGGTCCTCGGCGCAGATGGGAACCGTGTCGATGCAGGAAGACGCGACCCACCGCGCGGCCTCCGCCTACAACCGGGGCATTCGCGAGATGAAGAAGGCCGCCAACGCCAAGGACGCGGCGGACAAGACGAAGCACTACCGGGAGGCGCAGGCCCAGTTCAACAAGTCCCTCGGCCTGCAGCAGAACTTCGACGCCCTGCTGGGCCTGGGCCAGGCCGACCTCGCCCTCGGCGACAACCAGGGGGCCCTGAGCAGCTGCACCGAGGCCCTCGCTCTCAAGCCCGACCACCCGGAGGCCAAGGCCTGTACCGACAACGCCAAGGCGAAGGTCTCGGCGCCCGCCGAGACGAAGTCGCCGGGTTAGGCCGGCACCGGGCACGCCGCGCACCCAGGACCGCCACCAACCGAGCGGTGCCCCGATCGCGGCGTGCCCCCGCATCCTTCCCTCCGCCCCTCACTTCGCCCGTCACTCCGCCCCTCACTTCGCCCGTCACTCCGCCCCTCGCTCCGCCCGGCCTTCCACCCCCCGCTCCGACTCCGGCGGCGGCGTCATCGCCGCCCGCCGCGCCGGCTCGGGATCGCGCCAGTAGGGCACCCGCGCGCCCCGGATCGGTGCGCACCCCGCGACGTAGATCAGCGCTTCGTCGTCGGGCAGGCGCCGCACTTCGTCGGGCGAGAGCAGCGGCCGGCCCGCCTCGGTCTCGCTCTCGCTCCTCCTCCCACCGAAGATGCCGCCCGTGCGGCTCTCGCGCCAGTACTCGACGGTCCGCTGGCCGGTCATCTCCGACAGCAGCTTCGCCGTGGCGACGTCGTTGGCGCCGTAGGCGATCTGGACGCCGCAGTTGGCGCCGATGCTCTGGTGCTGGCCGTAGATCTGGAACGGCTGCTCGAGCGACTGGATGGAGAGGAACACCCGCACCCGGTAGCCGCGGAAGTAGCCGATGCCGCGATGCATGAAGTCGAGCTTGCCCAGCGCCGTGAGCTCGTCGAGCATCAGCAGCGCCGGCCGCCGGTCGTGGCGGATCTCGCGGGTCAGCTCGCGCGAGACCTGGTTGAGCACGATCCGCAGCAGCGGCCGTGCCCGGCGGCGCCGAAGCTCACCTCGTCGCCGGCCACCGCCAGGACCACCTTGCCGAGCGCCGCCGCCCCGCCCGCCGCGCCGGCGCCGCAGGGGCCGTCGCCCAGGTATCCGCGGCGCCGCGCCAGCTCCGCGCCTGCCGCCGGCGCACACACCAGCACCAGGTCGCCCCGCGCCGGCGCCCTTCCCAGCCAGGGGTGCGGGATCTCGAGGTAGAGCCCGCGCGGCAAGCTGGCGCTGCTGTTGATCCTTACGAAGCCGAGGCACAGCAGCGCGGTGACCGCCGCCATCCCCGCGCCCGCGCAGGCTCGCTCCGCCCTCACGCCGGACCGCTCGCTCCCGCTTGCGCCCACGAGCGCCGTACCAGCAGCGAGGCCCGCCGGAAGGCCGCCCGCTCGCAGCGCCGCGCGACCACCGCCTCGCGGAGCGTGCGCAGCGCCGCCAGCGTCTCGCGGCCGATGCCCCAGCTCTCGACCAGTCCCATGATCCTCGTGAGCAGCGCTGCCGCGCTCGCCAGCTCGCCCGCCGCCACCTGCAGCTCGGCGCGGTCGATCGCGAGCATCGCCAGGTGGATCTCCATGCCGAGCTCCTCGAAGCCGGCCCAGGCGCGCTCGTACGACCGCCGCGCCTGGTCGAGCTCGTGCAGCGACCGGTCGATCCTGCCCTGCAGCCAGGCGCGCGACAGGCTCGCCACCGCGTCGCCGCTGAACCGCTGGTAGAGCGCGGCGCTGCGCGCGACCTCCGCGCGCGCCTCCCGTCCCCACCCGGCGTCGTTCAGATACCAGGCGAGACCGTGGTGGGCGGCGAGCTCGAGGTGCGGGTCGCGGGCGCCGTCGATGTCCGGGATCGCTCTGCGGATCAAGCGGACGCCCTGCACGGGATGGACGTAGCCGATCGCCTCGGCGCGCGCGACCAGGGACCGCGCCGCCAGGTGCAGCTCGCCGGCCTTGCGGTAGGCCTGCTCGGCGCGGCCGAAGGCCTGCGCCGCTTCGTCGCAGTGCGCCAGCGTCTGCCACAGGCTGCCCTGGTAGGTCAGCAGCCGTCCCTCGAGCAGCAGGTCGCCGCTGCCGTCGCACCGCAGCCGCTCCGCTGCCAGCAGCAGCTGCGCCGCCTCGCCGTGGCGCGACGCCAGCCGCATGGCGTTGGCGGCGATCGCCAGCGCCTCGCCCTGCAGGTCGGCGAGCCGCGCCCGGTGGCAGCTGCCGCCGTCGAGCCGCTCGGCGATGGCGACGCCGAGCTCCGCGATCTCGACTCCCTCGCGCGGGTCCCGCCAGAAGACCTCGTGGTAATCGCGCAGCAGTGCCGCGAGGACGCCGGCGGTGCCGTACCTGCGAGAATTGCGCACGATCATCATGCGCCTGCCCGCCGGCTGGTCGCGCAGCCCGGACCAGAGCAGCGCCCCCGCAGCGAGGTCCGCGAGCTCGCGCCGCATGCGGACGGCGCTCTTCGCGAACGCCGCGTCGATCGCCGCCTGGTACGCCGACACCTCCGCGCGGGCCGCGACCAGCCGCGTCCGGACGCGCGCCCGGCACGCCTCGCAGCCCCCGACCAGGTGACCGACGACGCGCCGCCGGCGGTCGTTCGACAGCCTCCTGGTCAGCAGGTCCTCCACGTCGATCGCGTCCAAGTGCCGCTCGTCCTGGTCGGACACGGGCGTCCTCCGAGAAGTTGCGTCTGCACTAGAGTCGCTTGACTACCGCTTTTCCGGGACAGCGCTCCGGCCTCGCCGCGGGCCGGGCGCCCCGGGCGGCGGATCGTGTCCAATGCCGCGCCGATTGCCCCGCCTCAGGGCGTTCCGATAGACTTCCGAGCGTGCCCCGGCAGCGCGCCCACCGCTCCACCATCTCGCTGTCGCCGAAGCTCCGCGACCGCCTCGAGGCCCGCGGAGCGCGCAGCGACAAGGGCCACGGCCCGTACAACTACACCCGCCAGCTGGCCCGCACACTCGAGCTCTACGACTCGGTGCTGATCAAGAGCGATCCCCGCCAGACCCGCGACATGCCGGAGGAGCACTACGAGATGGTGCTCGAGCTGCTCACCGAGCCGCTCGCGCTCGAGAGCTTCCACATCGTCCGCCTCGGCGACTACCTCTTCGATCTGCCGGCCTTCCGCGCCCGCGCCCGCGAGCGCCGCATCGACCCGCAGCAGTTCCGCGACATGCTGAACGCCTTCCCCTACGCCGAGAAGCTCCACCTCACCGACGCGGCCCAGGTCCGCAACGCTCCGCCCCGCGCCCCCGCCGCGGCCGCGATGACCGCCGAATCGCGAGCCAGGCGGAAGGCCCGCTAGCCCCGCCAGCTACACCGCGCCCGTCGCGCCGCCGCGCTCTTGCGCCGCGCAGAATCTGTGTTATGGTCACGACCATGACGACCACGCCAGCGCGCCGCGCCGCCGTCGGAGCGGTCGAGATCCACGAGCTCCTGGCCGCCGCGCGTCCGAAGCTCCGGCGGATGCTGGCGACCTTCGACGTGCCGCTCGAGGACGCCGAGGACGTGCTGCACGATGCGCTGGTCGCCCTGCTGCGGAGCTGGGACCAGATGGACGGCGTGGCGAACCGCGAGGCCTGGCTCCTCGGCACCCTGCGCATCACCATCTTCCAGTACTGGCGCGCGCGGACGCGCGAGCGGCGCTTCCTCGACCAGCTGTCGCACGAGCTGGCCGCGAGCGAGTCCGCGCCGCAGGAGCGCCAGGATTCGGCCCGCGACCTCGAAGCCTTGACCGCCGACCTCACGGAGCGCGACTTCCAGATCCTCTGGCTGCGCTACGGCCTCTGCCTGCCGCCGCGCGAGGCCGCCGAGCTCCTCGGCTGCCGGCCGGACTCGGTGCGCAAGCTCTGCCGCCGCGCGCTCGAACGGGTGCGCCGGCGCCTGCCGCAGCCGCCGCCCGCCGCACCCGCGCGCCCGGCACCCGCCGGACCGGCGCCCACCCACCCGGCCGCCGCCGGCCCCGTGCCGGCCAGCGCTGTCCCGGCCAGCCCGGTGGCATCCATCCCCCACCCGACGCCAGGTCACCGCCCATGACGAGCCGCCGCCGCTCCGACCGCCTGATCATCACCCTCCCGCCCGACGTCATCGATCGGCTGCGCACCCGCGGCGCCCGCAGCGACAAGACCCACGGGCCGTACAACTACACGCAGCAGCTCACCCGCACCCTCGAGCTCTACGAGTCCGTGGTCGTCAAGAGCGATCCGCGCGAGACCCGCGACCTGCCGGAAGAGCACTACGACCTGGTCCTCGCCCTCATCCTCGACCCGCAGCGGCTCGAGTCGTTCCACATCCACCACCTCGGCGACTACCTCTCCGAGCTGCCGCGCTACGCCGAGCGCGCCCGCGCCCTCGGCCTCGATCCCGGCCAGTTCGCCAAAGCCCTGAACGCCTACACCTTCGCCGAGAAGCTCCACCTCGTCGACGCCGCCCAGGTCCGCAACGCGCCGGCCAAGTTCCCGCCGCGTCGCCAGTGAACACAGGCCTCGGTCCACCTCCGTCGGCGACCAGCGCATGCACGGGCTCATAGGCGTCGAAGAAGCGCGTCCAGGTCGTCCGCGTGATCTCGGCCGCGAGCGCGTCACGCCCGTAGAAGCGGTTGTAGCCTTCCCAGAGCGGCAACCACTGGGCGAGATCCGTGGTCGCGACCGGGCGCACCACGAACGCTGTCAGCGTGGATCCTCCAGGCGCGATCACTCGATGACCTCCCGCCGACGACGAAGACGGCCAGCACCCCTCCCCTCGGGGATCCCGCGTCTCAGAAGGGCGCCGCCGGCGGGCCGCCGTGCCGGTCGAGATTGCGGAAGCTCGTCGTGTCGCCGAGGAACACCAGCTCCACTGTGCCCGTCTCGCCGTTGCGGTGCTTGGCGATGATCAGCTCCGCCAGCCCCTTGTTCTCGTCGCTCGGGTTGTAGACCTCGTCGCGGTAGATGAACGCCACCAGGTCCGCGTCCTGCTCAATACTTCCGCTCTCGCGTAAATCAGCAAGTTGCGGCCGATGATCGCTGCCGCGGCGCTCGGGCTGGCGCGAGAGCTGCGAGAGGGCCATCACCGGGATGTCCAGCTCCTTGGCGAGCTGCTTCAGGCCGCGGCTGATGGCGGCGATCTCCAGCTGGCGGTTCTCGTACCTGCCGCCGGCTTGCATCAGCTGCAGGTAGTCGAGGACGAGCAGCGCCAAGCCTTTCTCCGCCTTCAGGCGGCGCGCCTTCGACGCCACCTCGAGCAGCGACGGGTTCGCCGAGTCGTCGATGTAGAGCGGCGAGTCGCTGTTGGCGCGCACCGTCTGGATGATGCGCGTCCACTCCTTCTGCGACACCCGCCCGGCGCGCAGGCGGCTGAACGAGATGTCCGCCTCCGAGCAGAGGATGCGCAGCGCCAGCTCCTGCTGGCCCATCTCGAGCGAGAAGATGCCGACCGTGCGCCGCTCGCGGATGGCCACGTGCTGGGCGATGTTCAGCGCGAAGCTGGTCTTGCCCATGCCCGGCCGCCCGGCGATGATCACCAGGTTGCCGCGGTTCAGGCCGTGGCTGATGCGGTCGAGGTCGATGAAGCCGGTGGGCACGCCGGTCAGCAGGCTCCCCGGCCGCTCCTCGAGCTCCTCGAGCGTCTCGTGGAAGACGTTGGCGAGCGGCACGAAGCCGCGCTGCACCGCCTCCTCGCCGAGCCCGAGGACTGCCTGCTCGGCGTGGCCCAGCGCCTCGCGCGCGTCGACGCCGCCGTCCAGGCAGTCGCGCACGATCTGGCCGGCGGCCTGGATCAGCCGCCGGCGGACCGACCGCTCCTTGACGATCTCGACGTAATTGTCGATGCGCCCGATGTCGGGCAGGTCGAGGTCGAGCCCCACCAGGTAGGCGAGCCCGCCCACCTCGTCGAACTTCAGCTGCTGCTCGAGCTTGGCCTGGACGGTGCGCAGGTCGATCCCGACCCGGGCGTCCTGCAGGTCGAGCATCGCCTCGTAGAGCACGCGGTGGCGGTCGAGATAGAAGTCGTCCGGCCGCAGCCGGCCCGCGATCGTCGGCAGCACCGCCGGATCGAGCAGGATGCCGCCGAGCACCGCCCGCTCCGACTCCTCGCTGTGCGGCAGGGTCTTCTGCTGTGGAAGGGTGTCGATCATGCCGCCGCACGTCGCGAAGCGAACCTGCCGTCATTCTCCCCCACCCCTCCGCAGGGGCGCAAGGCACGAGCGAGAGGTGGCGAGGCGAGCAGCTCCCGGGAGAGCGCCTGATCGCGGAGACGCTCCCCAGCCACGATGCGGCCCGCGCTAGCGGGCTAGCAGCAGGGGCGGGTGTGCGTCGGACCGCACGGGGCGCAGGTGGGGTCGCCCGGGCAGGTGCGGCACACCGTCGCCGCCGACCCACCAAGAGCGATCCGCAATCCATCCTGCGCCAGCAGGTGCATGGTCTCGCGGTGCAGCTGCAGCTTCTTGACCGTCTTCTTCATGATCTTCTCCTGGGCCTGCCACTCAGCCTCGGGGATCGAGCGGCGTCTGCGGCTCGAAGACGATCTCGACCTCGTAGCCGTCGGGATCGAGGCAGAAGAGGTACGGCTCGCCGGGACAGAACTCGCCCTGGCTGCGGATGGTGCCGCCGGCCCGCTCCACGGCGCGCGCCGCTTCCTCGATGTCCGCGGGATCGGTCAGCCGGAAGCCGAAGTGGAGGATGCCACCGCTCTTGCCGGCCTTCTCCAGGTCCGTCTGGAACACCAGGATGTCCCGGCAGCCCGGTGTCTGCACCTGGATGAAGTCGGCATGCCGGAAGACCGGCTGCATGCCGGCGATCTCCTGGTAGAAGCGCAGCGACCGCTCGGGATCGCGCACCGCGAGCGCCACGTGCGTCATGCCGTAGGTCTTGAACATCGGTCCTCCTCGCGGCGATTCTACCGTGCCAGGCGGCACGGCGGGCTCCGCCCGGGCAGGCCGGTGCGGCACGCCTTCCTGGCCGCCTCTCCGGCCGGCCTGCCGCCTCCCGCGCAACGAGAACGCCGGCGCTTCGATGCCTTCATGGTCCATTCCGGGGAGCGGCGCTGCGTCATCGACTACCTGGGGACCCATCAGCATCTCGCGGTCGACCTCGAGCTCGCCGTCGACGAACGGGAAGGTCTGCGGCTGCGCTCCGGCGAGCAGCGCTTCTACGAGGGCCCCGTCGCCTTCCGCATCCCGCTCGCACTCTCCGGCGTGGCGGAGGTTTGCGAATGGTAGGATGACGCCCGCGACTGCTTCCGCATCGAGGTCGACGTGCAGAACAGGCGCTGGGGACCGCTCTTCGGCTATCGCGGCTCCTTCCGCGTCGCGTGGCGGACGGTCGTGCCCGGCCAGGTCCCGGCGCACCTCCTGCCCGTGCGCTACGAGCGGCGAGAGTGAGCGACTGGGTGGCGATGTCCCTCGCGCCGGCTTCCCGACGCACCTACCCGTGGGAGCGCACGATCCGGCGAGCGCGGCCCTTCTCTGGAGGATCCATGAACACCTCAGGCCGGTTGCCGTCCCGCGCCAGGACAAGATCCCAGCAACGAGGGGACTCGCCCTTCGCGATGCACCTCCCGCCGTGCCCGCCGTGCCCGCCGGGCTCGTCGAGCCCGCCGGGCCCGCCGCTCCCGCTTCTACGGCCGCTCTTGCAGCTCCGGCCGCTCCGGCAGCTCCGGCCGCTCCCGCTGCTCCTGCCGCTGCTCGTGCTGCTCTCGGGCCTGGCGCTGGGCTGCTCGATGTTCGACACCGGCATGTCGGAGGCGAAGGACTTGCAGCGCGTGGGCGTCTCCGCCCAGGCGGAGATCCTCTCGATCGGCGAGACCGGATTGACGGTCAACGCCAACCCGGTGATTACTCTCGACGTCGAGGTCCGGCCGGCGGATCGGCCGCCCTACCGCGCGACCATCAAGCGGCTCCTCGTCTCTCGTCTCGAGGTCCCGCAGTTCCAGCCCGGACGAGTCATCCCGGTCCGCTTCGACCCGCGCGATCCTTCCCGGGTGTCGTTCGACCTCGGACCGCCGCGGGCTGCCAGCACCGGCGATCCCTTCGTCGACCACTTCACCCCCTCGCCGTCCAACCTGGGATCCTCCCTGGTGGCGCCGCCGCCCACGCCGGCGCTCTACCGCGGCAGCGACGACGAAGCCGGCGACACGCGGGCCCTGATCGAGAACAACTACCTGCTGCTCGGCTCCTCCAACTTCACCGGCGGCGACGCCGATCCGCACCTGGCCGCCCAGCAGGGGAAGAAGCTCGGCGCGGCGCTGATCGTGCTCTACGGCGGCCTCCACGAGACGCCGGATGCCTCCCTGGCGCCGCTGCCGTTCCATCCCCGGCCGCCGGGCGCCGGCGCGTCCGGCCAGCCTGCCGCCGACACCGCGGGCGCCGCCGCCACGATCGGCAGCCTCCCCCCGCGGCCCGCGGCGGACCACGAGGCGACCTACTGGGGGCGGAACCAGCCGCCGCTCCTCGGCATCATGTCCCGGCCCCTCGATCAGCAGGAGAAGGACCGCCTGCTGCGCAGCGACGGCATCGTCGTCGAGCTGGTGACCAATGACTCCCCGGCCGCCGCCGCGCACATCCAGCAGGGAGACATCATTCTCGCCATCGACGGCAAGCCGATCCTCGACGCCAGGGCCGTGCCGGCCTTCCTCCGCTCGATCGCCGGCCGCCGGGTGCGCATCGACCTGCTGCGCGACAGCACGCCGCACACCGTCGAGGTGCAGCTGAACCCGGCAGCGCCCTGAAGGCAGGCGTGTACGCGGCCAGGCGCCGGCACGCGCCTGCTCGCCCGCATCTCCCTCTCCGCGAGCGACGCGACCGCCGCGAGCGGCGGCGCGGCGCCGGCCCCGCCGCCGGCAACCTCACCCTGAGCGGGCGTCGCGGCTGGACGCGCCCTAGTCGAGGACCAGCTCACCCGCCAGCCCGTGGGCAGAGTCCCGATCGAGGGCCGCCTTGGACCTGCCGCACGCATGACACTCCTCGCGTCCACGAGGGTAAATATATCGATCGATCTATAAGCTTGCGCCAACCTGCGACATGCGCCAACATCGAAGATATCTCGAATGTACATGCCACCGCCGGAGGACGATGCGGCGGATGGATTGACCGTTCTCAACCCTGGGGAGAAGAGACGATGATCTCGACGAAGGCGAGGCAAGGCACTTCACTGCGGTTCCTGGCGTTCCTGGCGTTCCTGGCGTTGATCGTCGCGCCCGCTCTCTCGTGGGGAGATCCGAAGAAAGACGACAAGAAGCCCGCGCCACCGCCTCCGAAGCCGGCAGCGGCGGCTCCCGGATCGGCCGCTACAGGTCATCCGTCAGGGCAACCGTCTTCGGCGCAGGGGCAGCAGCACTACCCTGGCGGGCCGGGGACAGGGACGACACCGAACGGCTCCAAGCCAACCGGAGGACCAGGCAGCAACTTCAATTCGCCGCGACAGCCCAATCCTCCGAAGAAGCCGCCGATGATCGTGGACGGCCCGAGAAAGGTGCAAGCCAGTCCAACGGGCCCGGCGAGGAAAATCCAAACCGTTCAAACGCCGGGTGGAGCCGCGACCGTATCCCGCCGTCCCAGTGGCGGCGTGGCCACGATCCAGACGAAGGGGATGACGATCACCCATCCCCTCCGCGGCCCGACCACCGTCGTGGCGCAGCGCAACGGGAGCACCATCGTTGTCACCGGCCGCCAGGGTGGTTATGTCCAGCACGCGTATCTCAATCGCAACGGTAGATCTTACGTTCAGCGCACTTACGTCGTGGGAGGCAGGACGTACGTGTCCGTCTATCGGTCGTACTCCTACGGCGGCTACGGCTTCTACGGCTATGCCCCGGCCTACTACTACCACCCCGTGTTCTATGGGTGGGCATACAACCCGTGGGGAGCGCCCGTGGTCTACGGCCCCGCGGCGTGGGGCTGGGCCGGTGCGCCCTGGTACGGGTACTACGGCGGCTACTTCGCCCCGTACCCCGCCTACGCCAGCGCCTCTCAGTGGCTCACGGATTACCTGCTGGCCGCGAACCTCCAGGCAGCCTACGCCGCCAATGCGGAAGCGCAGGCCGCCGCCGCGAATGGCCCAGGCGCCCCAGCCGCGGGTGACCCCGCTGCCACGGCGTCGCGCCAGACCCAGCTGAGCCCGGAAGTCAAGCAGATGATCGCGGAAGAGGTGAAGCAGCAGCTCGCCGCGGCACAGTCGTCCGCGACCTCGAAGGGCGCGGTGCCGAGCGGCGATCAGCTGCCGGATGCGCTGAATCCGGCCGAACGCATCTTCGTCGTGTCCAGCCACCTGGACGTGACGAACAAGGACGGCAAGGAGTGCGGCCTGGCCCCGGGCGACGTCGTCATGCGGATGACGGACAGTCCGGACGCCAACCAACTCGTCTCCGCCAGCGTGCAGAGCAGCAAGAAAGCCGACTGCGCAGCCGGGCAGACCGTCGCGATCGGTGTCCAGGACCTGCAGGAGATGCACAACCAGTTCCGGCAGCAGCTCGACTCCGGGCTCCAGACCCTCGCGGCCAATGCCGGCAAGGGCGGTCTGCCCCAAGCGCCGGATACCACGACGGTCAGCGGAGAAGTCCCGGCGCCGACGCCGGACTCCACCGCGGCCGCCCAGCTCGCCAACACTCAGCGGGAAGCCGAGGCCGCCGATCACGCCGTCCAGCAGGCCGGGTCTGGAGGATAGCCATGAGCCGGACAGCCCAGAGAGCGCTCCAGGTCCTGAGTTGGTCCGCGGCGGCGGCGCTCGCGTGCTCCTTGGCAGCGGCGCAGGATTCCGCGCCTCCTTCGATCGCGGAGCAGCTGCAGGCCCAGTACAAGCTCGCCAAGCTGACGAGAGATGCCAACGGCAACGTGGTGGTCGCCGAGGGCACCGTGCTCGCCATTCAGAAGGAAGGCATCATGGCAGTGCCGTTGACCAACCCGCTGAATCCCTGTCCATCGACCTACGACCGGGGCAGGCTCAAGGCACCGGCCTTCCTCTGCCAGGTGGCGGCGGGAGTCGTCGAGGTGCAGCCCACGAACCTGGCGGTGGGGCAGCAGGCGTATCCCGCGAGCATCGCCGTGGACAGTAAGAAGGACATGGTCAAGTTCATGGTCGTCGCCTGCGCGGGCTGTAACGGCAACGATCCCCCGACCTATTACAAGGCCACGGTCGACTTCAAGTTCCCGAAGGGGCTCCTGGCAACCGGCGACGCCTCGCAAGTGGAGGACACGATCGGTCAGGTCTTCTTGATCGACACCAGCGCCGCGGCGGCGCAGGGGCAGGACGCGCAGGCTGCTTCCGCCCCCGCCTCCGCCCCGGCAGCAAGCGCTGTCCCGGCGCCCGAGCCCGTCAACGTTCAGCAGGGCCAGACGATCGCGGAGGTCGAGCAGGCGCTCGGCAAGCCGTTGAAGATCCTCACGACGTCGAAGAAGGTCATCTACGTCTACCACGATCTGAAGGTCACTTTCACGAACGGCAAGGTGGCGGACGTGCAGTAGGCGACACGTAGGGTCGCTCGGGGACCGTGACCGGGCGGCCAGGCTAGCGCTAGCTGGTGTGGAACAAGAAGCCGACGCTGCCGAACTGCAGGCGATCGCCGTCTGCCAGCGGGCGCTCGGTGATGGTCTCGCCGTTGACGATGGTGCCGTTCTCCGACCCGAGATCGCGCAGCACGTAGCAGTTATCCCTGAGCGCGATCTCGGCGTGCTTGCGCGACACCGAAGGCGCATCGATCTGGATGTGGTTCTGGCGCGTCCGCCCGATGGTGGCCAGATGCTCGACGCGGAATTCCATCCCTGCTCCGCCGCCCTCGTCGAGCCGCACCAGGCGGCCGAAGGAGACGATCATCGTGGCGCCGACCGGCGGGGCGGCGTCGGCCGGCCTGGGAGGGTCGGGAAGGATGAGGGTGCCGAAGCTCACCGGGAACGTTGCCGCCGCCTCGAGAGGTGTCATGGCAGGAGCAGGCGCCGCCGGCCGGCGGTCGCCGGTTGCCTCGACCCGCTCGATGGGCTCGGTTGGCAAGAGCCCGGCCGCGGCCGGGTCCGCCGCCAGGTCGGCCTCGGAATCGAAGGCCGCCACGAAGCGCTCGCGCACCGCCGTCACCCCGGCGAGCTCGTGGTCGAGGCCGGCGATGCGCTGCGCCAGCTCGGTGCTCCTGGCCGTGAGCTCGGCCTCCTCGAACTCGCCAAGGCGGTGGCGGAACTCCAGTTCCTCCTGGTCCTGCAGCGCCGCGTCGCGCCGTGTGCCGACCTCGTCGAGCAGCAGCCGGAGCTTGGCGAATTCCCGGCGGGCCTGCTGCTTCTTCGGCGCCGCCCGCTCGTCGAGCGCCTCGAGACGGCCCTGGTAGTCGGCCTGCACCCGCTGGAAGACCGGTGCGCTGACCTTGTCCACCTCGGCCGCCATACGGACCAGCCGCGTGCGCAGCGCCTCCGCGTCCCGCTTCAGCGTCATCAGCTCTTCGATCACAGAAGTATCGACCTGTTCGAGCGGCAACGCCATGAAGATCCCTCCCGGTCCGCGGTTGCAGGAGCGGACAGGCCAAGGATATCGTAGGTGCAACAACCGAAGGTACCTTTTCTTTAGATGAGGCTTCAGCGTGCTCGCCCCTCCGCTCCAGCGCATTGAAGGCAAGTACGAGATCTTGGGGAAGATCCGCGAGGGCGGGATGGGCGCGATCTATAAAGTGCGCCACCGGCTGTTGGACGAGATCCGCGTCATCAAGCTGATGCGGCCGCTGATGGCCGAGGACCAGGAGCTCCATGCGGAGCTCAAGGCCCGCTTCGTGCGCGAGGCGCGCGTCGCGATCAAGCTCCGCCACCCGAACATCGCGCAGCTGTACGACTTCACGGCCGACGATGACGGGACCGCCCTCATCGTCATGGAGTTCATCCGCGGCAAGACCCTCGAGGAGCTGCTCAAGACCGCGGGTCCGCCGCCGCTGGGCCTGGCGCTCGAGATCGCCCAGCAGTCGCTGCGCGCTCTCGGCTATCTCCACGCCAAGGGGTTCGTTCACCGCGACATCTCCCCCGACAACCTGATGCTCACCGAGGATGCAGGCGACCCGCAGATCAAGCTGATCGACCTCGGAATCGCGAAGATCCTGGGCGGGGCCGACTCCCAGCTGACGCGTCTCGGGACCTTCCTGGGCAAGGTGAGGTACGCCTCGCCCGAGCAGTTCGCCACCGACGGAGCCGCCACCGCCGGGGCTAGCGGCGACCTCTATTCCTTCGGCGTCGTGCTGTACGAGCTGCTGACCGGCACCTACCCCATCACCGGCCGTGACCCCAGCTCGATCATCGCCGGCCATCTGTACCGCGCGCCCATTGCCTTCGAGGAGACCGACCGGGACGGGCGGGTGCCGCTCGGCTTGCGGTCTGCCGTCCTCCGGGCCCTCGCCAAGAAGCCCGAAGAGCGATACGCGAGCGCCCAGGAATTCGCGCGCTCTCTCGCCCGCTTCCGCGCTCCCGCGGACGCCCCGGCAGCGGCATGGAAGAAGCTTCTCGAGGCCGCCGATGATGGAGATGATGTCGAGGTAGCCGTCGAGCCGGGCACCACCCAGCACCGGCTCGACGAGCACTTCGGCCTGCGGACGACCCCGGCGCCTACCCTGCCCTCCGCGGCGGCGCTCCGCGCGGTGCCGGTGGCCCCGAGCCCTCTTCCGGCGCTTCCTCCGGCGAGCGGCGGCGGGGAGGGCATGGAGGGGGCGCTCATCTCGCCGGCCTTCGCCGCGACGGCAGCAGCGACGGACGGCTCGCTCGCGGCCGGCGTGGCGGCGGACACGCCCTCCGCGTCAACCCGGCAGGAGCCTGCAGGCACCCGGCGCCTGCGGCCAGCCGCCGTGGCCGCCGGGACGGCCGTGCTCGTGGCGGCGCTGGCCGCGACCGCCTGGCTCCTGGGGCATCACGGCGGCCGCGAGCAGGCTGCCGGTCCCGGCACGGAGGTGAAGGCTCGCGTCGTCGACCCCGGCCGGGCGGTGCCTGCCGCGGCACCGGCGCCGGCCGGCGCCTTGATCGTCGATGCCCTGCCGTGGGGCGAGGTGGTCGAGGTCCGCGACGCGCGGGGCAAGAGCCAGCCCATCCCGGCCGCGGCCTACACGCCGATCGTCCTGTCTCTGCCTCCCGGCCGCTACACGATCCGGCTCCGCAACCCGGCCTTCCCGCAGCCCGCCGTGATCGCCGCCGAGGTGCCCGCCGGCAGCGAGACGCAGCCGGTGCGCGCCGTCGCCGAGCTCAGAGCCGGCGACGCGGACGAGTTCCTGAAGGGGATGGGGTGGTGACATGACCGTATCCGCCTGGGGCCTGAGCGCATCTCGTCGCGGGCCAGCAATGCTCTGCCTCATCCTGGCCTTCGCCCAGACTGCCGGGACTGCCGCGGCGGCCGACTCGCCACAGGCCGCTCCCGGCCCGGCCGCCGGCGTGCTCCCGCGGGCCTTGCGCCAGGCCGAGGGCGCGGTACAGAGAGCAGCCGACGCCGCTGCCCAGATCGCTCGCCGGCGGCGCAGTCCGCAGTACGCGGAAGCATGGAAGGAGGAGGCGGGCGAAGGCATCGAGGCGAGCGCGGCCGTGGCGATCGCCACCGCTCGCGCACGCATCGAGCGGGGCAAGAACCTCGGCCAGGTGCGAGATCTCGAGGAAGCCTCACGGCTCGCCACCGGGGCCCGCCAGGACCTGGAGGCCCTCACCGGCCGGCTGGACCAGCTCCTCGCGCGCCAGGCGGTCCGCGACCTCTTGATCCGCAACGAGCTGCACCGCGCCCAGCTCAGCCGAGCGCACGAGAAGGCCGCTATCGAGAAAGCCGCTATCGAGAAAGCCGCTATCGAGAAGGCCGCCGTCGAGAAGGCCGCCGTCGAGAAGGCCGCTGCCGAGAAGGCCGCCGCCGAGAAGGCCGCCGCCGAGAAAGCGGCCGCGGACAGCCTGGCCGCCGAGCAAGAGCGCGCCGGCCGGCTGGCGCGAGAGCAGGAGACAGCCCGCCAGGAGGAGGAGGGCCGCGACCAACCACAGCCTCAGCACCTTCCCCAGAAGGTCGATTCCAGGCAGCCCGGCCCACCGCCCGAGTTGCGCGCCGCGGCCCGCGCCCTCTTCCACGCCGACTACGAGGAGGTGGTGCACTCCCTCGCAGGCGCCTCCTTCGCCGAGCGCCGCGCCACCGTCACCGCCTCCCTCCTGCTCGCCGCCGCTCGCTACTCTCTCTACCTGCAGGGCGGTGGGAAGGACCTGCAATTGCGCCGGCAGGCAGGCGAGAACGTCCGCACTTGCCATCGCCTGTCCCCCGCCCTGAGTCCCGACCCGAAGCTCTTCTCACCGCGCTTCGTACAGTTCTTCCGCTCGGCCGGCTGACGGCCTCGTGGGCCTCGCCTCGACGCGGCATCCGCACCCTGCGACGCCGCGAGACGCCTTCAGCGCAGTCCGAGCGAGGCGCCACTCGAGCTCTCAGAAGAGCGAGTTTCCCCCCACCAGCATGTAGCCGACCTTACCTTCGGGTGTCTCCAGGTCGTGGAGCTGGTCGAACGCCGGGAACATCCGGGGATTCGCGGATTATGGTTCGGCATTTGCATACTAGCTTAGGCAGAAGCTCGCCGGCCGGCGCCGCGGCACGACGCCGGTCGAGCTTCTTCGGACTCGACTCCGCTCAGCCGCGACCCCATGACCGACCCCGAACGCCTCCGCATCCTGATCCTCGAGGACGATCCCGCCGACGCCGAGCTCCTGGAGCGCGAGCTGCGGCGGGCGGGCGAGCTCGCGATCTGCCGGCGGGCCGAGACCGAGCAGGAGTTCCTCGCCGGCCTCTCGCCGCCGCCCGACCTGATCCTCGCGGACTACCGCGTGCCGGGCTTCGGCGCCCTGGCCGCCCTGCGCCTGCTGGCGGCGCGCGAGCTCGACGTGCCGGTCATCGTCGTCACCGGCACCCTGGGCGACGAGTCCCTGGTCGAGTGCCTGCGGGAAGGGGCGACCGACTACCTGCTGAAGGACCGCCTCGGCCGCCTCGGCAAGGCCGTGCGGAACGCCGTCGCCCAGGGCCGGCTGCGGCTCGCGCAGCGCCGCCACCAGCAGCTGGTGCAGGCGATCCTGGACGGCGGCACGGCGGCGATCTACGTCAAGGACACGGCGGGCCGCTACCTGCTGGTGAACCGCCATTACGAGTCGCTGCTGGGCAAGGGCCGCGACGAGATCGTCGGCCGGCGCGACGACGAGGTCTGGGCATTGGAGACTGCCGAGAGCGGCGGCAGCGGTGAGGCCGCGGAGAGCGGCGGGAGCGGCGAGATCGCCGACCTTGCCGAGCGGCGCCGCGCGGAGGACCGCCGCGCGCTCGCTGCGGGGACCGCGATCGAGGTCGAGGAGGAGATGGTCCGCGCCGGCGAGCCGCGCAGCTATTGGACCGTCCGCTTCCCGCTCCTCGACCTCGACGGCCGCGCCTACGCGGTGTGCGGGATCTCGACCGACGTCACCGACCGTAAGCGGCTCGAGGCGCGGCTCCGCCAGGGCCAGAAGATGGAGGCCGTCGGCCAGCTGGCCGGAGGTCTCGCCCACGACTTCAACAACCTGCTCACCGTCATCCTGGGCTACGGCAACCTCCTGGCGAAGCAGCTCGCGGCGCAGCCCGGGCTCCTCGCCCACGTCGAGCAGGTGCAGAAGGCCGGCGAGCGGGGAGCGGCGCTGACCCGCCAGATCCTCGCCTTCAGCCGCCAGCAGGCGCTGCAGCCGAGCGCCGTCGATCTCAATGCCGTGGTCGCCGACTTCGAGGCCATGCTGCGGCGGCTGATCGGCGAGGACCTCGAGCTCGCGACCCTCCTGCGGTCGCGGGGGAGCCTGGTGCTGGCGGACCGCGGGCAGCTCGAGCAGGTGATCCTGAACCTGGCGCTCAATGCGCGCGACGCCATGCCCGGCGGCGGCAGGCTGGTCATCGAGACCGCCGACGTCGAGCTCGACGCAACCTACGCCGAGAGGCGCCCCGGCGTCCGCCCCGGCCTCCACGTCCTGCTCGCGGTGAGCGACACCGGGCAGGGCATCGACGCGGCGACGCGGTCGCGCATCTTCGAGCCCTTCTTCACGACCAAGCCGCCGGGCCAGGGAACCGGCCTCGGCCTCGCGACCGTCCATGGCATCGTCTACCAGAGCGGCGGCCACGTCGACGTCTACAGCGAGCCCGGCCGGGGGGCGACATTCAAGATCTACCTGCCGCGCATCGCCACGCCTGCCGAAGCCGCCCCGCCCGCTGACATCGCGCCAGGGACCCGCGTGCTGCCGGAGGCCGCCGCCAGGGGCGGCGCCGAGACCGTCCTGGTGCTCGAGGACCAGGAGCAGGTACGTGCTCTCGTCGAGGTCACGCTGCGCGGCGCCGGCTATGCCGTGCTGACGGCGAACACCGCGGCGGACGCTCTCGCCCTCGCCGCCCACCACGCCGGACCGATCCACCTGGTGCTCTCCGACGTCGTCATGCCCGAGATCAGCGGTCCCGAGCTCGCGGCACGCATCGCCGCGCTGCGGCCGCGGGCGCGCATCCTCTTCACCTCGGGCTACAGCGGCAAGCTCCTCGACGGCAAGGTCCTGCCGCTGGGCGCCGAATTCATCGCCAAGCCGTTCCGCCCGCAGGAATTGCTGCGGAAGGTGCGCGAGGTCCTGGGCAACCCGCCCGCGGACCCCGGGCGCGCCGGGAGCTGAACCGTGGCGGCGCCCGCGGGCACCCTGGAACGCCGGTGGGCCGCGATCGCCTTCGCGCTGGCGGTGATCGTCCTCCTGGGCGTGTTCGGGCTGGCCTGGCGCAGCGGCGAGCGTCTCGCCGCCGACGCGGACTGGCGGCAGCATACCTACGAGGTCATCGGCGAAGGCCGCCGGCTGCAGAACGCGCTGATCGACGCCGAGACCGGCGAGCGCGGCTATCTCCTCACCGGCGACGCCGGCTTCCTCGAGCCTTTTCGCAGCGGCGCCGCGGAGGTGGGACCGTGTCTCCTGAGCCTCCGCCGGCTGACCGCCGACAACCTCCGCCAGCAGCGGCGTCTCGACGCTCTCGAGTCGCTGGCGCGCGACGAGCTCGCCCAGCTCGAGGGCGCTGTCGAGGTGCGGGGCCGCGCCGGTGCCTCCGGCGTCAGCCTGGCCGCCAGCATCGAGAGCCGGCGCTTGATGGATGGCCTGCGGGCGCGGCTCGCCGAGCTCGAGGACGAGGAGGCGCGCCTGCTCGCGTGGCGCGACCGCGCCCTGCAGACCAGCATCCGAGGGAACGGCCTCTCGCTCGCCGGCGGCGCGCTGGCGAGCGCCCTGCTGTTGGGCGCCGCCTTCTGGCTGTGGCGGCGGGAGAACGCCCGGCGGCGGCAGGCGGAGGGAGCCATGCAGCGGCTGAACGCCCGTCTCGCGGCGGCCAACGCCGAGCTCGAATCCTTCAGCTACTCGGTCTCCCACGACCTGCGGGCGCCGCTGCGGGCCATCGACGGCTTCAGCCATGCGCTGCTCGAGGACGCCGGCGAGCGGCTGACCCGCGACGACCAGGCGCTGCTGGCGCGGGTGCGCGCGGCAGCGCAGCGCATGGCGCAGCTGATCGACGACCTCCTGCGCCTGGCCCGGATCTCGCGGCTGCCGCTGGTCGTCCGGGAGGTCGATCTCTCCGCGCTCGCCGAGGCGATCGCCGGCGAGCTCCGGGCCCGTGATCCGGACCGGCCGGCGCGCTGCGAGATCGAGCCCGGCGTCCATGCCCGGGGCGACGAGCGGCTGCTGCGCATCGTCCTCGAGAACCTGCTCGGCAACGCCTGGAAGTTCACCCGCCACCAGCCCGAGCCGCGGATCGCGTTCGGGTCCGAGAACGGCGGCCCGGAGGGCGTCTACTTCGTGCGCGACAACGGCGCCGGCTTCGACATGGCTTTCGCGGACAAGCTCTTCGGCCCCTTCCAGCGCCTCCACTCCGAGCGCGAGTTCGAGGGCACCGGCATCGGCCTCGCCACCGTCGCGCGGGTGGTGCACATCCATGGCGGACAGATCTGGGCCGAGTCCGAGCTCGGGCGCGGGGCCGTCTTCCGCTTCACCCTGGGCGGCGACGCCCTTCCCACCGTCACCTGAGCGAGGAAGACGCCATGAACGCGCCGATCCTGCTGGTCGAAGACAACGAAGACGACGAGGCGCTTGCCCTGCGCGCGCTCCGGAAGAACCACCTCGCCAACGAGGTCGCCGTCGTGCGGGACGGCGCCGCGGCCGTCGCCTACCTGCTGGGCACCGCGGAGGCGCCGCCCACGGAGCCGCTGCCGGCGGTCGTCCTGCTCGATCTCAAGCTGCCGAAGCTGGACGGCTTCGAGGTCCTGCAGCGCCTCCGCGCCGCCCCGCGCACCCGCCGCCTCCCGGTCGTCATCCTCACCTCCTCCAAGGAGGACCGCGACCTCATCGAGTCCTACGACCTGGGAGCCAACAGCTTCGTGCGCAAGCCCGTCGACTTCGATCAATTCCTCGAAGCCGTGCGCCAGCTCGGCCTCTACTGGCTGGTCGTCAACGAGCCGCCGCCGGCGCCGAGGGAGCCGTGAGCACTGCCCACCGGAAATATGGTGGAGGTACTAAGGCGCATGCGCGGCAAGCGCGTAGCTGGTGCTCCGCCCTCCTTCCGGGCTCCGGACCAGGACGCCGCGCTCGACGAGCGGCAGGAGGTCACGGAGCGCCGTGTCCTGGGAACACTTCGCGAGCTTGGCGTACTTCGATGTCGTGAGCTTGCCTTCAAAGCCATCCAGCAAGCGGTTCAGCACGAGGCGCTGGCGCTCGTTGACTGCCAAGCCGCCGAGACTCTCCCAGAAGCGCGCCTTCGCAAGGACGGCGCCGACCGTGGTCTGCGCGCCGGCGATGGCCCGGCCCAGGCAACCGAGGAACCATCCCATCCACGGCGTGACATCCAGGGTCCCCTGCTGCACCTGCTCGAGAATGTCGTAGTAGGCCGCGGACTCCTGCCGAATCTGCGTTGACATGCTGTAGAAACGTTGCGGACTGTCTTCGGAGCGCGCCAGGGCCATGTCCGCGATGGCGCGCGCGATGCGGCCGTTGCCATCATCGAAGGGATGGACGGTCACGAACCAGAGATGCGCCAGCCCCGCCTTCAAGACCGGATCCATCGCGGCGCCGGCATTGAACCACTCCAGGAATGTCTCCATCTCGCCCTCGAGCCTTCGCGCCGGGGGTGCCCTGAAATGGACATGCTCCTTCCCGATCGGGCCCGAGACGACCGCCATCGGGCCCGTGCTGTCGTCGCGCCAAGCCCCTGCCCGAAGCCTCGTCATGCCACTGCGCCCGGTAGGGAACAGGGACGCATGCCAGGCGAAGAGCCTCGCGGCGGTGAGCGGCTGGTCAAAGCGCCGCGTCGCATCAAGCATCATCTCGACCACACCCTCGACATTGCGGTCGGCGCGCTCGAGTCCGCCGATCTCCATGCCGAGGCGGCGCGCGATCGACGACCGGACCTGTTCCGCGTCCAGCTTCTCCCCCTCGATCTCGCTGCTCTTCAAGACATCGGCGGTCAGAGTCTCCAGGACGGCTTCCTGGCGAAGCTCGAACCCGAGGGCCTCCATGTGGCCGATCAGGCGACCCTGCCGGTGGCGGACCTCCACCAGAGGTTCGGCAAGCTGCTCGCGGTTCCAGTCGAACCGGGGCCAATCCTGTAGCTCGTGGATGTACATTCTCCGCACCTTCTGCGGAGATTATAATCGGAATCGAGCTGGAAGTCCATCATTCACCGCAGAGTATGCGGAGAATAGTCCCGCCAATCGCCGCAAAGCCGCGCCCTGACCAACCGAGAAGCCGCCAGCTCTCGTCCGCCAAGAAGCGCATCGGCTCAGCGCGTAGGGGCGTTCGGCCCGTCGACGAGGATCGTCTCCTCGTGAGCGATGGCGTCGGCAGCGTATGCCAGAGCCGCACGGATGTCCTCCCGCTTCAGGCGCGGGTAGGCATCCAGCAACCTGATCGGCGCCGCCCGCCGCTTCGATCGTTACGTCCCGAGCGAGCCACGCCGCAGACCAGGGACAGCAGCAGCGCGAACCCGAGCACGCGCCCGTCGAAGCTGAAGTCGAAGACCAGCGGGATATGCCGAAGGGAGGCTGGAAGCCGCGCAACAGGTCCAGGCCCCAGCCGGCCAGCAGGGCGCCGCCGGCCCCGCAGGAGAGCCGCAGATGTGCATATGGCAATGGTTATGTTGCATCGTTCCAGATTTTCCCGATATCCTTCTTAAGTTGAATCCTGGCACGCGAGGTTCTGAGCGTGGCGATCGACCCCCCGCGGGGACGCCTGCAGGGGGTTCTACCACCGTCTCGCCCCAAGCTGCAGCTCGGCCCACCGTGGGTCGCCGGCCAGTACTGCTTAAGCCGAGGAGAGGATATGGACCTGAAGCGAGCTTTCGCCTGCGCCTGCCTGCTGCTGCTCCATGCTGCCGCCGCAACGGCTCAGAGCCCGGCCGCCGCCAGCCCGGCCGCCCCCGCTCAGGCCACACCTCCCAGGCGCTTGGTGATCTGCATCGACGGCACTTTGAACAATCCGGAGCAAGACGTCGACACGACGCTGTTGCCCGGTCACAAGCTGTACAAGCCGACCAACGTCCTCAAGACTTTCCGGGCGGTCCTCCCCGTCGCCCCGGACGGCACGACGCAGATCGCCTATTACTCGGAGGGCATCGGCTCGTTCATCGGCGAGCCGGACCGTGCCGGGCGCCTGGCGACGAAGGTGAACAACCTCTTGGGCGGCGCCGTCGGGACCGGATTCGAGGGCGGAGTCAAAGCGGCCTATCGCTTCCTGGTCGCGAACTACCAGCCCGGCGACCAGGTCTTCATCTTCGGCTTCAGCCGCGGCGCGGCGCAGGCGCGCACCCTGGTGCGGTTCATCGGCTGGGTGGGCGGCGTGCTGCACAAGGACGACGAGTACTTCATCATCGAGCTCTATGACAACTTCAGCCAGCATCATGGCTCGAAGCCGGCCCAGGCCGTCATCAAGGAGATCCAGGATCAGGGGAAGAATCGGCCGCCAGCCGACGAGACGGCTTGCATCAAGAAGAAGACCTGTCCTGCGACGCCGGCCCAGGAGGCGTGCTGCAGGAGCGCGACGGCCGACAAGCCCCGGCAGCACTGGGCTTGCGACAAGCAGAAGTGCCCGCCCTTGCAGCAGATCGAGGATCCTCAGCCGCTCGACAAGATCCACTTCCTGGGCGTCTACGACACCGTCTTCGCGCTGGGCGGCCGCTTCGGGGCGACCCCCAGCGCTCCCGAATATGCCTATCTCGTCGACCCGGACCCGCCCGCCAACGTCCGGTACGCGCGCCAGGCGCTGTCGATCGACGAGCGGCGCTGGGACTTCAGCCCGCAGGTGTGGCGGTGCTCCGCCCAGGACCCGGCACATCCCTGCCCGCCGGACATGGTGCAGCGCTGGTTCCCCGGCGTGCACTCCGACGTCGGCGGCGGCTATTGCAACGACGGGCTCGCCAACGCCGCCTTGCAGTGGATGCTAGGCGAGGCGAGGGAGGCGGGCCTGGCCCTCGACTGCTGCCACCTCCAGCATTACGGACCCTATATCTGCGGCAACCGTCCCGACACCGACACCGGCGTGACGAAGTTCGGCGAGCTCATCCGCGGCAAGAGCGGCCGCGGGGTGAGGGACCTCGCGGTCACCGGGGAGAGCCCGGGGACGACCCAGATGGTGGACGAATCGGTGGCCTGGCTGCTCGTCGACGACCCGACCTACCGGCCCCAGAACCTGCTGTCGTACCTGGCCCAAGACGAGAGCCGCATCGTCCGCGAATTCCCGCAGCTGCCGGCGCCGCAGCTCGCCAAGCTGCGCGAGATCGTCGCCGCCTGGAAGGAGAAGGCCCCGCGCCGCTAGCCCTGGAGGTAGCCTGCTCCGAGCTGAGAGCCTGCGCGGCGCCGGCTGCCGAGCCGGCAGCGGCCGGGCCGGCTCAGGGGAGGAAGCGCGCCTGCACCGCGGGCGCCGGCAGCTTGCACACCTCGAAGCGGCCCCACCATGCGTAGCGGTGGCGGGCGATCCAGTCGTAGACCGCATCGCGCAGCGGCGGCTCGGGTTGGAGAGCAAGACGAGCGGCTCGACGAAGGGCACTCGAACGTCCTTGAAAGCCTTCTGCCGCTTCAGCAGCGCTGCGAGCTTTCGCGCCTTCCGGTTGGCCAGCAAGAGCGGGCTGTCATAGGTGTGGGCCCGGCCTTCCCGGTGCAGGACCCAGGTCGTGGCGTCTCCTTCCAGGGTTCCGGCCCAGCTCTTGATCTCGACGAGGAAGAACCTCTTCGGGCAGAGCACCAGCAGATCGATCTCGTGGATGCTTCCGTCCTCGGCGATGAACTCGAGATTGGACCAGGCGCTGTAAGGCTCGTAGGCGGGCAGCCCCTGCCGCACGAAGGCCAGCGCCTCTCTCTCCCAAGGGAACTCGGATGGGGCGATCTGGTGCCAGCGGTGAGACGTCTCGTTCACGGGCTTGGATCGGACTCGGGGTAATTTAGCATAGAGCCTCCGCCTCGGCGCCTCGACGAGGGTTCAGCGTGGCTGTCAGCACGGGTAGCATCAGCCGGTGCGAGAGATCCTCTATGAGTCGGCCCATCCCGGCCTGATGCGAGCCCGGTGTGGCTCCAGCACGACAAACGAATCCGCCAACTGTGCTTCGTGGAGCTTAACGGTTTCCAACACCAACGCAGGCAGAGTCGGCCCGGCGCCCGGAGGGAAGCGGATCAGAATGACGCCGCTCGATTCGCGGGCGCCAGCGTAGACCAGCTGTCCAAAGTCCTTATCCTCGGTGAGCAGCACCCGCGCCTCCTGGACAGCGCGCTCCATGACCTCTGTATCCTCGATCCTCCGCGCAACCTCGGCAATGGCGACCACATCATGGCCGGCGGCACGGAGCGCCCGAACGACCGAGAAGTCGCAGCTCTCGTCCGCCAGGAAGCGCATCGGCTCAGCGGACGGGGGCGTTGGACTCAGGGAGCAGGATCGTCTCTTCGTGAGCGATGGCGTCGGCCGCGTAGGCCAGAGCCGCCCGGATGTCCTCCCGCTTCAGGCGCGGGTAGGCATCCAGGAGATCCTCGTCGGTACCACCCTCGCCGAGCTTGCGCAGGAGCAGCTCGACGGGTATCCGCGTACCACGAATAACGGGCTTGCCCAGCATGACCTTCGGGTCCATCTCGATGCGGTCGGTGATCGTCATAGGTGCTCCGTCTGCGCAGCTGGTTCGGGACGCCGCCTCAGCAGCCAGATTCTCTCACGTTCAAGGGCGGCCCTTCTGTCATTGCCGGTACAGGGGCTCGAAAGCCCCGGGTCGCGCATGTGCCAAGGATGATCTGCCGGAGCTACAGATGAGATTGGCACCGGAGACGGGATTTGAACCCGTGACCCCTTGATCCACAGTTGAAGCGAGGGCTCAGCCAGACCTCCCTCTGCCTCCCTAACCTCCTCGCAGGACTGGACTTGGCCACATCGGGGGCCCTGACTCCCGGACCAGAGTCCCCCCGTTTCCCCCCGATTCCCGGGCACAACAAGTACAACTTAGTACACCTCCGGCGCACATCCCGGTCGAGATTCCTCCGGGCAAGCCGCAGATCAGATACTTCGCGGAAGGCTACCAGTGGGTCCCACGCGGCGACGTCCTTCGCTGCCAGATCGACGACGGAGGGCCGGACGGCGAGCCCGTCATCCACGTCGACGAGCAGGAGCTCTCCTGGACCGACTTCGGGCGCCTCATGACCGTCCACGCAGGCTGGGGCATGCGCATCGTGTTTGTGCCGGAGGACGAGACGCTGATCCAGCACCCAATCGAGATCCGCGAACCGGTCGAGGAACGATCTCCGGAGCCGAACTGATCAGCGCAGTCGGGTCCCCAAAATTGTTGTGGCGCCGCGGAGACGCGTCGATGTCCACCTCCTTCGGCGTCGCCGCAATGGGTCAAGACGCAGGAAGAGAGTCCGTGGCACTTTGCACACGAGGCAGGGGGAGGGCCACGTCGGCACCTCGGCGTCCGCGCCGGCGACGTCGCGCACCGGCCGCCCCAGGACCTCCTCGCGGCTCCTGCCGAGCCCGTCGGCGAACCGCTGATTGACCAGCAGGAAGCGGCCTTCGAGATCGGTCGCATGGATCTCCGAAGCGGCGCCGTCGACGATCCCGTGCTGTAGATGCTGCGGTCTCGACGCGCTCGAACTGACCGTCGATCCCAGCCCGCCGCAGCTCGCGCACCAGCAGCTCGGCGTCGAGAGGATCGTCCTCGAGCAGCATGATGCGCAATGGGTTCTGGTCGGCTGCCGGCGGTGTCTCCTCAGGGCTC
>DATDGZ010000190.1:0-10263 GCA_036521795.1 Thermoanaerobaculia bacterium | reverse complement strand
GGCCAGGGCAGCGTCTGCCGGAGGAGGTTCCAGGCCGAGGGAAGGCGGCGCAGCTGCCAGGCGAATTGCGGCTGCTGGTCGGCGCCGGCCAGCCGGGGGGCCAGGCCGGCGGCTTCCGGGTGTGCGGCGAAGCCCTCGATCAGGTGCTCGAGCGCCCCGGGCTCGGGCAGCGCGTCGGGGTTGAGCAGCAGCAGCAGCGGCGCCCGGCTGGCCGCCACCCCGGCGTTGACGCCGCCGGCAAAGCCGAGATTGCGTCCCGGGCGCAGCAGCCGCACCGGCGGCGCGCCGGCCGGTTCCGGCGCCGCCTGCGGCGCCGGTTCCGGAATCAGGGCCGGAGCGGAGCCGCTGTTGTCCACCACGATCAGCTCGAAGCGCGGATCGCCGCCAGGCCACGCGGCGGCGAGCGCGGCGAGCCCCGCCTCGTCGCGCCAGTGCACCACGATACCCGCCAGCGCCGGCAGCGGCTCCTGCAGCGACTCCTGCAGCGGTGCCGGCAGGGGCGGCGGCAGGGGCGGCGGCGGCCGCCCCGGAGTCGGCGCCGGTGGCGAGGGCGACGGCGGGCCCGAGGAGGAGGCAGGGACGGTCATCGCCCCAGAGGTTACCGGAAGAATGGTCCCGTCGCGGCGCTTCCTCCCGCCACGGTAGGGTCAGTTCGCGAGGGTCCCTCCCTCCTGCCTCCTTTGGGCGAGGCACTCGACGTCCGAGGTCGGTTCCCTTGGGACCCCTCGCCCTACCCCGTCACTCCTCGACGAACCTGCGCAGCCGGCCGAGGGCTGCGTCCCATCCTGCCGAGATCAGCTCCAGGTAGCGCCGCGCCTCTTCGAGACGCCCCGACTCCAGCTGCCAGACGCTCTCGCGTCCGTGCCGCGTGCCGCGGACGAGCCCCGCTTCCGCCATCACCCGCAGGTGCTTGCTGATCGCCTGCCGGGTGACGTCCGAGCTCGCGGTGAGCCTCGTGATGGAGAGGGGTCCGTCGCGGCACAGGCGGGCGACGAGCCGCAGGCGCGTGGCGTCGCCGAGGGCAGCGAAGAGCGGCGCGTGACCCTCCAGCCGCGGCGGCTCGGCCGAGCCCGGCGACCTAGGCGACCTGGGCTGCATTGGCAAGATACTTCTCGATCAACTTCAGCTGCACCCCCCAACCCTGCTCGTTCGCCTCGAGCGCCTTCGCCCGGCGTTCCAGCGGGATGCTGTCGAAGCCGGACTCGGTGACGGTCAGCAGGACGCCGCCCGGCGCCTCCTCCAGGGTAAAGACGATGAGCGTCGTGGGCTCGGCGGAGTAGTCGACATCAGGCTCGACAGCGTAAGGATGCCAGCGGAAGGAGAACAGCCGCTCGGGTTCCATCTGCTCGACGGTGATCTCGAACGGCTTGCCCTCGTACGGTTGCTGGGCCTTCGCGACCTCGGCATCGACCCCGGTGGGGACGATCACCCCGCGCAGGCGCGCTCCCGGCGTGAACGGGCCGTCGAACCTGGCTCCGAACCAGGTCCCGAGCTCCGCGGCATCCGTCAGCGCACGCCAGATCCGCTGGCGCGGCGCGCGCAGCAGGATCTCCTTCTCGATCCGGTCTGTGGTCATATGCAACCCCCTGATTGCATATTAGTCCATCCCCGAGAGCAAGGCAAGCGCCCGGCCCGGCGAAATGTAGTGCCGACTCGCTGTCGTTCGACGGGCCTCCCTCCGGGCGCCCTTCCCGCATCTCTCTCGAACCGCGACCGTGGCGGCCCGGCTGCGACCACGTGCCTGTTCCCGGCATTGCCGCGGCGGGCGACCTCTCATGGCTGCCATCGGGCCGGCCAGCGGCTCAGGCGGGTCACCTCGGCCCGCGACGGCGCCGGCAAGCCGGTGTGCGCGAATGCCGGCAGGTGGCGCAGCGCGCGCGCCCATCCTGCCGCCATGCCCGAGAGCCGGCCGCGGCGGGCTCCCGGGCCGGTCTCGTGATCGCCGGGCAGAAGCCGGCGGTCGCGCCGGAGCAGAGCGTGAAGAAGGGCGGCCGGCCCGACCACGTCAAGGAGATCGCGCAGCAACATCAATGGCAGGCGCGGCCAGAGGCCGCGGCCGAGCAGGCGGGCCGCCGCCAGGTAGCGGTTGCCGTAGATGAGCCGCCAACGCTCGCGGGCCGCCGCCGCAGTGCGCCCCGAGGCGGAGCCGAGGTGGCGCGCGCGCGCCGCCGGCACCAGCAGGGCGCTGAAACCCGCGGCGCGCAGCCGGCCGGCGAGCTCCGAGTCCTCGTAATAGGAGACCAGGCGCGGGTCGAAGACCTGGCCGCCGAGCGCCACCCGTTCGAGAGCGCTGCGCCGGAAGAGCGCGGCGGTCGCCGACACCCCGAAGATCTCGACCGCCGCGACGGCGCCGCCTGCCGCCCGCGTGCTGGGTGCCAGGTCGAAGGAGACCGGCGGCAGCGGCGCCGAGCTCGAGTCGGCGGGCGGGTCCGGCGCCAGGCCGGAGGCGGCGGGTGAGACCGGTGCCAGATTCCCTCCGGGCGGCGGCAGTGGCTCGCCATGCCCGATCTGGATCGCCTGCCACCAGCGGTTCCAGCCGAGGCCGCAACCGTCGATCCGCTCGGGCTCGTCCTGGCCCATGCGGTCGCCCGGCCGGGGGCCGTCGCCGCCGCCGCCGCCGCTGCCATCGCCAACGCCGGCCTCCATGCCGGCCGGACCCGCAAGGGTGTTGATTCCCTGGGCGGCCGCGGCACGGGGATCGCCACGCAGGGCGGCGGTGAGCGCGGCGAGCCAGCCGGGGCCGACCACGGCGTCGTCGTTGACGGTGGCCAGCAGCTCGCCGCGGGCGGCGGCAAGCCCCAGGTTGGTGCCCCCCGCGAAGCCCAGGTTGCGCTCGGGCCGCAGCACCCGGTCGGCGAGCCCCGGCGGCAGCGCCAGCGGCTGCGGCGCCTGGTCCACCACCAGGATCTCGAGCGAAGCCGCATCTGCTTGCCGCCGCAGGGCCCGCAGGCAGGCGGCGAGCCAGGGGCTGCGGCCGACGGTCGGCACCACCGCCGTGATCTCCGGCGCCGCCGTCGTGCCGTGGACCGTCATTCCCAGGCCAGGTCGATGCGGTCGAGCACCGCTCCGTTGAGCGCCCCGGGAGGATGTGGACCGTGGGCGGTGAGCACCAAGGGCGCTCCACGCGGCCAGTCGAAGGGGCCCAGGACGAGATCCTCCCAGGCACGCTCGCGCACCGGCGTCCAGACCGCCAGCAGGCGGTCGCCGGCGGCGATGTCGACCGCGAACGGCACCGGCTGGTTGCGAATGAGCTCGGCCGCCAGCGTCAGGCGCACCCGGCGGCCGCCGGCGACGACCGGCGCCCGCACCTGGTCGCCGACCCGCAGCACCCAGCCGCCCCGATAGAGGGTGCGTTCGATCACCCAGCGGTCAGGATACAGATGGCCGCCGAGCTTGATCACCTGCGGGTCCTCGAGCTCGATGACGTGGGTGGGGACCCGGACGGCGGCGAGAGGCAGGGCGGCAGCCGCGGCGAGCGTCGCGGCGATCCCGAGCAGCGCGGCTCCCGAACTGGCCGCCCAGGCCCGGACCGGTACCGGCGAAGATCCGATCGTCGCCGGCGCTCCCGCCCCCGCGGGGGAGAGCCGCCGCCGCGGCAGCCACCAGGCGCCCACCACCACGGCGAGCGACAGCGGCGGCCAGATCCAGTTGGCGACGCGCGGCCGCGCGAAGCTCGGGAAGAAGCGCGCCATGTCGGCGCCGAGGCGGGAGCTGAGATGGTCGAGGACGTAGGTGCGCCCGTCGGCCAGGTTGTAGGTCCAGCCGGGCACGACCACCCAGATCACGGTCAAGGCCAGGCTCACGGCGCCCAACCCGGCGATCAGCGCCCGCGCTCCCGGGCGGTGCCGGCCGGCGAGCAGCGGCGCCAGGGCGATGCCGAGCAGCGGCAGGGCGATCAGCGCATAGCGAAACGGCGGCGACCAGCCGCCGTACCACTCGCCGCGGGGTGTCACCGCCAGCAGGTAGGGCAGCGTGAGGACCGCGAGGTGCAGGGGCAACGCCGCGCGGCGGGCCAGCAGGAGCACGAGCGCCGGCAGCAGCAGCAGCCAGATCGGCGCGAACGCGAACAGTCCGAAAGCACAGTCGTAGAGCAGCCCCAGGCCGCCGCCGAGATAGTCCATCAACGTGTGCTGGTAGGGATCGATCTCCTGCCAGCTATGGATCTTCAGCGGGTTCGAGTACATCCGCTGGTTGTACAGCAGGATGCCGACGCTGAGCGCCAGCAGCAGCGCACCGAGCGCCAGGGCCTGCCGGCGCTGCCCCGGGCGCCGGCCGGCCCGCCAGGCGGCGAGCGCCACGAGCGGCGCCGCGATCAGGATGAAGCGGATCTTGAGCAGCGGCAGCAGCAGCGTCGGCACGGCGATGGCCAGCCAGGTGCGCCAGCGCGGGGGCGCGGAGTCCGCCCGGTCCAGCTCGAGGAGCCGGTCGAGCGCCGCCATCGCCAGCAGCGCCGCGGGCACCTCGACCCAGATCTGGTAGGAGTACAAGAGCAGCGGCGGCGCGAAAGCCACCCAGGCCCAGGCGATCAGCGCCTCTCCGGGCCGGTCCGCGGCATAGTGCCGGCCCAGACGCAGCGTCAGCCAGGCCAGGGCGGCGGTCAGCAGGGCCATGGTCAGCTGCGCGCCCGTCTTGCCGGCCAGCCGGTAGGCGGGCACCAGGGCCAACGGCAGCAGCGCGTTGTGACGGGAGTACTCCTCGCCATGAGGCCCGGATGGATCGCCCGGCTGCGGCGCGATCGGGCGGTCCATGAAGTAGCGCCAGTCGCCGGCGGCGTAGTTGTTCGCCAGGTCCGTGTCGCCGTCGTAGGCCAGGCTGTGGGCGAGCAGCAGGTTGTAGGGTTCGTCGCCATCCGGCTGGCGCTGGCCCGCCGACCACGGCAGGATGGCGACATAGACGGCGAGAGGCAGCCAGAAGAACAGCGCCGCAGGACGGCGCCCGAGGCGCCGGCCGAGCAGCGGCCGCAGCGCCGGCACCTGGCGCGCCAGGCGGTGAGCGAGGAGCAGCAGCAGGCCGGCGGCCAGCAGCTCGCTGGCGTGCGCCAGCCCCAGCGCCGGCCGCGCGAAGACCGTCGCGAGCAGCAGCCCCAGCGCCGCGACCTCGCCGGCGCTGCCCGCCCGCGACAGACCGCGAGCGCCCTTCCGCACGCCCCAGCGATGGATGCCATAGAGAGCGGCAAGGACGACGGGAATGAGCGTGAGCGTCCCTGCCAGCGGGTCGCCTGGCGGCGCGGGCAGGAGGTGTCTCCAAGCCGCCGTGCCGGCGATGGCGGCGGCGAAAAGGAGAAGCGGGACGGCCGCGGATGCGGTGAGCGGGGCTCCGGCTGGTGGCCCGGCGCCGGCGGACGAGGCCGCACCGTCGAGGTGCGTCCGGACCTGGTCAGGGGAGCCGCCCTGCGCTCGCGTTGCCCGCGCTGCCCGCGTTGCCCGCGTCATGGCTCGAGCTCCACCTGGTAGATCGCGAGGCCGGTGTCGGGCGGCAAGCCGGTGGCGAGGTCGATCTCGAGGCGGGCGAAGCTGCCGGCGCGCGGCAGCGGCAGCCGGGCGCGGTAGCGCTGGCCGAAGAACGATCCAGCCACCCATGCCAGCCAGGGACGCGGCGCCCGCGCCCGCGCCGCGGCAGCCACGTCAGGCCGGCGCGCCGCCCACTCCCCGGTATCGTCGCCGGCGCGCAGCTGGAGCTCCACGGGGGGAGCACCGGTGCCGAGCAGCCGCACGCGCGCCACCGGCGTGCCACCGCCAAGGCCGGCGGCGTGGATCAGGCTGGTCTGCAGCACCAGCATGCGCGACCGCCGCGGTCCGAGGTCGAGAGACCAGGACGGATGGGCGCGGTCGAGCAGCACCGCGTCGCCACCGGCAAGCAGGGCCATGCCGGGCGACACCAGTTGCGGCCCGATGAGGGCGGCGAACAGCGCGACACCCGCCACCAACGCCGCGATCCGAGAGGCGCGCGCCGGTGCCGGTGCCCCTGCGACAGCAGCTGAAGCCTCCGCGCTCCAAGGTTCCGCCGGTCTCGCGGCTGCCGAGCGCCGCAGAACCAGCTCGACGGCGCCGGCCACCAGCAGCGCCGCGCCGCCGATCACGGCCGCCAGTCGCGGTCCGGCGCCGCGGCCGAGCAGGGCGAGCGCATCGCCCAGGGAGTCCGGGCGCAGCCAGGGATAGGAGGCCAGCAGCGCACTGCCGAGCAGGACGGCTGCGCTCCAGACCGCCGCGAGCCCGGCCGCCGTGCCGGCAGCCGGCAGCGCCAGTGCCGCGAGCGCCACCGGTGCCGCCAGCGCCGTGCGGTCGGGCAGCCAGGGCGTCGCAAAGGCGAGCAGCGCCGCGCCGGCGAGCAAGGTGCGCGAGCGCGGCTGGCGCGCAGCCACCAAGGCCGCCGGGACCAGCATCACCAGCCAGGCAAGACCGGCCGCTCCTTCGCGCGGGGAGGCATGCGCGGCGAGCGCGCCAGGCAGCCCGAGTCCCGCCAGCGTTGCGCCGCGCATCAGTGCTGCGAGCGGCAGCGCCACCCCGGCCGCCAGGCCTGGCCGCCAGAGCGCCAGCCCGGCAAGTGCCGCGGCCCAACCCGACCGCGGTTCCCAGGCAACAGGCAGCAGCAGCGCGGCCACGCCGGCTGCCGGGCGGGCCCTGTCCAGCAGGGAGCGCCGGGCTCCGGCCGCGAGCGCAGCCGGCGTCCTTCCGAGTGGCCTGGTCTCGGCCGGAGCCAAGGCACCTGCTCGCCCTTTTTCTTCGCGATCCGCGCTGGCAGGAACCCTCCTGAACCACCAGCTTCCGCCGGCCGCCGCGGCGTTCGTTCCGCGCAAGCTGTCGCCGCCGGCCAGCGCGACCATCGCCAGGGTGGTCGCCACCGTCCAGCCAGGCGCCAGCACCGCCGCCGCGGCAGCGGCGGCCAGCGCGGGCACCATGCCGCGGCGCCGCCAGAGCAGCGCCAGGGCAGCGCCGGCGGCGACCGGCAGGACGAGGAGCGCCACCCAGGGCCGCAGCGCTCGTCCGGGCGCGAACAGCAGTTCGCCGCGCAGCAGCACCTGGCAGCCGAAGCACAGAGCGACGGCCGCCGCGAGCCGTGCTCGTCCAGTGCCCGCGCCATCCTCCGCGGCGGTGGCAATGCGCCGCAGGCACCGTCCGGCGGCGACCGCGAGGGTGGCGATCAGCAGCGCCATCACCGCTGCGCCCCGACCCGGGCCGGCCGGCAGCGCCCAGACCGCTGCCGCCGCCAGCACCCCTCCCAGCCCCAGCTCGGCCGCCGGCGGCGGCGCCAGCGCCGCCACGGCCACCAGGACCGCCGCCGCCAGCCTGCCGAGATAAGCGCCCTCGGCGGCCGCCACCGGATCGACCTCGTGCGCGGCGAAGCAGCCGATCGCCGCCAGCGTCGCGGGCGGCAGCGCCCACCGGGCCAGCCTGCCTTTCAGGAGATGGGATCTCACGCGCGGCGGAAGGAGAGGAACATGGAGCTGGACGCCGGGGCCCATGGGCCGCGCCTGCACTCGCGATACTAGCTTACCGCCTCTACGTCATGGCCGGCACAGGCGTCGCGGCATCGGTGCCGCATCGCGCCTCGAGGGCAGGTGCTGCCGCCCGTCATCGTCAACCGCGCCGCCCTCGTCGGCACCGGCCAGCGCGGCCTCAGGGCACGGGATGTCCTGTTTCGCCCTTCTCGTGCAACTATATATGTAAGAGCTGTACTCACGGGTCTACTAAGGCGCGCACCGCCAGATCGGTTCCTGGTCCAGGGCTCGGCGCCTCGGGTTCACGACTTGGGAGGAGGTAAGCCATGGGTAAGGTGCTGTTTGCGCTGCTCAGCGCAGCCTTGATCACGAAAAGCTGTAGCGTCGGGTTTGGTGGCGGCTCGAACGGGACATCCGGTGAACTGTCGAGTCCAGACGAAAGCGAAAATCCTTGGCTTGATGGTGCTTCTGGTGTGTGCTCCTCTCGCGGCAGCACCGTGGAGTCTGGCGTACTGTGACCCGGCCGGCGAGCCCGGGTGGCAGGCGTTCGAGCACGCGATGAGAGCGGCAACTCCGGGATCGACGGTTTACGTTCCCGTGCCATTTCCGACGACCACGGATCAGGTCGTCCAGGACTATCTTTATCAATACTGGTCCTTGGTCAGGGGGTTGGCTCCCGGGAGCCGGCAGCCGAACGAAACGCGTGTCATGGCCGATCTCTCGAGCGGAAGGGTCACATATCAGGTTGTTCGGATCGAGAACTGGACCATAACGCGCTGTCGTAAAGAGCAAAAACGTGACTTCTACAACCTGGTGCGGGTGTTCGAGCCGGATGGGATCGAGGTGACGCGAGCGGTGGTCAATGACAGCGGCCTCATGACCACGTGGAACAATATGCCGGCTGACGTACCGGGTCCTGTCGCCAGCCAATCTCGCGCCTTGCCCCCGGCAACGGCGGCGATGGCGCAGCTCAACTCGGAGTTTGGGCTCAACGGGGTGGAGCCCGAGTATGTGGCCACAGGAGGCACGATCGACTGCCTGCCGACCCACCCATGTCTGGCCTTTCATCAGGCGGGACTCTCCTACGTCGCCTTTGGCGATGAGATCTTCGAGGTCTCGGCCGGCGGCGCAAGGCTAACCCTCGGTAAGGAGGTGGGTTCGCCGGCCGAAGAGGCAACCCTGCGGCTGCTGACCCCCGACGAACGGCTGATGTCCCTCGGCGGCAAGAGATTCACCGTCGGCCGCCGCGTGGACGCGGCGCTGATCCGCAGCAAGAAGTCGGCGTTCGGTCGTTGAGTCAGTCGGCGAGCTCGCCGCCGCTTGCCCTCGAAGCGGCCGCGGAAGACTTTGAAGACGCGGCCTGCCCTCCCCTTTGGGAGGTGTCTGGTTTCAGGGGGCGGCGGCTGAGGGCTGCGGACCCTCGCCCAAAGGGGAGGGCAGGAGGATGACCTGGTGCCAGCAACGCATCGGGCGAGATAGACTCCCCGGCCATGCTCTCCCGGGACCTCATGCGCCACGACCTTCAGGGCGTCATCGAGCGGTTGGCAAGCCGCGGGGTCGATCCCGCCCTGCCGCAGTCGTGGCTGCGCCTGGACGCGGAGCGGCGGTCGGCGCTCGTCGAGCTCGAGGAGCTCAAGCGCCAGCGCAACGAGGCCAGCCGCGCCATCGGCGCGGTCAAGCAGCGCGGCGGCGACGCCGCGGCCGAGATCGCCGCGGTGGCGAGCCTCAAGGAGCGCGCCGCCGCGCTGGAGGCCCGCCTGGCGGCGCTCGAGCCCGAGCTCGCCGCGATCGAGCTTGCCCTGCCGAACCTGCCGCACCCGAGCGTGCCGGTGGGTCCCGACGAGAGCGCCAATCGCATCGAGCGGGTGGTCGGCGAGCCGCCGAGCTTCGCCTTCGAGCCGCGCCCCCACTGGGAGCTGGGCCAGGAGCTCGGCATCCTCGACTTCGAGCGTGGCGCCAAGCTGGCCGGCGCCCGCTTCACCGTCTCGTTCGGCGCCGGCGCGGCCCTCGAGCGCGCGCTGATCGGCTTCATGCTCGACCTCCACACCCGCGCCCACGGCTACACCGAGGTGCTGCCGCCCTTCATCGTCAACCGCGCCGCCCTCGCCGGCACCGGCCAGCTGCCCAAGTTCGAGCAGGACCTCTTCAAGCTCGAGGGCCACGACTACTTCCTGGTCCCCACCGCCGAGGTCCCCCTGACCAACCTCCACCGCGACGAGATCCTGGACGAGGACCGCCTGCCCCTGCGCTACACCGCCTACACCCCATGCTTCCGCAGCGAAGCCGGCTCCTATGGCAAGGACGTGCGCGGCCTCATCCGCCAGCACCAGTTCAACAAGGTCGAGCTGGTGCAGCTGACCACCCCCGAGACCAGCTACCAGGCCCTCGAAGACCTGACCGGCCACGCCGAGAAGATCCTGCAGCTGCTCGAGCTGCCCTACCGCGTCGTCTGCCTCTCCACCGGCGACACCGGCTACGCCGCCGCCAAGACCTACGACCTCGAGGTCTGGCTCCCCGCCCAGGGCGCCTACCGAGAGATCTCCTCCTGCAGCAACTGCGAGGACTTCCAGGCCCGCCGAGCGAATCTTCGCTACCGCCCCGCCACCGGCCGCCCCCGCCTCCTCCACACCTTGAACGGCTCGGGCCTCGCCGTAGGCCGCACCCTCATCGCCATCCTGGAGAACTGCCAGCAGCCGGATGGCTCCATCCTCATCCCCGCCGCCCTACACCCCTACACCGGCGGCCTCACCCGCATCGCACCGTCCCATCATCCCCACCGGAGGGGTGGCTGAGTGGTCTAAAGCAGCGGTCTTGAAAACCGCCGG
>DATDGZ010000189.1:0-2080 GCA_036521795.1 Thermoanaerobaculia bacterium | reverse complement strand
GTGCCCGCGGAGCGCGATCCGGCCTTCGACCGCCTCTGCCTGCTCGGCGAGCCGTTCCCCACGCCCGAGCTCGAGGCGCTGCTCGCCGGCGAGGGCCTGGCCGACCCGGCGGTGGACCTGGACTGGCTGCGGGCCCGCGGCCTCCTCGCCCGCACCGTGGCGCCCACCGCACTGGAGGGGGGCGATGCCGTGCACCGCCTGCTCGCCAGCCGCCGGCAGGGCGCGCTGGCCGCCCGGGAGGGCGCGGCGGCGGTACGTGCCTGGCACCTGCGGGTGGCCGGGCACCTCGAGCAGCGCCCCGGAGCGCTGTCGGACTTGGAGCCGCCGCCCGCCATCGCGACGCCGCGGGCGATCGGGCAGGCGCCCTGCGGTCGTACAACCGCTGGGCGATGGCCCTGCGCGACCGCCACGCCTACCGCGCCTGCGTCGAGGTCGCCCGAGAGGGGCTCGGGGCCTTTCCCACCGACGGAAGCGAGGCGGAGCGGGCTGCTGCCGCGTCGGTGTGGCTGATCGTGCACGACGGCCTCGAGCCCCTTGGTGTGGTCGGGGAGGCGCGGCAGGCGATCGAGAGGGCGCTGGCCCTGACCTCCGGAGGCACGGGCCCCGAGGCCCTGTTCGCGGCAGCCGGCGCGCAGCTCCTTATGGGCCGGGCCCTGATGCAAGGAGGGGATCACGACGAAGCCCGGTCGCGTTTCGAAGAGGCCGCTGCAGCCTTCGGTAAGGCGGGGCACACCCGTGAGCGCGCCGTCGCCATGGGCGAGATCGCGGACATCCTTCAGGCCCGCGGCCAGCTCGACGAGGCGCTGCGGATCCGCCGCGAGGAGGAGCTTCCTGTCCACGAGGCGCTCGGCGACGTCCGGGAGCGCGCCGTCACCCTCGGCAGGATCGCCGACGTGCTCGCCGCCCGCGGCCAGCTCGACGAGGCGCTGCGGATCCACCGCGAGGAGGAGCTTCCCGTCTACGAGGCGCTCGGCGACGTCCGGTCGCTGCTCGTGGCCCGCACCAAGCTGGCGTTGAACCTGCAGTCCAGGTCCCGCCCCGGGGACCTCGAAGAGGCGCACAGCCTGCTGACCCTTGCGCTCGAGGCCGCCGAGCGCCTGCGCATCCCCGAGGCGCAGACAATCCGGCAGATCCTGGCGCGGGCGATGCCTGGCTCACCCTAGCGGCCGGCGCTCTTCACGGCGGCTCCTCGGCCTCCTTCGCCGTCCTTTCGCAGGGCGACCATCTCGCGCCCCTCGACCCGCTCACAAACGGTGAGATCGGCGGCAGGGCGGCCGCTCAGGCGTCGAGCGGCCGCGTGGGACAGCCTCTTCGCTGGGGCACCTCGCCGTCACGGCTCCGCCGCGGCGACGTTCGCGGGGCGCGTCGATGCGCCGCTGCCGGCGAGCGTGCAGTAGATCGCCAACGTCCCCTGCGCCGCGGCCACTGGGCTGGCTCCGTCCTGCGGCCAGGCCTCGCCGCCGCCGCCGGCGGCCGCTCGCCAGTTCGTCCCACGACACTGCTCTCGGCGCCACCCGCCCGTGCCACAGGGCACGATGGGTCTTGGCTTGCGCGCGCGCCGCACGGACCGTCGAAGTGTGGCCGGCCGTCGCGCGCAACAACTCGACGTTGTCGGGGAACAGCGTCCGCTGGTCGCCGATCACCTCGAGCTTCACCCAGTCCCAGGCGCCGACCTCCCGCGCCAGCCGCGCCGTGCGGACGGCCTCGTCGGCCGTGTAAGCGAGTCGCGGAGCGGCGAGCCCTCAATGGCGTGCGCAGCACGCTACGGACGGTTCGGTAGGCTCGGACTGGCCCAACAAGCGCCGGCGGCTTGGACTTGGCACGGAGCCTCGACGGCCGCCGGCAGCACGGGACCCGCGCTCCGGCTGTAAGCCTTGCAGGAGCGGCCGCCGCAGGCGGCCCAGCTGAGCTGCTGCTTGCTAGCCCCCGGGAGCTCTCCTTGCCATGGCCGCCCGCCTTTCTCCTCGATATGGTCATAGCCATGGTATTATATGGTCGTGATGAATGGCGGCAAGGACGAGATGGGAGGGAGCAGTCGCGCGACACGGCGGCTGGCGCATCGCTGGGTTGGCGAGGACCG
>DATDGZ010000188.1:0-4126 GCA_036521795.1 Thermoanaerobaculia bacterium | reverse complement strand
TGGAGCCGGAGGTGTAGAGGACGTACGCGGCGTTGTCCGGAAGGGCCTTCGGATGGGCGGGCGGCGGCAGCCGGCCTGTCTCGGAGCGAGCCGAGCGATCCGGGCGAGCCGAGCGAGCCGGGCGAGCGGCTGCCTCGCTCCGCTGTGCCTCGGACCAGAGGTCGAGCCGCACGACGCGGAGTGACGCCGGCAGCCGCTGGGCCAGGCGCTCGCCGGCGAGCACCAGCCGCGCGTCGGAATCCGCCAGCACCCGCGCCAGCCGCTCCCGCGGGTGAGCCGGGTCGAGAGGCAGGTAGGCGCCCCCTGCCTTCAGGATCGCGAGCAGGCCGACGACCATCTCGATGGAGGGCTCGGCGCTGATCCCGACGATCCGCTCCGGGCCCACGCCGAGGGCCCGCAACTCGCGCGCCAGCCCGGCCGCCTGCAGGTCCAGCTGGCCGTAGCTGAGCGACCGCCCAGCGGGCTCGCCCTGCTCCGGCGGCTGCACCAGCGCCAGCGCCGTGGGCTGCAGCGCCGCGTGTCGCGCGCAGGGCGTACTCAAGAGATCGTCGCCGCCGCCCGCCTCGCCGGTGGTGGCGTTCCACTCGATCCTCAGCTGGTGCCGCTCCGCCGGCGAGAGCAGCGGCAGCTCGGCCAGGGGGCGGTCGGGAGCGCCGGCGATCCCTTCCAGCAGGCGGCGCCAGTGGCCGGCAAGCCGCTCGACGGTCGCCGGATCGAAGAGATCGGCGCGGAACTCGAGCGCGCCGAGCAGCCTGCCGCCGGCCCGGCGCAGCGCCAGGTTCAGGTCGAACCTCACGCTGCGCACCGCGGCAGGCAGCACGGTCAGGGCCAGGCCGGGGACCTCGGGCGCCGCGACCGGGATGTCTTCGAGGGCGAGCATCACCTGGAACAGCGGCGTCCGCGACAGGTCGCGGTCAGGCTGCAGCTCGCCGACCACCTTCTCGAAGGGGACGCCCTGGTGGGCGAAGGCGTCGAGCGTGGCCTCCCGCACCCGCCGCAGCAGCTCGGCGGCGGTGGGCTCGCCGCGCAGATCGGCGCGCAGCGCCAGGGTATTGACGAAGAGGCCGATGAGGTCCGCCGTCTGCGGGTGGGTGCGGCCGGCGACCGGCGTGCCGATGGCGACGTCGGTCTGGCCGGTGTAGCGGTGCAGCAGCGCGGCGAAGGCCGCGAAGAGAGTCATGAAGAGTGTGACCCGCCGATCCCGGCCGAGCCGTTCCAGGGCGGCTTCGAGCCGCGGCGAGAGCGACAGGGGGCGCTCCGCACCGCGCCCGCCGGGCACCGCCGGGCGCGGCCGGTCGGTGGGCAGCTCGAGCGGCGCCATGCCGGCGAGCCGATCGCGCCAGAACGCCAGCTCGGCCGCCAGCGCCGACGGCGAGAGGCGGCGCCGCTGCCAGGCAGCGAAGTCGGCGTACTGGATCGGCAGCCGTGCCAGCGGCGACGGGCGGCCGTCGCGGAAGGCGGCGTAGAGCAATGCCAGCTCGCGGATCAGCAAGCCCACCGACCAGCCGTCGCTGACGAGATGGCTGAGGGTCACCAGCAGCCGGTGATCGTCGCTTGCCAGGCGGATCATGCCGACCCGCAGCAGCGGCGCCGCTTGCAGGTCGAAGGTCCGCAGGCTCGCCGCGCGGGCGAGGCGCTCGGCCTCCAGCCGTGCGGCCACCGGCCGTGAATGCGCCAGGGCGGCGAGGTCCACCAGCGGGAGCGGCAGCTCGACGTGGGGCGCGATCGCTTGCACAGTCTCGTCTGCGGACCAGAGGAAGGAGGTCCGCAGCGATTCGTGGCGCCGCGCCACCTCGGCCAGGCAGGCGGCGAGGAGCGGCAGGGAGATGTCGCCGCGGACGCCGACGGCCACCGGCACGACGTAGAGCGGACTGCCGGGCAGCAACTGGTGCAGGAACCAGAGGCGCTGTTGCGCGAACGACGCCGGCATCGCGCCCTGCCGCGGCACGCGCTCGATCGGCTCCATCGCCGCGAGGGGGGCGGCCGACGCCCGGGGTGCAGCCGATCCGAGGGGCGCGGTCGCCGCGAGGGGCGCCGCCGCTGTGAGGGATGCGGGCGCTGTGAGGGATGCGGGCGCTGCGAGGGATGCGCCCGCTGTGAGGGATGCACCCGCCGTGAGGGATGCACCTGCCGTGAGGGATGCACCCGCCGTGAGGGATGCGCCCGCTGTGAGGGATGGGGCCGCCGCGCGGCTCACGGTCGACGCGAGGGGCACGGCAGGAGGTGCCATGTCCGGACCTGCCGTGGCGCCGCCGGCAGCGGCCGGTTCCGCGGCGACGAGCCGGGCCAGCTCCGCGGGCGTCGGCGCATCGAAGAGCGTGCGGATCGGCAGCTCCACCCCGGTCTCGGCGGCCAGGAGGGCGATCAGCCGGATGCCGAGGAGGGAGTGGCCGCCGAGGTCGAAGAAGCTGTCGTGGATACCGACGCCGGCCACCCCCAGCAAGCGCTCGAACAGCTCGACGATGCGTGCCTCCAGCGCGGCGTGGGGCTCCACGGTGCTCGCGAGCGGTGCCGCGGCCATCGCGCCCGGCGCTGCCGAGATCGCGACCGGAATCGCGGAGGCCCCCCCCGGCACCGCTGCGCCTGCGCCCGGGGCGGTGGGAGCCGCGGATGGGTCGGCGGCGATCGCGCCCGGCACCGCGGCAATTGCGCCCGGCGCCGAGGTGCCGGCGGGCTCGATCCAGAGGCGCTGCCGCTGGAAGGGATAGGTCGGCAGCGGGATCCGCCGGCGGCGCTCGCCGGCGTGGACGGCTGCCCAGTCGATCTCCACACCCGCCAGCCAGAGCCGAGCGAGGGCGGCGGCCAGGACGCGCTCGTCGTCGCCGGCCGCCTGCGGGTGCCGCATCGATGGCACGGCGGCGCCGGAGGCCACGGCGGCGGCAGGCCGCTCCTGCGGCCCCCGCCACGCCTGCCGGCGTGCCACCAGGCCGCACAGCGTGCCACCGGGACCGACCTCCAGGAACAGCGGCTCCGCGCCGGTCGCCAGCAGCCGCTCGACGCCGGCGCCGAACCTCACGGTGCGGCGCAGCTGCGCTGCCCAGTAGCCGGGATCGGCGGCCTCGGCGGCCCCGATCCAGTCGCCGCTGAGGTTGGAGAGCCAGGGCACCGCCGGGGCCCGGCGCTCCATCTGCGCCACCAGCGCGGCGACGGGCGGGCCGGCCGGCGCCATCGTGGCCGAGTGGAAGGCGTGCGAGGTGTGCAACCGGCGGCAGACCACTCCCCGCTCCTCCAGCCGCGCCGCGAGCTCCGCCACCGCCGGCTCCGGCCCGGAGACGGCGCAGTCGGACGGGCTGTTCACCGCGGCCAGCTCGACCGCCGGCGGCAACAGCGGTCCGAGCTCGCTCTCGCCCAGCTCGATCGCCAGCATCGCCCCGCCAGGCTCGGCCTGCATGCGCTCGCCGCGCGCCGCCACCACGGCGAGGGCGTCGGCGAGCGAGAAGACCCCCGACAGGCAGGCCGCCACCAGCTCGCCGAGGCTGTGGCCGAGCATGGCCCACGGCGCGACGCCCCATGCCATCCAGAGCCGCGCCAGGGCATACTCGACGGCGAACAGGGCCGGCTGCGCGAGGCGGGTCTGGGCGAGCTCGCCGGCGGCCGCGGCGCGCCGCGCAGCCGGCGGGAAGAGCGCCTGCCGCAGGTCGGCGCCCATCAGCGGCGCGAGCAGGTCGGCGCAGGCATCCAGCTCGCGGCGGAAGACCGGCTCGGAGTCGTAGAGGCCGCGGCCCATGTCCACGTGCTGCGTCCCCTGGCCGGGGAACAGGAAGACCACCGGCCGGCGCCGCGCCGCGCCGGGAAGGCGCCGGCTCCACAGCCGCCGGGGGTCGCGGACGGCGAGCGCTTCGCCCGCCTCTGCCGCCTCCCGGCAAAGCAACGCCCGCCGGCAGGCGAAGGCCCGCCGCCCCACCTGCAGCGTGTAGCAGGCTTCGGCGAGCGTTGCGAGCGGCTCGCGCCGCGGTCCGCCCGCCAGCCAGGCCGCCAGGTCGTCGGTGGCGGCCTCCAGCGCCTGCTCGCTCCTCGCCGAGAGCAGCAACAGCTGCCAGCGGCGCGCCGGCCCGGCGGGCTGCCGCGGCGGCGCCTCCTCGAGCACGGCATGGGCGTTGGTGCCGCCGATGCCGAAGGAGCTGAC
>DATDGZ010000187.1:0-2184 GCA_036521795.1 Thermoanaerobaculia bacterium | reverse complement strand
GCCTGCCGCTTCATGCACTGCCTGCCGGTGCGGCGCGGCGTGGTGGTGCGCGACGAGGTGCTCGACGGGCCGCGCAGCGTCGTGGTGCGCCAGGCCCACAACCGCATGTGGGCACAGATGGCGGTGCTCCACCGGCTGCTCGCGGTCCGCGGCGCCGCGGCAACCGGCGGCGGCGAGGTTGGCGCCACCGGCTACGCGGCCGACGACGGCTACGACGGCTACGACGGCGACAGTGGCGACATCGGCGCCCCGGCCGGCGCCGGCACTGGCGCCGAGGCAGGCAGCATCACCGCCACCGGCGGTAACGCCGGCACCCCCGGAGTCACCGGCGAGGACCGCGGCCTGCCTGCGAGCACTGCGAGGGCCACCCTGCCGGCGACGCCGGCGCTACTGGCAATGCCGGCGCGGCTCGCGGCGCCGGTCCGGGAGCGGGAGGGTCTCGCATGAAGGACGTCGGGCAGCAGAGCGCCGCGGTGGCGGCCCTGCGGCAGGCGGTGCCGTACATCCGCCTCTTCAAGGGCAAGACCTTCGTGGTCAAGGTCGGCGGCGTGGCGCTCGGGAGCGACCCCGGCGGCCGCCCGTCCGCCGCCGAGGCCGCGCCGCCTGCCATGGTGGCGGTCCTCGAGCAGGTCCACGTCCTCCACCAGGTCGGTATCCGCGTCGTGCTGGTGCACGGCGGCGGGCCGCAGTCGACCGCGCTGTCCCGGGCCCTGGGCGCCGAGCCGCGCTTCGTCGCCGGCCGCCGGATCACCGACGACGCGGCGCTCGAGGTCGCCACCCTGGTGCTGAACGGGACTGTCAACACTCGGCTGCTGGCGGCCTGCCGCGCCGTCGGCCTGCCTGCCGTCGGCCTCTCCGGAGTGGCTGCCGGGCTGGTCCTGGCACACCGCCGCGGGCCGGTGACGGTGGCGGCGGTGGGCAGCGGCGGCGCGGGCGCCTCCGCGGGTGGCGTGGTGGTCGACTACGGCCACGTCGGCGACATCGAGGGCGTCGATCCGGCGGTGCTCGAGACGCTGCTCGCGGCCGGCATGGTGCCGGTGGTGAGCCCGCTCTCGGCCGACGAGCGCGGCGCGCTGCTCAACGTCAACGCCGACACCGCCGCGGCCGCCCTGGCGGTGGCGCTGCGGGCCGAGAAGCTGCTGCTGCTGACCGGCGCGCCCGGCATCCTCGAGCGCCCCGGCGACCCGAGCTCGCTGGTGTCGCTCACCGACCTCGCGGGCCTCGCCCGCCTGCGCGAGCGCGGCTGCCTCGAGGACGGCATGCTGCCGAAGGCGAGCAGCATCGAGGCGGCGCTGCGCGGCGGCGTGCGGCGGGTTCACATCGTCGGCGCCGCCGTGCCCGACGGCCTGCTCGCCGAGGTCTTCACCAACGAAGGCGCCGGGACGCTGGTCGTCGCGGACGCGGCGGCCGCCGCGCCGCAATCGCTGGAAGCGGCGGCACGGCAAACGCTGGAAGCGGCGGCACGGCAATCTCTGGAAGCGGCGGCGCGGCCGGGGAGCGAGCCATGATGCTGCCGGAGCGCGAGGTCCTGGCGCTGCACCGGGCCATCACGGCCATTCGCTCGGTGTCGGGCGAGGAGAGCGAGCTCGCGGGCTTCCTCGAGCAGTGGTGGCGGCGGCGCGGCGTCGTGCCGCTGCGGCTCGGCAACAGCCTGCTGCTGCTGTCGCCACAGCCGCCGGCGGCGGCGCCGCTGCCCGTGCTGCTGCTCGACACCCATCTCGACACCGTGCCGCCGGCCCCGGGGTGGACCCGCGACCCCTGGGACTCGCGGCCTGCCGGCGGCAAGGTCCACGGTCTCGGCGCCAACGACGCCAAGGCGGCGGTGGCGGGGATGATCGCCGCGTTCGCGGCTTTTGCCGAGGTCGAGCTGCCCTTCACCCTGGCGCTCGCCCTGGTCGAAGGTGAGGAGACCCGCGGCACGGGCACCGTGGCCGTGCTGGCGGAGCTGGCGCGGCAGGGCCGCCGGCCGGTGGCGGCGGTGATCGGCGAGCCGACCGGGCTCGACCTGGCGGTGGCGCAGAAGGGCCTGCTGGTGCTGGAGCTGGTGGCGCGCGGCGAGGCCTGCCACGCCGCCCACGCGCAGGCGCTCGGCGCCGCCAACGCCGCGCGCCGCCTGGCCCGCGACCTGGTGGCCCTCGAGGCGGTGGACCTGGGCCCGCCGCACGAGCGCCTGGGGCCGGTGAC
>DATDGZ010000186.1:0-8588 GCA_036521795.1 Thermoanaerobaculia bacterium | reverse complement strand
AACAGTTCAAGCAGGCGTTCCAGCGCCTGACCAGCGCCGTCGAGCCCGGTCACGCGCCGGCTCCGGCCGGCACCGCCGCCGGCAGTGCCGCCGCGGCATCGGGGGGCGGCGGCGCGCACGGAGCCGCGCCGCGCCCGCCGTCGCCTGCCTCGGCGCATGGCACGCGTGCGGGCGGCGCGGGCGGCGCGGGTGGCGCGGGCGCGCCCGCGGCGGCGGCTCTGCCGCCGGTCGACGACCTGCCGCTCGTCGAGGTGCCGGCCAAGCAGCCGGCCGGGGACCTGCTGGCGGTGATCGTCTCCGGCGACGGCGGCTGGGCGGGAATCGACAAGGACGTGGCCACCGTCCTCGCGGGCAAGGGCGTGCCGGTCGTCGGGCTGAGCTCGCTGCAGTACTTCTGGAGCGCCCGCAACCCCGACGGCGCCGCCGCCGACCTGGAACGCATCGCGCGTCACTACCTTGCCGCTTGGGGGAGGCAGCAGCTCCTCCTCGTCGGCTACTCGCTGGGCGCCGACGTGCTACCTTTCATGGCCAGTCGCCTGCCTCCCGACCTGCTCGGCCGCGTGCGGCTCATCGTCCTGCTCGGCCCGAGCCGCATGACCAGCTTCGAGTTCCACCTGACCGACTGGCTGGGCGGCAATGCCGGCGGCGACCGGCCGGTGCTGCCCGAGGTCGCCAAGCTGCGCGGCAGACCGCTGCTATGCCTCTACGGCCAGGAGGAGAAGGACAGCTTGTGCACCGAGATCGGCGGGCTCGGCAAGGCGGTCGCCCTCCAGGGCTCGCACCATTTCGGCGGCGACTACGCGGCGCTCGCCGACCGCATCCTCCGCGAGACACAGCCGGCAGCCGCGCGCCAGTGAACGGTCCGCGCCACACCGCCCCGCTCGCCGCGGCCTCCCTGCCTGCGATCGTTGCGACCGTTGCGATCGCGGCGATCGCCGCGATCGCCGCCTTCGCCGCGCTCGTCGGGATGGCGGCCGTCGCGGCTCCCGCCGCCTTCGCCGCCCCCGCGAGATCGACCGCACCAGTGCCGGCCGCCGCCGGTGCCGTCGAGCACCAGACCTACGGCCGCTTCGGGCAGGTCTCCGTCTACCGTCGCGCCGGGACCCCGAGGGGGGTCGTCGTGCTGGTCTCCGGCGAGGACGGCTGGGACGCCCAGGCCGAATCGCTGGCGCGCGGCCTGCAGTCGCTCGACGCGCTGGTCATCGGCCTCGATCTGTCCTATTACCTGCGCAAGGTGGAGCGCCTGACCCAGGACTGCTCCTATCCGGCCGGCGACTTCGAGATGCTGAGCAAGCTGGTGCAGAAGAAGCTCGAGCTGCCGGTCTACACGCCGCCGGTGCTGGCCGGCTTCGGCACCGGCGCCACGCTCGCCTACGGCGCGCTGGCCCAGGCGCCGAGCGGCAGCTTCGCCGGCGCGGTCAGCCTCGGCTTCTGTCCGGAGATCGAGTCCAGCCATCCGCTGTGCCCCGGACGCGGCCTCACCTCGAAGCCGCTGCCGGGCGGTGGCACCTACCAGCTGCAACCGGTCGCGAGCCTCGATCAGCCCTGGCTGCTGTCGCCCGCGATGGCGGGCGGGGGCGGCGGGACGAGATGCGGCTCCCCCCTGGCGGGACAGGCGGCGGAGGCTTTCGCCGCCAAGGTCAAGGGCGCCGCGGTCATCTCGCCGCCGAAGAGCAGCGGCCACCGGCAGGCGTCGCCCGAGCTGCGTGCCGGCGCCGGCCTGAAGCAGGCGTACCTGCGGATCTTGAATGCCGCCGAGCTGGCCCGGCCGCCCGAGACCGTGGTGCGCCGGTCGCTCGCCGATCTGCCGCTCCTCGAGCTGCCGGAGCCGGGCGCGACCGGCGACACACTGGCGGTGGTGGTCTCGGGCGACGGCGGCTGGGCCGGGCTCGACCGGGACGTGGCCGGCCAGCTGGCCGAACGCGGCTTCCCGGTGGTGGGCCTCAACACCCTGCAGTACTTCTGGACCCCGCGCACGCCGGAGGGTGCCGCAGCCGACCTGGCGCGGATCCTGCGGACCTATCTCGCAGCCTGGAAGCGCAAGGACGCCCTGCTCATCGGTTACTCGCTGGGCGCCGAGGTGCTGCCGTTCATGGTCGCTCGGCTGCCGCCCGACCTGCAGGGCAAGGTGCGCCTGGTGACCCTGCTCGGTCCGGGCCGCACGACCAGCTTCGAGTTCCGGCTCAGCGAGTGGCTGGGCCATGGCGGCGGCGAGGACCGGCCGGTGCTGCCCGAGGCCGCGAGGCTCCGGGGCAAGCCGCTGCTCTGCGTCTACGGCAGCGGCGAGAAGGCCACCAGCCTCTGCACGACGCTGGCGCCAGCGCTCGCCACCAGCGTCGCCCTGCCCGGCGCCCACTACCTGGGCAGCAACCCGCGGGCGGTGGTGATGGCGATCGTGCGCCAGCTCGCCAAGTTGTCCGAGGCACAGACCGCCGGGGAGCAGGCGGCCGAGCCGGCGGCCAAGCCGGGACCGGGAGACAAGGCCGACGAAGCGGCGAAGAAGAAGGGCCACCATCCGGCGCCGCCGCCGCCGCCCGGCAGCAGCCCGCCACCTCCCGGCGCCAATTCACCGCTGGCCGGCACCGGCCAGCCACCGCCCGGGTCCAATCCACCGCCCACCGGTTCCGGGCCGCCGTCGACCGCAGCCGGCGTGCCCCCCGGCACCGGCGCCGCCGCCTGGGGCGCAGTCGCGAGCTGGGCGACGGCCTTGCGGGCGGCAGGGGTCCCGGCCAGCCAGTCCGCGGCTCCAATCCTGGCCATTCCGGCTGCGATTCTGATGATCCCGCCGACGTGGCAAGCGGCTGCGGGGCCGGTTACCTTGGCCGCTGGTCTCATCCCGGCCGTCCAGGCCTCCGCGCGAGCTCCGGCCGTCCAAGCCGCGGCGCCGGCTCCGGCCGCCGCGCCGCCGCCCCAGGAGATCGCCCAGTACGGCCGCTTCGGCGCGCTCCACCTGCTGCGCGAGACCCCGCATCCGGCCAACGTCGTGCTGTTCTTCTCGGACGAGGCCGGATGGGACGCCGCCGCGGACCAGCTGGCGCGGACGCTCGCGGCGCAGGGCCTGCTGGTGGTCGGGATCGACACCCGTCATTACCTGCAGCGCGTCGCGGCGCAGCACGACCGCTGCGCCTACACGGCAGGCAGCCTCGAGAACCTGAGCAAGGTGATCCAGAAGCGCCTCGGCTTCCCGAGCTACGTCCATCCGTTGGTGGCCGGTCTTGGCGGCGGCGGCGCGCTCGCCTACGGCGCCCTCGCCCAGGCTCCCGCCAACACCTTCCGCGGCGGCCTGGGTCTCGCCCCGTGCGCCGGCCTCCCGGGCGGCCAGCAGCTCTGCCCCGGCCACGGCCTGGCGACGCGGCCGGCAGTGCCGGCAGTGAATGGCGGCTTCGAGCTCTTGCCGGCGAAGAACGTCGAGCAGCCCTGGACGGCCCTGGTGGGTGCGGCCGACCGCCGCTGCCCGGCCGCAGCGGCGGCGGCGCTGGCGCGTGCCGTGCCCGCGGGTGAGGTGGTCACGCTCGCCGGCGTCGACCATGCCTTCGCCAGGCCCGCGCTCTGGCAGCCGGCGCTGCGCCAGGCCGTCGGGCGCCTGCTGGCGCCACCTTCCACCCGGGGCCGGCCCGGGACGCCGCCGGCGACCGCCGAGACCGCCGGATCGCCGGCCCTGCCCGGTCTGCCGCTGATCGAGATGCCGGGCACCGGCTCGGGCAGCGGCCCGCTGGCGGTGATCCTCTCCGGCGACGGCGGTTGGGCCGGCGTCGACCGCGAGGTGGCCAAGGTGCTGGCGGGACGGCGCGGCGTGCCCGTGGTCGGCCTCGACACCCTCGAGTACTTCTGGAACGGCCGCACTCCGGACGCGGCGGCGGCCGACTTGCAGCGGGTGCTGCGCCACTACCTGGCGGCCTGGAAGCGGGACCGCGTGCTGCTCGTCGGCTATTCGCTCGGCGCCGACGTGCTGCCCTTCCTGGCCGCTCGCCTGCCGGCCGACCTCCTGGACCGCACCGGCGTGATCGCCATGCTGGGTCCGAGCCGCACGACGCCGTTCGAGATCCGCGTCAAGGAGAACAAGGCTGCCGAGCTGCCGATCCTGCCGGAGGTGCTGAAGCTGCGCGGGCGTCCGCTGCTCTGCGTCGCCGCCGCCGGCGAGAGCGACAGCCTCTGCACCGACCTCGAGCCCGGGCTCGCCCGGAAGGTGGAGCTGAAGGGCTCCCACGCCTTCGACGGCGACTACGAAGAGCTCGCCGACCGCATCCTCGGCGCCGTGCCGCCGCGAGCCGGCGCCCGGCTGGCCGCGGGCCAAGAGATCTATGCCTTCCATGCGCTCTTCTACGCCGTCTTCGTCCCCCGCTGGCTGCTGCGCTGGTGGCACGCCCGCGACCGGCGATCGGTCTCCCAGGCGCAGGAGCAGGCGGCCCGCGGCTCCCAGGTCCCGTTGGTCCTCCACGTGCTGGCCGAGGGAGTGCTCTACGCCGGCCTGGCCCGGGCGGTGCTGGCACCGCCTGCCGCCGCCCACCCGCTCCTCGTTCCGCCGCAAAGGATGGCGGGCGGGGTCTTGATGCTGGCCGCCGCCGCGCTCGCCGCCTGGACCCTGGCGGTCTTCCGCTCATGGCGGCTCGCGGCCCGCCTCGAGCAAGGACACGAGCTCTGCACCGCCGGCCCCTTCCGCCGGGTGCGCCATCCCATCTACCTGGCGATGGACCTCTTGGCCCTGGGATCGTGGCTGTGGGCGCCGACCGCTGCCGTCGGCCTGGGCGTGGTCCTGGTGGCGCTCGCCGGCGACCTCCGCGCGCGCACCGAGGAGCGCCTGCTCCACGACACCTTCGGCGCGAGCTACGACCGCTATCGCCGGCGGGCGTGGCGGTTCCTGCCGGGGGTCTATTGACTTACTGTAACTACGCCGCCGGCCAGGGCCACGGCTAGAGGTCGAGCATCGCCGGCTACGGCGTCTGCGGCGGCAGCGGGTGGCTTGACTCATCATGATGAGTCGATTAGACTATTGTGATGAGTAAGCGACTCCAGGTCTTGGTGGAAGAGGACGAGCTGCGCGACATTCAACGCGCCGCGCGGCGGGAGCGCTTGACGGTCGCCGAGTGGGTGCGCCAGGCTCTGCGCGAGGTGCGGCGCCTGCGTCCGCAGACGAGCCTGGAGCGCAAGCGCGCGGCGATCCGGACGGCATACGAGCACGAGGCTCCCACGGCCGACATCGACCAGATGCTGGCCGAGATCGAGCGTGGCTATCAGCGCGGGATGCCGGAGTGATCTTCGTCGACTCGAACATCCCCATGTATCTCATCGGCCGCGCTCATCCCAACAAAGAGGGAGCGCGACGCCTGCTGGAGGGAGCGGCGATCGCCGGCGAGCGGCTGGTCACCGACGCGGAGGTGCTGCAGGAGATCCTTCACCGCTACGACGCCTTGCGCCAGCGGCAATCGATCCAACCCGCCTTCGACGCTCTACTCGGGCTCGTGGATGAAGTCCTCCCGGTCGAGCTGGCGGACCTCGAGCGAGCGAAGAACCTGCTGCTTCCCAGCCGGCGCCTCTCTGCCCGGGACGCTCTCCACCTGGCGGTCATGCGGCGTCACGGGATCGCCATCATCATGAGCTACGACGCCGGCTTCGACGGCCTCGCCGGCATCCGGCGGCTGGGCGGCTAGGTTCGAGCGCCTCCACATTGTCCCAGGATCAAGTCTCGATCTGGAAGTGATCGCGCAGGCCGCGGTGTCCCGGGTCGGAGAGACGGACGGCGCGGCTTGAGGGCGTCCGCTCGATCCAGCCCAGCTCGAACAGGCGATCGAGGAGCGCGGCGCCCAGGGCGCCGGCGAGGTGGTGCCGGCGCTCGCTCCAATCCAGGCAGGCTCTCGCGAACGAGCGCCGCGCGGACCGGGCTCCCGCCACGTCCACGGCCAGGCGGCGGAAGAGCCGTTCTCCGGCCGGCGTCAAGACGTAGTCGCGCGCCTTGGATCCAAGCCCGTTGGCAGCGGCTCGCGACGAAGCGGCATGAGACATGGGCACCAGGCAGCCGCCTGCCAGCAGCGCTTCGGCGATCCGCACGCCCAGCTGGCCCGCCAGGTGGTCATAGCAGGTCCGTGCGAGCCGCAGCGCCTTCCCTTCCTGGCCTTCGCGGAACGTCCTGGCCGGGGCCGGCGGCGCGACGGTGGCGAGGGCCTCGAGCAGGCCGATCACGGCCGGGTTGGCGAGCCGGTAGTAGCGGTGGCGACCCTGCCGGTCGGCGGCCACCAGCCCGCCGGCGATCAGCTTCTCCAGCTGGTAGCTGATCGTCGCGGCGGTGACTCCCGCGTGCAGCGCCAGGTCGCAGGCCGGCAGCGCCCGCCCGTCGCTCAGCGCGAAGAGAATCGTCGCGCGCGTCGCATCGGCAACGAGCGCGGCAACCGGGGCAACCTGGGCGTCTGCATTCATAGTTCGATGACAGTCGAACTATATCACGGCTATCCTCTGATTGCCAGGCAGGGGCTGGCGCGGCTGGCGCGGGGATGCAGCGGCAGACCCATCACCCGGAGGACGCCGATGACGATGACCTGCTTCATTCGCTACCAGATCGATCCCTTCCAGCGAGAGGAGTTCCGGCAGTACGCCGAGAACTGGGGCCGCATCATTCCGCGATGCGGCGGCCACCTGGTCGGATACTTCCTTCCCGATGAAGGCACGAACGACGTCGCGTGGGGACTGATCGCTTTCGCCAGCCTTGCCGCGTACGAGGCCTACCGGGCGCGTTTGAAATCCGATGACGAGGCGCGCGCGAACTTCGCGATGGCACGGAGCCGGCGCCTCATCCTCCGGGAGCAACGGACCTTCGTCGAGGTGGTCGACGGGACCTTCGGCGTCCCGGCGATCCTTCCCGGACCAGCGCCGGGACCAGCGCCGGGACCAGCGCCGGGACCAGCGTGAGCCGTCTTGGTTATCGCCGCCTGCCGGCGACCCGGGGGCACGACACTCTCGCGGGAGTTTCGCCTCAGGGGTGGATCTTCTTGCACTCGCTCAGCATGGTCACGAACGTCTTCAGGCGGCGTGCCCGCGTCCCTGGCTTCTTGGCTTCGTGCAGCCGGTAGAGGATCGCGTAGCGGTTCGCGCTGTCGAGCGTGGCGAAGAATGCGCGGGCGGTGGCGTTGCCCTCCAGCTCGCGCCGCAGGTCATCCGGCACGGCCGCGGCGCGCTGGCCGTCGTACGCCGCCTCCCAGCGGCCGTCTGCCTTGGCCCGCTCGACCTCGCGCAGGCCCGCGGGCTTCATCGCGTCCCTGGCGGCGAGCGCCGCCACCCGGTCGCAGTTGATCTTGGACCATGGGCTCCGCGGCCGGCGCGGGGTGAAGCGCTGCAGCCAGTGATCGCCGTCGAACTTGTCCTTCTGGCCGTCGATCCAGCCGTGGCAGAGCGCCACGTCGACCGCCTCCGAATAGGAGACCGTGGCGATGCCCGAGCCTTTCTTGGCGAACTTCAGCCACAGCCCAGGCGAGGTCGCATGATGCTCCGCGAGCCACGCCTCCCAGGCGTCACCGGACTCGAACGAGATGACGGGCCGGTCCTGCTTCACGCTCATGGAGCGCGTCCGCTTGCCCGCGGCCGAGATGGGCAAGGCGGGCCGCACTAGCTCTCGGCCGGCGGCGGCTCTTCCATTCCCACCGAGAACATGCGCTCGAGGTTGTAGCGCGAGTAGACACGGAAGGCGATCAGCGTCTCGGTGCGGACGATGCCCTCGATCTTCAGCATCTGGTTGGTGACCGCCGTCGCGATCCCCTCGTTGTCGGCAACCCGCGCCACCGCCACCAGGTCGTACTGCCCGGCCACCGAGTAGACCTCGGTGATCGCCGGGAGGTCCACCAGCTGCTGGGCCACCTCGTTGATCCTCGACTTCTCCACCACCAGCAGGATGACAGCGCTGACCATGACGGGGAGCCCCCTCCAGCCGGCGGCTCGCGCGCGGCGTCCGCCAGCACTCCGCCACTCTACAACAGACGCCTACTGGGAATCTCCCTCCGGCCACCGATGTCTCCACCAAAGTCGTTTTACTGGTGGCCGATTCACGGAGGTTGGGACTATCCGAAAACGGTCGCCGAAGAGAAACGCAGCTGTAGTGGGAGGAAGAGAGGGCCTGGGGGACGGATCGGAGGGTTTCCCCGGAGGCCCCCGCGGGTCCTGCTAGATTAGCCGCCATGTCAATCAGCAACGACGGCGCCCTGCCTCCGGATCTGTTCGCGGCCACGCTCGCGCTGCTCGAGGAGCTCACGGCCATCTCCTCGGCCAGCGGCGATGCGGCTGGGCTCGGGCGCATGGCGGCGCGGCTGGGCGCGGTGCTCGCGGCGCGCGGGCTGGAGGTCGAGGTGCGGCAGGGTCTCGGACCCGACGCCCGCGATGGCTGCGGGGGTGCCGCCGGACCGACTGTCAACACGCTTCCGGTGCTCGTGGCGCGGGGGCCGGCTGTCGCGGCCGGCGGGGCCAGCCCGGCCGGCCGGGGCCACCTGCTGCTCATCGGCCACCTCGATACGGTCTTGCCGGCGGCGCCGCCGCGCCGCGACGGCGATCGCCTGGTCGCCACCGGCGCGATCGACATGAAGGGTGGGCTGGCGACGCTGGCCGGCGCT
>DATDGZ010000185.1:0-1647 GCA_036521795.1 Thermoanaerobaculia bacterium | reverse complement strand
GCCCTGGCCGTGCACGACGGTGGTGCGGGGCATGGAGATCGAAGGGTAAGGGGGAACCGGAGAACGAAGCGCACGAGGGTCGTCGTGCCGCGCGCGCCCACAAGGACCGTCAAAGTCCGGCCTCGCATGAGCATGCAGCTGCGGTCGGGCACGGCCCAATGGAGGCGCAGCTCTCCTCGCCAGGTTGGCTCGAGGGGTTCGACAGGTGGGGCCTGAGAGGCCTGACCAGGGCACAGTCGGTCACGGCGCGGTGTCGGTAGCCGGAGACTACGCCGGTCGCGTGGCCGCCTGGAAAGCTCGATGCCGGTCGCAGCGGCGCCACCGGCGCCGTGCCTCGCGGCCGTTCGGCGTCGGCTCCCTGGTTCCTCCTTACCTGGAAACCTGAGTGCCTGGCTGGGGCACGGTCGGTCACGGCGTGGTATCGGTGGCCGGAGACGATGCCGGTCGCATGGCCGCCTGAAGGCTCGATGCCCGTCGTGGCGACCGTGTCGCGCCTCCTAGTAGCAGCGGTTGATCGTTGGGGCTGGGCTCCGCTGCTGCCCGCGATCGGCTTCGACAGCAGGCGGAGCCTCGGTCCCGGCGCCGCGCAGGAGCTTGGCGATGCGCGGCAGGTGGACATAGCGCGGTGGGAAACCGGGGCCGCCGGCACCTCAGACCGTAAACGCTGGCGTTGCTGGTCTTGCTGCTGTTTAGGGCATCGGCGGTGTTTATGGCATTAACATGGTCTAACAATTGACTATGCATGGTCGCACTGTTAAGCTGCGTCGAAGATCGCATCGCCGGTGGCAGCAGCGCGGCGCTGCCGTCTGCCGCGAACGCGAGCGGAGGCTCGGATGGAGAGGCACGGGGAACCCTTGACACTGTTGACGACGGACCAGGCCGGCAAGCTGGTGCACCTCAGCGGTCGCACGCTCGAGGGGCTGCGCGTGCGCGGCGGCGGACCGGTCTACCGGAAGCTTGCCGGGCGGGTGTTCTATGCCCTGCCCGACCTGCTGGCCTGGGTCGATGCGCAGGCGCGCCTGTCGACCAGCGATCCTGGAGAGAGCCCCGAGCCGGAGGCGCCGTGAACGGCGGGCGCTCGGGCCGGCCGCGGCAGGGGCTGGCGTGAGCGCTCCGAGGCCGGAGCTGCTCGCTGCCCTGAACCGCGCGGCCCTGGCGCGCTCGGGCCGGCGCCAAGGACGAGAGATCCGCTTCCTCTGCCCTGCCCATGACGACCATCGGCCCTCGGCCAGGTGGCACCGCGAGAAGGGCGTGTGGCGTTGCGATGCGTGCGGCGGCGGCGGCGGCGCGGTCGATCTGGCGCAGCGGCTGGGTGTCGAGCTGCCGGCGCTGCCCGCCCGAACGCTGCTGGAGACGGTCTACGTGGTCCGCGATGTCGGAGGCCTCCCGATCGCGGAGCACGTGCGCCAGGACCTGACGGGGGGCGGCAAGCGCTTCTTCTGGCGGCGTGACGGCCGGCCGGGACTGCGGGGCCTGCGGAGCTCCGAGCTGCCGCTCTATGGCGCCGAGCGGGCCGGCGAATGGGACACGGCACGGCCGGTGTTCGTGACCGAGGGCGAGAAGGCGGCGGCGTGCCTGGCCGGCATCGGCGCCCAGACGGTCGGGACGGTCACGGGCGCGAGCGGAACGCCGGGCGCCGGGCCGCTC
>DATDGZ010000184.1:0-1637 GCA_036521795.1 Thermoanaerobaculia bacterium | reverse complement strand
TCAGCGCCGCGAATCGCCGGGCCTGGACACCGGCGTGGCGGCGGCGGACCGGTGGGCGATGACGGGGTCGCCGGCGGATGGGGTGCCGCGCCGCTCGGCGGTGGGGTCGCCGGCGGGTTGGGCGGCGACGCGGCGCCCGGCTGCGGCGAGCCACCGCCGGGCGGAACGAGCGTGTAGCCCAGCTGGCGCAGGAGGCCGACCTGGTCGTTGAGGACGAACACCTCCTGGATCCTGCCGGCGCTGACGCGGAAGAGCGCCACGCCGCTGAGCAGCAGCGGCGGCGGCGGCGGTCCGCCCCGTTCCGGCTTCGGCGTGGCCAGAACCATGTAGCGCGCCGCCACCTGGTCGCCCTCGGCGATCAACGCCTGCGGGTCGTACTCGACCTTCACGAAGAGGTCGCGGAGCTTCTGCTGCGCCTGTCGAGCGGCGGCCGGCCCGCGCAGGCCGGGGGCGCCCGGCGTGCGGTCGACGAACGTCTTGGCGACGATCTCGTCGAGCTTGTCGAGCTTGCCGGCGGCGAGCACCTCGGTCAGGTAGCGGCGCACCAGCGCCTTGTTCTCTTGGCGATGGTCAGCCGCCGCCGCGTCCGGCGCTGGCACCAGCACCAGCGCGATCAGGGACGCTAGTGTGCAGCACACTAGCGCGCGAAGCGGCCGACGAAGGCGCTGCGCTTGCCCGGACTGCTCCATACCATCCCCAGGCCGGGACCACGGAAGTCGTAGGCCACGGTGACCGCCGGCACCGCCGTCACCCGCGAACGGTCCGCGGTCAGCGGCGGGTAGAAGACCTCCTCGTTGCCGCACAGGTGGTCCTCGGGCCCGATGGCGCGCGTCGCCAGGTCGACCCAAGCGCCGGCCTTCAGTCGGGCATCGCCCGAGATTCCCGCCACCGCCAGCCCTGCCGCCAGGTGGTGATGGCCGGGGTGCTCGGCGGGGTGCAGCGCGCGCGCCGCCAGCACCTCCGGGCTGATCGCGCCCACGTTCATCTCGATCGGCGCGCTCTCGACGGCGACGACCTTCGACAGCAGGTCGCCCGACATGGCGTGTGCGAATGCCACCAGCGCGTCGCGCTGTTCGGGCGTCGCCCGCTGGTCGACGACGATCAGCGCCGCGGCGTGGAGCGGCCCGCCGAACGGGTCACCCAGCGTCGCCGCCGAGCGCACCGCCGCCACCACCGACAACCCGCCGAGCGGCACCCCTTGCCAGGCGCCCTGGCGCACGTGCCAGGCCATCACCGCCTGCTTGCCTGCCAGGTCCATCTCGGAGTTGGCGAAGCAGGGGCCGGTGTAGACGTCGGCGGTCCGCGCTTCGAGGTAGTCGCCGGAGATCCCCGGCGCCGCCGGCGGCGCCGCGGCAGCTGCCGGCGTTGCCGCCGCCGCGGACGGTCCGGCCAGCGCCGGCATCGCGGTGATCGGCGCCAGCAGCGCCAGCAGCGCCAGTGCGCCGGCCGGCACCGAGATCGTTCGCATCGTTCGCTTGCTCATCGTCGGTTCACCTTCTCCCGCGGCGGCCGCGCCGCGACTCCATGCGTGCGCAGGGCCCACGCCGCTCACGGGGCCTCGTAGCAGCTCCGGCCCGGGCGGCAGGCCGCCGCCTCGGCGATTAACCGCCGCAAGAACCCGGATAACACTGCTCCGA
>DATDGZ010000183.1:0-14996 GCA_036521795.1 Thermoanaerobaculia bacterium | reverse complement strand
CGCCTCGCGCAGGCGCGCCGGCTCGGGTTGGCCGGGCCGCCAGCCCGCGTAGCGGGTCACCGCCTCGGCGGCGGCGAGGGTCGGGCACAGGGCGACCCCGCGCCGGCGCATCAGCTCGAGCACCTCGGCCGTGGCGCCGGTGCCGTGCTCGATGGTCGTCACTCCGGCCAGCACCGCCCGGCGGATCCCCTCGGCGGTGTGCGCGTGGGCCGCCACCGGCAGCCCGGCGCTCCTGGCCTCGTCGACCGCCGCCGCCAGCTCGTCTTGCGAGAAGGTGGGCGTCGAGGGGGCGCCGGGCCGGCGCGGGTAGTCGGCGTACACCTTGACCCAGTCGGCCCCGGCGGCGATCTGCTCGCGCACCGCCCGGCGCATGCCATCGACTCCATCCGCCACCTGGGCGCCCTTCGGCACGTCCCAGCGCGGGTCGAAGCCTTCCGGACCGTAGGAGCCGCTGGCGACGATGGCCCGCGTGGACGCGAAGATGCGCGGCCCCGGGATCCACCGCATGGCGATGGCGTCGCGCAGCGCCACGTCGGCGAAGCCGGCGCCTTCGGTGCCCAGCTCGCGGATGGTGGTGAACCCCGCCGCGAGCGTCGCCCGCGCCGCGCCGACGGCGCGCAAGGTGCGCAGCTCGAGCGGCTCCTTGAGCACCTGGTCGTTCCAGGAGGTCTCGTCGTAGGGATGCAGCAGCAGATGGGTGTGGAGATCGATCAGGCCGGGCAGCAGGGCAAGACCGGAGAGATCGATGCGCACCGGCTCGCCGCCGCCGCCGGCCATCGCCGGCGCGCGCAGCGAGCCCGCCGGACCCACCGCCACGATGCGGCCGTCGGCGATCAGCACGTCGCGGCCGGCCACGAGCCGGTCCCCCGACTCGTCGAGCACGCGTGCGCCGGTCAACAGCAGCGCCGGCGGCGGCGCCGCCGCCGTGCCGCCACCGGCCGCCCAGACCCCGCGACCCACGCCCAGGCCGGCGGCCATCGCCGCCACCACGGTCACGGCCACGACCTTCGCTCCCCTTCGCCGGCTCAGTGATCCAGGACAGCACTCCGGTAACGTAGGCGCCGAGTCATCCGCCACTTGGTTCTCCCTTTCGCCGACTTCGCCGACCTCGCCGAGTCGGCCGATCCTGTTCGCCGACCCTGCCGGCGCTGCTCGTCCGCCGCGCGATTCCAGGTGCCGCGAGCGAACCTACCATGCGCCACGCCGCGCCGCATGCGGCGGCGCCCTGCCGGCGGCGCCCCCGGCGGCGTGCCGCAGCGCGGCAGGAGCCACGCCGCGACCTGACGTGATCTGATAAGCTCAGGCTCGAGGGGGCAGTCGATGACCCCGGGCCGCGCGCCCGGCGGCAGGGTAGAGCCTCGGTCCGGCGCCGCCCCCGTCTCCCGCGAGCGGGTGTCCTGCCCGATCGGCCGCGGATCGACCTTCGCGCGGCTCGCCGCGGCACCAAGATCGAAAAGGCGGCCAGTTTCCGCTTTACGGGGAAGGGGCCTTCCTGGGCAGGCCACGGGCGCGATCGAGACCATCCGCCCCAGCGTCGGAGGGCACAGTTCTTGCGCTTCATGGAGCATCGAATGACCTTGACTGCCGGAGAGCCGAAAGCAAGCCGCGCCGAGGCGCCGGGGCGGCCGCCTCACCAGCCGCGGCGCGAGCGTACCCTGCGGGCTACGCGGGCAATCGAGGACGCCCAGAGCTGGCTGCTCGCGGCGCAGGAGGCTGACGGCCACTGGTGCGGCGAGCTCGAAGGCGACACCATCCTCGAGACCGAGTACGTCCTGCTGCTCCACTTCCTCGGCCGCCTGGACGACCCGCGGGTTGCCAAGGCGGCCCGCTACGTCCAGCGCAAGCAGCTGCCGGGAGGCGGCTGGGCGATCTACCCGGGCGGGCCTCCCGAAGTGAGCGCCTCGGTCAAGGCCTACTTCGTCCTCAAGCTCGCCGGCGACGCCGCCGCGGCGCCCCACATGGCGCGCGCCCGGCGGACCATCCATGAGCTGGGCGGCGTCGAGGCCTGCAACAGCTTCACCAAGATCTACCTGGCGATCTGCGGCCAGTACGACTGGTGGCGGTGCCCGGCGGTGCCGCCGGAGATGGTGCTGCTGCCGCGCTGGCTGTATTTCAACCTCTATGAGATGTCGTCGTGGTCCCGCGGCATCGTCGTCCCGCTCTCGATCGTCTGGGCGCTGCGGCCGGTGCGCCCGGTCGCACCGGAGCACGCGATCGACGAGCTGCGGACCCCGCCGCTCTCATCGCGACCATCACGACCATCGCGACCATCGCGACCATCGCGATCCCGGCGGCCCGAGGGTCCTCTGCCACCGCGGGCAGTGCCTGCAGAGGTGGCAGGGGTGGGAGGCGTGCGAGGGCGGCGCCCTGCCGGTGACCTGGCGCCCGACCTCGGTTGGCCACCGGAGCCACCGGGGCCGCCGGGGCCGGCGTTGCGGCGCCTCCCGGCCCTCATCGGCTCCTCGCCTGCTTGGCGCGTCTGCTTCCGGCATCTCGACCGGGCCCTGAAGCTCGGCGAGCGGCTCCGGCTGACGCCGTTTCGCCGCCGCGCCCTGGCGCGCGCCGAGGCCTGGATCCTCGAGCGGCTCGAGGACAGCGACGGGCTGGGGGCCATCTTCCCGCCGATCGTCAACACCATCTTCGCGCTGCGCTGCCTGGGCTACGGTCAGGACCACCCGCTGGTCCGCGGCCAGATCCGCGAGCTCGAGCGCCTGGAGATCGAGGAGATCACCCCGGAGAGCGGCGAGACTGCGGAGATCGGCGAGAGCGGCGAGATCGGCGAGATCGGCGCCGAAGGGCCAGCCGGCGAACAGCGTGAAGACATCGCGGCCGGCGCCCGCGGCGCGGGCGACCCCGCCGGCCGCCCACGCACGCTGCGCCTGCAGCCCTGCTTCTCGGCCGTCTGGGACACCGCCCTGGCCATGCACGCCCTGAGCGATTCGGGAGTCGATGCCGATCACCCAACCCTCGCGGCGGCCCGCGGCTGGCTGCTCGAGCGCGAAGTGCGGCGCACCGGCGACTGGAGCGCCAAGGCCCCCGGCGTCGCCCCCGGCGGCTGGTGCTTCGAGTACCGCAACGCTTTCTATCCCGATTGCGACGACACCGCCGAGGTGCTCACCGCCCTCGCGGACAAGACCGGCGCCGCCGGCGGCCAGGACGAACCGGCGGTCCGGCGCGGCATCGCCTGGCTGCTGGGCATGCAGAACGACGACGGCGGCTGGGGCGCCTTCGATCGCGGCTGCGACAAGGAGATCCTCACCCACGTGCCGTTCGCCGACCACAACGCCCTGCTCGACCCGAGCACGGCGGACGTCACCGGCCGCGTCGTCTTCGCCCTGCGCCGGCTGGGCATGGCGGCGGAGGCGCCGGAGCTGACGCGGGCCGTCGCCTTCCTCCGCCGCCAGCAGGAGGCCGACGGCAGCTGGTACGGACGCTGGGGCTGCAATTACATCTACGGCACCTGGCTGGTGCTGAGCGCCCTGGCGAGCCGCGGCGACATCTCGCGCGAGCCCTGGTGCCGGCGGGCCGCCGATTGGATCCTGTCGCGCCAGAATCCCGACGGCGGCTGGGGGGAGTCGCCCCGCTCCTATGACGACCCGGCCCAGAAGGGCATCGGGCCGAGCACCGCGGCGCAGACCGCCTGGGCGCTGATGGGATTGTTCGCCGCCGGCATCACCGGCGCCCAGGCGACCTCGGCAACCCCGGCGACCCCGGCGACCCCGGCGACCCCGGCGATCGACCGCGGCGTCGAATACCTCCTCCGTGGCCAGCGCGGAGACGGTTCCTGGTATGACGAGCCATGGACCGCGACCGGCTTCCCGCGCGTCTTCTACCTGCAGTACCACCTCTACGCGGTCTACTTCCCGCTGATGGCCCTCGCCGGATACCGCGCGCTAGGCTCCCGGGCCCCCTGCGCCCCCCGCGCCGAGAGCCGGCAGCCGGGCGACGAGGCCGTAGCCACTTCCACTCTGCACGCATACCCGCTCGCGGTGCCGGTCCGGACCGCGGCGGTCGAAGGAGCCGTTCGATGAGATTCCGCTGGCACATCACCGCCGACATGACCCGGCACCAGGTCCGCAACGCGCTGGCCGGCAACCGTCGTTACCCGTACGTGCTGATGCTGGAGCCCCTCTACACCTGCAACCTCGCCTGTATCGGCTGCGCCGTCGAGCGCCACACCGGCAAGCTGAAGGACCGGCTGCCGCTCGCGGCCTGCCTGAAGGCTGCCGAAGACTGCGGCGCGCCGGCGGTGTCGATCTGCGGCGGCGAGCCCACCGTCTACCCCGAGCTGCCCGAGCTGATCGCCGGCATCATCGCCCGGCGCCGCCACATCTACCTGTGCACCAACGCGCTGCTGCTCGACACCAAGGTCTTCGGCGTCATCCCGCCGCACAAGCGCCTCACCATCAACGTCCACCTCGACGGCATGCGCGAGACCCACGACAAGGTCTGCGCCCGCGACGGCGTCTTCGACAAGGCGATCGCGATGGTCAAGGAGGGCAAGCGGCGCGGCTACGACGTGATCACCAACACCACGGTCTTCAAGGAGACCGACGTCGACGAGGTGCGCGAGCTCTGCGACCTGCTCACCGGCCTCGGCGTCGACGGCATCCTGGTGTCCCCCGGGTACCACTACGAGTCGGTGGCGCGCGACATCTTCCTGGTGCGCGGCGAGATCCAGGAGAAGTTCAAGCAGCTGCTCCGCCTGTCTCGCCGGTACCGCTTCCATTCGACGCCGATGTTCTTGGAGTTCGCCGCCGGCCTGCGCGAATACCCTTGCTCGCCCTGGAGCACGGTTACCTACACGCCGAATGGCTGGAAGGGGCCCTGTTACCTGATCGGCAAGAAGTTCAGCGAGACCTTCGAGGAGTTCTGGAACGGCACCGACTGGGACTACTGGGAATCTCGCCAGGACAACCTCTGCCAGAACTGCGCCATGCATTCCGGCTTCGAGGCGTCGGCGATCGCGGAAGCCCGCCACAACCCGCGCGACATGATGCGCCTCGCCGCCTGGAACCTGACGGGATGAAGCCGGGAAGAGGCAGAAGCTGCTCGCCGTTCGGCGGGCGCGGGTGAGGAGAGCCGTGAGGGCCCTGGTCACCGGCGCCACCGGCTTCGTGGGCGCCCACGTGGCGCAGGCGCTGCTGGGCCGCGGCGTCGCGGTGCGCTGCCTGGTGAGGCCGGCGGGCGCGGTGGGCCGGCGGGTGGACCTGCTGGCGGGCCTGCCGGTGGAGATCGCGCCCGGTGACCTGCGCCAACGGGATTCGTTGCGCGCGGCGGTCTCCGGCTGCGACGTGGTCTACCACTGCGCCGCCGATTACCGGCTGTTCACGCCTGATCCGAGGGAGATGATGGCCGCCAACGTCACCGGCACCGACAACCTGCTGACCGCCTGCGCCGACGCCGGCGTCGGGCGGGTGGTCCACACCAGCAGCGTCGGCGCCCTCGGCCTGGTGGCCGGCGGCAGGCCCGCCGACGAGGACACGCCGGTCACGCTGGACGCCATGATCGGTCCCTACAAACGCAGCAAGTACCAGGCCGAGCGGGTCGCCGAGCAATGGGCGGCGCGCGGCCTGCCGGTGGTGATCGTCAATCCGTCGACGCCGGTGGGCGAAGGCGACGTCAAGCCGACGCCCACCGGGCAGATGGTGGTCGACTTCCTGCGGCGCAAGTTCCCGGCCTACGTCGACACCGGCCTCAACCTGATCGACGTGCGCGACGTGGCCGCGGGGCACCTGCTGGCCGCCGAGAAGGGACGGCCCGGCGAACGCTACATCCTCGGCCACCGCAACATGACCCTGAAAGAGATCCTCGACGCCCTGTCGCGGCTGACTGGCTTGCCGTCGCCGCGGCTGCGCGTGCCGCACTGGCTGCCACTCGCCGCCGCTCACGTCGCGACCGCCGCCGCCCGCCTCACCGGCCGTCCGCCGCGCGTCACGCCCGAGGCGGTCCGCATGTCGCGCCACCGGATGTTCTTCGACGCCGCGAAGGCGGTGCGCGAGCTGGGCCTGCCGCAGAGCCCGATCGACGCCGCCCTGGCGCGCGCGGTGGCATGGTTCGACAGCCATGGCTACGTGCCGCGGCCGCAGGCGAGGCGGGCGGCATGAGCCTCCAGTCGCCAGCCGCCCCGCCGGCCGCGGGCGCCCCCCTGGGCGCGACAAGCGCGCCGACCGCCCCGACCGCGATCGTCGCCCCGCTCGCCGCCGAGCTCGCGGGAGTCCTCGCGGCCACGGCAGCGCGGCGCACGCTGCGGGTGCGGGTGGAGGCGCGGCCTGGCTGGGGCGCGTGGCGCCGCTGGCGGGGCGGGCGCTGGTCATCCCGCCGAAGCGTGACCCTGGGGCGGCTGGCCGGCGAAGACGTGGCGCTGATGGCGACGGGCGACGGCCCGGCGGCAGCGGCGGCAGGGCTGCAGGCGTTGCTGGCGGCGGTGAGCCCGCGCCGCCTGCTCGCGATCGGCGTCGCCGGCGGGCTGACCCCCGGCCTCGCCGAAGGCACCCTGGTCGCGGCGCGGCAGGTGATCGCCGGCGACGGCGCCATGGTGCCACGGGAACCCGACGCGGCCTGGCTGGCGGCGGCGCTGGCGGGAGGCGCCATCGCCGGCACCGTCGTCTCGGCGGACCGCATCCTGGCCGATCCCGCGACCCGCCAGGCTGTCCTGGGCAAGGCGCTGCCGGCAGCCGCGATGCCGGCGACGACCGCGATGCCGGCCAGGACCGTGACAGCAGCGATGCCGGACGCCATTGCCGTCGTCGATCTCGAGTCGGTGGCCTATGCCCGCGTCGCGGCGGCCCGGTCGCTCCCCTACCTGGTGGTCCGTGCCGTGCTCGACCCGGCCAACGAGCGGCTGCCGCTCGACTTCGAGGCCTGCCGCGACGGCAGCGGCAGGGTCAGCAATGCCCGCGTCCTGGCGCACGCCCTGGCACGGCCGCGAAGCCTCGGCAAGCTCTGGCGGCTGCGCACCCGGGTGCGCGACGCCGCGGCGGGGCTCGCCATCCTCGCCGAGCGCCTCGTCGCGGCACCGGCGGCAGCCGACACGTGCCGCGAGATCCCAGCCGCCGCGGCCGGCAGGAGAACCGCATGAGCAAGCCGCCGGAGATCGAGCTCGATGCCCCTGCCGCCGCCAGCAGCCCGGCGGAGATCGACCAGCTGCTCGAGAAGACCAGCCGCACCTTCGCCTTGGCGATCCCGCTGCTGCCCGAGCCGACCCGGCTGCAGGTGGGCATCGCCTACCTGCTGTTCCGCATCGCCGACACGTTCGAGGACGCCGAGCTGTGGCCGCGCGCCAGGAAGCTCGAGGCCCTCGCCCGCTTCGACCGGCTGCTGCGGCAGCCGGCGCCCGACGAGGCCCGGCGCGACGCGGAGCGCTGGCTGGCGGAGCCGCCGTGCGCCAACGCCGGCTACCTCGAGCTGTTGCACGAGACCCCTGCGGTCCTGGGCGCCTTCTGGCTGCTGGACGAGGGTCCGCGGCAGCTGATCGGCGAGCACACCCGCCGCACCGTCGAGGGCATGGCCCGCTTCGTGCGGCGCGCCACCGCCGAGGGCGCGCTCGAGCTCGCCGACCTCGCCGACCTCAGGGCCTACTGCTACGTCGTGGCCGGCATCGTCGGCGAGATGCTGACCGAGCTCTTCTTGTTCGGGCGCAAGACGCTGGCGCCGGTGCACAGCTTCCTGCGCGAGCGCTCCGCCCGCTTCGGCGAGGCGTTGCAGCTGGTCAACATCATCAAGGACTCGCTGGCCGACGCCGGCCAGGGCCGCCGCTTCCTCCCACCCGGCGGCAGCCTGGCCGAGGTCGTCGCCCTCGCCCGCCAGGACTTGCAGGTGGCGATGCGCTACACGCTCAGCCTGCAGCGCGCCGGCGCGCCGCGCGGCATCGTCGCCTTCGTCGCCCTCCCCGTCCGCCTGGCGCAGGCGACCCTCGAGGTCATCGAGCAGCGAGGACCAGGCGTCAAGCTCAGCCGCCCCGACGTCTCGCGCATCGTCGCCGCCCTCGACCTCGCCCTCGACCAGGGTCTGCCCGCGGTCTAGACCTGGCGCGCAGCTACTGAAAAAACCTTTTCATTCGCTACCGAAGCTCTGTCGCCGCCGGCGCGCGGCGCCGGCAGCATGCGGCGGAGCGCCACCTGCATCCTTTCTTCGCCGCGCGTCGCGAAGGGTGCTACTATTGGCGCGCCTCAGCTGCTTGCATCCAGGCCGCCACGCTGCGTGGAGACCTTTTGATCTGGCCGTCGCCTCACGGTTTCGCGGCGCCGGCATGCTCTCGGAGGGGAACCATGACTTCAGGCGACGATCGAGCGCCGCGCCTCCGCCCACTCCGGCGGCGCGACTTCCTGGCCCTCGGCTCGGTGGCGGCCTTGACGCCGGTGGTGGCGCCCTGGTTCGCCCGTCCCGCCGGCGCCACTGCTCTCTCCGGGGCGTTGGCGGGCCCGGCGGACGCCACGGCGGCCGAGGGGCGGCGTGGCGCCCATCCGGCAGCGCCGCCGCTGCCGCTCTCGGTCGGCTATCTCGAGGGCAGCGAGCTGCTCGAGAACCTGCGCAAGCTGCAGCCGGACCTGCAGGTGCTGACGGTGGAACGCCGCGGCAGCACGTTCACCGCCGGCCGGCACATCCAGCCCTCCCAGAGATACCCCGCCGGCGACCCATCGCTGGTCGGCGGCGCGGTGCGCATGACCGTGCACGACCTCTATCCGCGCCGGCTGCCGGACGGCGCCGCCGCCGAGCAGTGGCCGGTGGCGATCGATCTCGACGTCATGGTGCCGCTGCTCGATCCGCCGGCGGGGAGCACGGCGGTCTTCCATGCCTGGAGCTATCGCCGGCTGCCGGCCGAGGACCGCAGCGCGCGGGTCAGCTTCGTGCTCTGGCCGGACTGGTACAGCGACCTTGGCATCGCGATGCGGGTCGTGCCGCCGGGCGCCGGGAGCGAGCCACGGCTGCTGCAGACCAAGTTCACCCTTGGCAACGACGAGGGCCGCCCGCGGCTGCTCAAAGGCATCTACCTCCTCGGGCTCGAACCGAACGCCTGGGAAGAGGACGTCGAGCTGCCCGACGATCCCGCGCAGGTGCCACCGGAGCAGCTGTCGGTGCTGGTGACGATCGAGCCCGAGGGGTTGAGGATCGGCTCTTCGCGCCGGTGAAGCCCGAGCGGGCCGCTGGCGCCGGCTCCTACGCGCGCATCTACGCCGTCGTGCGCCGCATCCCGAGCGGCCGCGTCGCCACCTACGGCCAGGTGGCGGCACTGGCGGGCCTGGCCGGGCGCGCGCGCCAGGTCGGCTACGCCCTGCACGCCCTGCCCGAAGGCAGCCCGCTGCCCTGGCACCGGGTGATCAACGCCCGTGGTGAGATCAGCCCCCGCGCGGAGCCGGGCTGGGAGGGCTACCAGCGTCACCTGCTCGAGGAGGAGGACATCGAATTCGACCTCGGCGGCCGCGTCGATCTCGAGCGCTTCGTCTGGCAGATCGGCGCCCGCCCGCGGCGCCGGCCAGGCGCGGCGGCCGGCCGCGACGACGGGGCACACTCGGCGGCCGGCCGCGACGGCGGGGGACACTCGGCGGCCGGCCGCGACGGCGAGGCAGGCGCGGCGGCCAGCCGCGACGACGTGGGAAGCGCGAGCGCCAAGCGGGGCCGCCGGCGGCGCTGATCCCGCGGTCAGCGTTGCTTGCGCTTGAAGGGCAGAGTTCGCTGTTCGAGCTCGGCGGCAAGAGCCTCGATCTCCGGGTCCTTGTGCACCAGCGTGGCACCGTGGAGCTTGGCGGTGGCGGCGATCAATGCATCCGCGAACGACAGCTGGTGCAGCGCCTTGATCCGACCAGCCAGCAGGAAGAGCCGCTCATCAGGATAGATCCAACGCACGGGCCACGACTTGAGAGTGGCCACCAGCTGGGCAGCAGCTTCTTCACTCTGCTCACGGATGGTGAGGTAGTAGAGGTCCATCAAGCTGGCAGCACAGCATTCGAGCTGGCACTGACCAGCCGCAGCCTCTTGCAACAGGGCCGCAACGGCCTCCCAGCCCTCTTCCCGATCGGTCAGCGCGAGGATTGCCGACGTGTCGAGCAGGAACCGGTCAGCCACGTGCCCGCTCGCGCTTCCTCTCTGCGAGAAGCCGGCGGCCGAGCCCTCGCGTGATCCCTATCGCGGCACGAATCGGGTCCGCCGGCACCGGCACGACCCTGATGCTGTGGCCGTCGTCAATCCACTCCAGCCGGCTGTGGGCAGCGATGCCGTGCTCCCTGCGGATCTTCGCCGGCACCACGGTCTGGCCGCGTTCGGTGACGGTCGTCTTCATGAAGCCAAGTTACAAGATTTTTTTCGGAATTACAAGGCGACTTCGTGCCGTGGACCGCCTCCGCAGGATCCTTCAGGGGGTAAGCCTCTGAAACCTGGACTCCGCGCGTCTCGTCTTGGGATCAGACGACGGAAGGAGGCCAAGATGAGCATCGGCGGATGGCGGTTGGCTGCGGCGGGTCTGGGGACGGCGGCGATGATGGCGGGGACCGCGGGTGCGGCGCAGGGGGCGGTCCGGATCGAGAAGCACCTGGCACTGGCGCCGGGTGAACGCCTGACCGTCAACACGGAGGTCGGCAGCGTCGTGGTGCGCGGCGATGCCGCGTCAGGAGCGGCGGTCGTGGTGACCTCGGACCGCGAGGACCTCGAACAGGAATACGAGATGATCTTCGCGGCCACTCCCGGCCAGGCGCAGGTGATCATCAAGCGCCGCCACCGCGGCTGGAGCTGGTTCGAGGGCTGGCAGCACTGGCGCGGCCGGGTCGAGATCGCGGTGGACGTGCCGCGCGCCACCGCCGTGTCGGTGCGCGCGAGCGGTGGCCGCGTCGAGGCCTCCGGCCTGGAAGGCGACACCGACCTGAGCAGCTCGGGCGGCTCCGTGGTCGCGCACGAGCTTGCCGGCAAGCTGGTCGCGCGCTCGAGCGGCGGCGCGGTCGAGGTCCACGACCTCCGCGGCGATCTCCACCTCTCGAGCTCGGGCGGCCGCGTGCGCGCCATCTCGGTGCAAGGCGCGGTCGATGCGCAGTCGAGCGGCGGCAGCGTCCAGCTCGAGCAGGTCGCAGGCAGCGTACGCGCCGGCTCGAGCGGCGGCCGCGTGACGGTCCGCGGCGCCGGCGGGCGGGTCGAGGCGTCGTCGTCCGGCGGACCGGTCGAGGTCAGCTTCGCCCCCGGCAACGCCCATGGCGGCAACATCGGCTCGAGCGGCGGCAGCGTCGAGGTCCACGTCGACCCGGCCGTCGGTCTCGACGTCGACGCCGCCACCTCCGGAGGCTCAGTGTCCTGCGACCTGCCCCTCACCGTGCAGGGCAAGATCTCGCGTCACTCCCTGCACGGCGTCCTGCACGGCGGCGGCGAGCACCTCCACCTGCGCTCCAGCGGCGGCGGCATCCGCATCGCACCGATCTAAGGGGCCTCCGGGGAATCTCCCTCCGCCGGCCGGTCCGCTGGCGGCGGATCTCCTCGCTACCTCCTCCCCTCCGGCCACTGAGCTCTCCGGCGGCCCGGTCTCCTCCTTCGGCTGCAAACGCTTCGGCGACCAGTCTCAACCTCATCGAGCTCGAGTACAGAGGTGGCCGAAAGACTTTCGTGGCCGGAGGGGGATTCCCTGGAGGTCACCGCACCTCGGACCCGACGATGCGGCGGGTGCGCGGCGCCCGCCGCGGCGCGAGCTTGGGCGGCGCCACGGTCAACGGCTCGGCGCCCGTGAGCTGCCGGACCACGTGGTGGGCGGAGAGGATCGCCCCCTCCTGCCAGCCGCTCAGGTACGACACCTGGTCGCCGCAGACGAAGAAGCGCTTGTCCGGAGCGAGCAGGCGGTTGTAGGCCGCCACGTGCTCCGGCTTGCTCCAGTCCCAGTCGGCCCAGCCGCCGAGCTGATGCGGCACCTGCTGCCAGGCGATCGAGAGCCCGAGCTCGGTCCTGACGAACTTCAAGAACTCGGGATGGAGCCGCTCGGCGCCCTGCGTCGCCAGCATCAGCCGCTGGTCGAGCGGCAAGGCGCCGAACTTGCGCGCCGTCTCCGCATAATTGTAGGCGCCGGTGAGCACTCCCTTGGCGGAGAACGTGCCCGCGGAGGGATACCAGAGCTGCGTGATCGGATGATCGATCCAGCTGATGCCGCCGTAGATCTGGTGGCGCGGCGATTCCCAGAAGCGCTCTTCGGCCTGCCAGCCCACCTTGGCCGCGGCCTCGAAACGGGCGGCGGCGACCGCGCCCTTGAAGTCGGGCGTGAAGGTCTCGTTGTCGATCACCTTCCTGAGCAGCGGCAGCGGGATCGTGCTGATGCAGTGGTCGGCCTTCCTGGTCTCTCGCGCCCGCCCCTTGCCGCGGCGCTCGAGCGTCACCTGCACGCCGCCGTCCGAGTTGTCGACCCTCACCACCTCGACGCCGCGGGTGATGCGTTCCGCGCCGATCCGGCGCTCGAAGGCGCGCACCACCCGATCCATGCCGCCGACCGGCTGGAACATGGTCGCCTGCCATTCGTAGTCCTCGGGCTGGTAGAAGCGATGGTCCCAGAAACGCGACTTGAGCAGCGCCTGCAGGGAGAGCGGCGGCTCGATCTCGCCCGGCTCGACGACCGCCGGCGGCACCCGGTAGCCGGACCGCGAGGAGCCGCCGTACTGCCAGTGCTCGTCGGGATCGACGTCGCCGAAGACCGCCAGCAGCTGCAGCAGGTCACGGCGCTCGGCGGCGCTCAGCTCGTCGTCGAGCGCCCGCTTGTCGACGGCCTTGGCCAGCAGCTCGGCGACATAGCCGCGCGTGTCGTTGGCGAGCTGGCGGTCGCGGACCGGCTTGCCGGTGAACGCCTGATCGGTCTGGAAGAGAGCCGCGCGGTCCTCCATCACGTAGGCCTCGAGCTCGACCCCGAGGTCCCGGCAGTAGCCGATCAGCGCCTGGTGATGGTGAGGGATGCGGCCCGGCCCGGCGTTGAAGTACAGGCCGGCGTCGAAGCGGCAGGTCTGGTCGGGGAGGCCGGATTGCTCGACGACGTCGTTGCGGCGCACGGTGAAGCTGCGGCCGCCGATGCGATCGGCGGCCTCGAGCAGCTCCACCTGGTACTCCGCCTTCTGCAACTCGCAGGCGGCGGTGAGCCCGGCGATGCCGGCGCCGAGGACCAGCACCGACTTGCCGCCGCCCATCCGCTGCGGCCGCGGCACCCCGGCGTAGGCCGGCGGCGTGCGCAGCATGCCTAGCGCCACCATCGTCTCGTAGACCGCCGCGGCGCCGCCCGCCACGCCGACCCGCTCGAGGAACTCGCGACGCGACCAGCCACTCCTCTCAGCCATCGATCGTCCTCCCGGCCGCCGCCTCGCCTGCGAGGTCGAGGCGCTGCCGTCGCCGGATTCTCACACGGCGCGGTCTCCCGGTGCGCGATTCCGGCAAGATTTCCGGATTGCCGGTAGTGTCCTGGCTAGCAATCTAGCGATCTCGGACACTACCGGATTCCCTAGCCCGGAACGCGCTGCCAGTGGATGACCCGGGTGCCCTGGACGTCGCGCACCACGTCGGCCAGCACGGTGCGGGCCTTGCCTCCAAGGTGCGCCGTGGCGGTGATCCGGTAGTGCTGGGCGGCCACGGTCTGGACCTCGCTGCCGATCGTGCCGCTGCCGAAAGTGTGCTCGCCGACGCCGCCGACCTGTCCGACCGCGATTCCCGAGAGCGTCTCGGCGATCGCCGCATCGCAGAGCGCGCTCAGCACCGTCCCGCGCGCTTCCTCGCGGGCCATCCGCAGCCGCACCGCGAGCGACAGGGCGAGGAGCGCCAGGGCGACCCCCACCATGAACACCGCGAACAGCGCGACCAGCAGCGCGAAGCCCGACTCGGCCGCCGCGGGCCCCCCCGGCGGCCGGCGCGCGAAGCCCGAGTCGTTCGCCGCCCCCCCCGGCCGTGGGCACGGCCCGCTGCGCGTCCGGCCCGAGCGCCTCACCATGAGCTCCCCAACCCGGCGCCGCGCGGGGTCAGGATGAGGCTCTCCTCGACCACCTCCTCCGGCGGCGCCCAGAGCCCCGGCACCAGCATCAGCGGGCTGCGCCGCGTCCGGCTGCGGCGATAGCGGTAGTCGAGGAGCACCACCGTCGGGCCACCGAGCGAGCTGGTGGCGCAGCGGAAGGAGGTGGCGCCGCGCAGCAGCACCGACGAGCCAAGCGGCAGGCCGCCGGCCGCCACCAGCGTCCGGACCAGGGTGCCGGCGCTGAGCTGGTAGAAGACCAGGCCCTCCGGCTTACCGGCCAGCTCGAGGAAGGCGCAGGAGAGGTCCGGGTTCTGCACCGCGACCGCGCCCGAGGCGCCCAGCACGTCGGCGCGGAGGCGGGTGGCGACCAGGGCCGCCGCCGGATCGAGCGCCTGGCGTCCGGCATCCACCAGCATCTGCTGGGTCTCGCCAAGCAGCTGCGCCGCGATGTCCACCACCAACACCAGCAGCAGCAGCGAGATGACCAGCTCGATGAGGGTGAATCCCGCCTCGCGGCGGCGCGGCCTGCTCACGGCGGCCCTCCGCCGGGGCGCCAGATCATCGTCTGGAGGCGGCGCCGCAGGAGTTGACCGTACACGTGGTAGCGGGCGGTCAGGGTGACCTGGTAGAGACCCGGCGTCGCCGCCGGCGTCACGGCGACCGCCACCTTCAGGTCGGGCGCCGGCGAACCGACCACGAACGAGCTGACGGTCCAGCCGACGTCGGCGGTGGATTGCAGCGGGATCAGACCCGCGCGCATCTCCTCGAGGGTCCATTCCATCACCGCCACCGCCTGGCGCGCGGCGTCGATCCGCCGCACCACGCGCGGCTGCTGCATCACCAGCGCCATGCCGCAGAGCAGGGCGACGAGCAGGATCCAGAGCGCCACGCTCATCTCGACCAGGGTGAACCCGCGCCGCCGCCGCGCCACAGGCATGGTCACCCTCAGCCTTGCGAGACACTCCATCGAGCGATCCTCCCCAGGACCGCCAGGATACGCCAAGCGAGCTGTCGTTTCAGTAGTGGGTCCGTTTCCCTCGGCGTCCCT
>DATDGZ010000182.1:0-17381 GCA_036521795.1 Thermoanaerobaculia bacterium | reverse complement strand
GTAGACCACGTCCTCGTAACCGCCCGCCACGTACAGGGTGTGGCCGTCCGCGGCGAAAGCCATCCCCAGGAAGGCGGCCGGCAGCTCGAGCGTCTGCAGCACCCGGCCGGTGCGCGTCTCGACCACCTGGAGACCCTGCTCGCGCCAGCCTGCCAGCAGCACCACCACCCGGTCCCCTTCCGGCGCCAGGACCATCGACAGCGGCATGTTGCCAAGGTCGGACGAGCGCCCCGCCGGGTCGAGCAACACGCCGGTCGGCAGGCGCGCACCCGCCGGGGGCCGGGTTGCCGCGGGGGCGGCGGCGGCGGCCGCGGTGACCGCAGTGACTGCGGTGATCGCGTTGATCGCGCTGATCGTCGCATGGGCGGCGGATGGAGAACCGGCCGCGGCCGGCGAGGAGGGCCGTGGAACCACGACGGCGAGCGTCAGGAAGGCAGCGGCGAAGAGAGTGCGTTGGCTCATGGCGCCGCCATCCTACTCCAGCGTGCCGCATGTCGGTTGACACCTCGAACGTGGCCGGTTGCCGAGAAGAAGATCGCCGAAGAGGACTACAGCCGGAAGGAGGAGGCCTGGGCGGCGGGACGGCGGGGCGGCGGGACGGCGGGGCGGCGGGACGGCGGGACGGCGGGGCGACGGGAAGGTGGGACGGCGGGACGGCGGGACGGCGGGACGGCGGGACGGCGGGGACCCGCTTGACGGGTTGCCGATCGCGTATCATGCTTACGCGTAATGACCCGTAAGCCTCGCCGCGTCTTCGTCGGTGCCCTGCCGGTCTCCTCGCTGCCGCAGCTCGAGGAGGTGCTGGCGCCCTTCCTCGGCAACAAGGGCACGCGGGGCCACGTCGTCATGGTCCGCCTCGGCGACGACAGCGTCGCCCGTCTCGACGACCTGGTCGAATCGGGGATCTTCGGCAGCCGCTCGGAAGCCGCGGCTTTCCTGATCGGCGCCGGCGTCCAGGCTCAACGCGAGCTGTTCGAGCGCATCGCCATGCAGACCTCCGAGATCAAGCGGCTGCGCACCTCGCTGCGCGAAGCGGCCCTGGCCGCGCTCGGGGCGGCCGGCGGAACGCGCACGCGAGCCGCCGACGCCGGCGCCGAGGGAACAGAGGAAGAGGCGGCACGACCACGGCGCGCCCGGCGCAGGAAGCGCCAGGGCGGCGCGGCCCCCGCGGGACCTGCCGGCAAGGAGGCCGTGGAATAGGAAGTAGGAGGCCCGGGGCGCGTTGCACCGGGGCGCGTTGAGCCGCCGCCTCCTACGCCGGCTGCAGCCGCTCCTCCTGGTCCGTCAGGGCGCTCGGGACGAGCCAGACGCGGCCGTCACGAGCGATGAGGTTGGTGGCTGCCTCCGGCCCCCAGGTGCCGGCCGGGTAGGTGGCCAGGTCGGTGGCGTCCCGCTCGCTCCACGCTTCCAGCACCGGCATCACCAGCTTCCATGCCTCGTTCACCTGGTCGCCGCGCATGAACGGCGTGGCGTCGCCGCGGATGACGTCGAGCAGCAGCGTCTCGTAGGCTTCCGGCTCGGGCGTGTGGAAGGCGGTGCGGTAGCTGAAGCGGGTCTCGACGGTCGAGAGGCGCATACCCGCGCCCGGGCGTTTGGCCTGGAAACGCAGCACGATGCCCTCGTCCGGCTGGATGCGCAGCAGCAGCCGGTTCGGCTGGATGCCGTCGACCGCCGCGGGCGGGAAGGTCTGGTGCGGCACCGGCAGGTACTGGATGCAGATCTCCGACGCCGTGCCCGGCAGTCGCTTGCCGGTGCGCAGGTAGAAAGGGACGTCCTGCCAGCGCCAGTTGTCGACGAACAGCTTGAGCGCGACGAAGGTCTCGGTCCGCGAGCGCGGGTCGACGCCGCTCTCGTTGCGGTACCCGGGCACCTTCTGGCCGTCGACGAAGCCGGCGGTGTACTGGCCGCGCACCGCCACCTGCGACACCTGCTCGGGGCGGATCGGCCGCACCGCCCGCAGGACGTCCATCTTCTTGTTGTGCAGCTCGTCGGGATCGAAGGTCACCGGCGGTTCCATGGCCACCAGGCAGAGCAGCTGGACCAGGTGGTTCTGCACCATGTCGCGCAGCGCGCCGGCGCCGTCGTAGTAGCCGCCGCGGTTCTCGACCCCCACCGTCTCGGCGACGGTGATCTGCACCGAGTCGATGTAGCGGCGGTTCCACAGCGGCTCCTGCACCGAGTTGGCGAAGCGGAAAGCGAGGATGTTCTGCACCGGGTCCTTGCCGAGGTAATGATCGATGCGGTAGATCTGCGACTCGTCGAAAGCGTGGGTCAGGTACTCGTTCAGCTCGCGCGCGCTGTCGAGATCGTGCCCGAACGGCTTCTCGCAGACCATGCGGGCGTGCTCGCGGTCGGCGGTGAGGCCCGCCTCCTGCAGGTGGGCGGCAACCAGCTTGACCACGGTCGGCGGCGTCGCCAGGTAGAAGACGCGGATCGCCGGCGTCCCCCAGCCGTGATCGAGCTCGGCGAGACGCTCCGCCAGCGCCTTGAAGGCGGCGCCGTCGGCGAAGTCGGCGCGCCGGTAGGCGATGTGAGAGCTGAACTGCCGCCAGGGCTCGTCCTCGGCCTTGCCCTGCCGGCTGAAGCGGTCGATGCCCTCGCGCAGGTGCGCGAGATAATTCTCGGTGGTCATCTCGCGGGCGTCGACGGCGATCACCTCGAACTGCGACGGCAGCGCGCCGTCGAGCCACAGGTTGTAGAGCGCCGGCACCAGCTTGCGCCAGGTGAGGTCGCCGCCGCCGCCGAAGATCAGGAACGCCGTCGGTGCTGTCGATGCCGGCATCAGGTCGCCTCCTTGATGGGCCCGTTGGTGGCCGGAGTGGCCAGGGGGTCGAGCGCCAAGCCCAGGGCCGCCAGGTGCTCGCGGGTCGACTCGTACCCGTGATGCCAGATGGCGTGCATGCCCAGGCTGGCGGCCACCTCCACGAACATGGGACGGTCCTCGATGTAGGCCACTCGCCGCGGATCGGCCTGCGCGATGTCCAGCGCGACGCGGAAGATGTCCTCGTCGGGCTTGCGGAAGTGGACATAGCACGAGACGATGAAGAAGTCGGCGAAGTCGTCCAGCCGGAAGCGCCGGATGCGGTCCGCCGTCAGCTCCCGCCCCTCGTTGCTGAGCACTGCCACTTTGATGCCATGCCGGGCCTTCAGGCGGCAGACCAGGTCGATCATCTCGGGGAACGCGCGCGCCTCGCCGAGGATGAAGTCGATCACGTCCTCGCGGGTGAAGCCGCGCGGCTCGTAGAAGATCACCCGGTCGAGGTAAGCGGCGAGCCCCATCTTGCCCGACTCGTAGGTGTCGTAGGTGAGGTGATGCCGCTCGTCCATCTCCGCGCTGTTGATGCCGAAGCGGTCGGCGGTCCGGTGGCGCAGGCTGTGGTCCCAGCCGTTGGTGAGCAGCACCCCGCCCAGGTCGGTGAACAGGTGGGTGATCGGCTTCTCGCTCATCCAGATCCTCCTCGCACTCTCTCGCCGTGCCGGCGGCTCGCCGGGCCGGAGCGGGCCGGTGCCACGGGTCAGTTCAGCCGCAGATAGAAGAGAGCGCCGGAGCGGTGGCGCAGGGTCACCCGGTCCCGTTCGATCTTGTCCACGGTCACCTGGTCGACCCCCTGGCCGGTGCCGATCAACTTGCCGTTGATCATCGCCACCGGGCTGGCGTCGGACCAGGCGATACCGGAGAGCTTGACCAAGCTGCCGTCGGCCAGCTTCACCTCCCCGACATAGGTGCCGCCGTCGGCCATGGTGCGCACGGCGGCGGCGGCGGTGGTGGAGGCAGCGGCGGCGCCGTGGGCGGGCGGAGCGGCAGCGGCGCCGGCGCCGCCGGCAACGGAACCAGCCGGAGAGGGTGCGGCCGGACTCTCCGCGTCGTCGTCGTCGACCGGGGCCGGAGGGGCGGCGGGCGCGGCGGACGGGGAGGTCGCCGGGCGCGTGCGGGTCGCCACGGCCTCGGCGGACGCGGACGTTGCGGGGGACGCGGCGGGCGCGGGGGATGCGTCGGGCGCGGCAGCCGCCGGCTCCCGCCGCGCGGGTGCCGAGCCGGCGATCTCCGGTGCCGCCGGCGCCGGCGCCGCTGCCGCCCTGCGCTCCACCGCACCCGGCGCCGGCACGAGCTCCGGCCTGGCAGCCGCGGCGGGTTCCGGCCTCGACGTCGCCGCCGTCGCCGCGCCAGGTCCGGCCTGGTCGGACCGCGGGACGGCCGGAGCCGGACCGGCATCCTGGTCCGCGGCCTGCCCGGCGCCGGCGGTGCGCTCGGCGCCGCCCCCGGGTGCGGAAGACGATCCGGAGGACGGACTGAAGCCTGCCTGGGAGGACGACCCGGGAGATGACCTGGAGGATGCTCTGAAGAAGAGCACCACGCCCGCCGCCCCGATCAGCAGCGACAGGGCCACGACCGCGGCGGCCGCGACGCGGCGCCGGTCGGAGCGGCGGCCGCTGGACTGCTCCATGTGCGTCCACGGCGAGGCGAAGCCGCCGCGATGTCCGCCGGGGCCGCCGGGGCCGCCGGCTCCCGCCGCGCCGGCCTGCCGCGCCGCATCCTGGCGGGCCGCGTCGAGGCGCGCCCGTTTCAAAGCCTCGTCGATCAGGCTCATGAGACGATGTTCCCCTCGAGCTCGCGGATCGCCCGGCGGACGTGGCGCGCCTCGAGCTGATCGGTGCCCGCCACGTAGCCGCAGAGCAGCGCCTTGTCACAGACCGCGTTGATCAAGCGCGGCACGCCGCCCGAGTAGCGGTGCACGGCCCGGATCGCCCAGCGGCTGAAGCCGGGACGGCCGTTGCCGCCGGCGACGTGCAGCCGGTGCTGGATGTAGTACTCGGTCTCGAGGCGGCTCAGCGGCCGCAGGTGATAGCGGACGGTGATGCGCTGCCGCAGCTGGCGCAGCCGCCGCGAGTCCAGCATCTCGCGCAGCTCGGGCTGGCCGATGAGCACGATCTGCAGCAGCTTGCGCTGATCGGTTTCCAGGTTGGAGAGCAGCCGCACCTGCTCGAGCAGCTCGCTGTCGAGGTCCTGGGCTTCGTCGATCAGCAGCACGACGTCGTTGCCGGCCGCCACCTGGTCGAGCAGGAACTGGTTGAGCAGCCCGAGACAGGTGACCCGGTCGGCCCGGGACGGCGGCTTCAGGCCGTACTCGATGAGGATGGCGCGCAGCAGCTGGGTGCTGGTCAGGCACGGGTTGAGGATGAGCGCCGTGCGGACGGTCGGCCCGAGATGCTCGAGGATGGCGCGGCAGACCGTGGTCTTGCCGGCCCCGACCTCGCCGGTCAGCTGGATGAATCCCTTGCGCTCGCGGATGCCGAAGAGGATGTGGTTGAACGCCTCGCGGTGCCGGTCGCTGAAGAACAGGAAGCGCGGATCGGGCGTGATGTTGAACGGCGGCTCCTGGAAGCCATAGAAGGCGTCGTACATGAGGTAGCAGCTCTCTCGACCCGCGAGGGTGGCGGCGGGCGCACCCACTCACCTTCTAGTACGCAGGCCGCTCGCCGGGTGTCTAGCGGCATGTCCCCACTAGGAGACCCGGACCGCCTTCTCCTTCTCCGCGAGCGTCTCGAGCAGGCTGTCATAGGAGTCGGAGAACTTGCGGACGCCCTCTTGCTCGAGCTCCTCGTAGACCAGGCTCTCCTCGATGCCCAGCTCGGCCAGGCCGTCGAGCACGTCCTGCGCGCGATCGAGATCGTCATGGATGCGGACCCGCGGCACGCCGTGGTCCTTGTACGCCTCGAAGGTCTCGCGCGGCATCGTGTCGATGCTGTCGGGAGCGATCAGGGCCTCGACGTAGTAGAGGTCGGGGTAGGCGGGGTCCTTGGTCGAGGTCGAGGCCCACAGCGGCCGCTGGCGGCTGGCGCCCTTTTCGCGCAGCTTGGCGTAGCGCTCGCCGCTGAACACTTCCTCGAAGGCGCGGTAGGCCAGGCGGGCGTTGGCGATCGCCGTCTTGCCGCGCAGCTCGCGGGCCAGCTGGCGCTGGCGCTCCGGGCGGGCGGCGGCGGCGGCGATGGCGTCGAGCTTCTTGTCGACGTTGGTGTCCACCCGGCTGACGAAGAAGCTGGCCACCGAGCGCAGGCGTTCCACCGGCTGGCCGGCGGCGACCCGCGCCTCGAGCGCCGAGAGGTAGGCCTCCATCACCTCGCGGTAGCGCTCGACCGAGAACAGCAGGGTGATGTTGATGTTGATGCCCTCGGCAAGGCACTGCCGGATGGCCGGGATGCCGGGCCCCGTGCCGGGGATCTTGACCATGACGTTCGGCCGGTCGCACCGCTTCCACAGCCGGCGCGCCTCCTCCACCGAGCCCGCGGTGTCGAGCGCCAGGTGCGGCCCGACCTCGATCGAGACGTAGCCGTCGTCGGCGCGGGCGGTCTCGTAGACCAAGCGGAAGGCGTCGGCGGCGCGGCTCACGTCCTCCACCTCCAGCGCCTCGAAGATCTCGGCCGGCGGCAGCCCCTGCTCCCCCAACCGGCGGATGTCGTCGTCGTACAGCTCGGTCTTGGCGATCGCCTGCTGGAAGATGGTGGGATTCGAAGTCATCCCGCGCAGGCCGTCCTCCTCGATCAGGCGCCGCAGCTCCGGCCCCCGGTACAGGTCGCGCCGGATGTAGTCATACCAGACGCTCTGGCCCAGCTCGGCCAGCCTCAGCAACGGGTTCTGGCTCATCCTGACCTCCTTCGGCCTCCTTCGCTGGCCCTCCCAGCCCGCCTATCCTAGCAGGACCGGTGACCGGGGAGGATGGAGGAAGCCAGCGCAGTTAGTGGGTCAGTTCGCGAGGGTCCATCCCCTCGCGAGGAAAATGACCCACTACCGCAGAGTCGCCGCCGCTCAGGGCGCCGGCGACTGGGTGAGCTTGTAAAGGCCGTAGTCCGCGAGATACAGAGTCGCCGAATCGGCGGGATCGATCTGCAAGAGCCGTGTGGGGGTCCCCTGGGGATACCCGGGGGCGTCCGCGTAGGAGAAAGGTGGGCGACCCGAGTCGAGCGTCATCCAGTGCTGCCCACCATCGACGCTGCTGAGGACCGAGTAAGCCTGGTCGAGGGCGTAGAGGTGCGACGTCGCGTGGGGATCCATGGCGATCATCAAGAAATGGTCGGCCGGGCCCGGGAGGACCGGTGCCCAGGTGCCGGCGGCAACGCTGCTGCCGTAGATCCCGGTCCCGACGGTGATCAAGAGACGCCTGGTACACGTAGGGTCGATCAGCAGCTCGGAGTCGTACTGGACTCTCGCCAGACCATGGCGATCGGCGCGGTGCCAGCTGATCCCGTCATCGACGCTCTTGTAAAGGAGCTCCCCACGCGCTCCCAGGGCGTAGATCACCCCCGGCGCGAGCGGATCGGGATAGACCGCCGCAGCATCCTGGCGGCTGGCGAGACACGACCAGTTGGCTCCCGAGTCGACGCTGCGGTAGGTGTCGCAGCCCCGCGCGAAGGTGGAAACCGTCGCGTAGAGGGTGCTGGTCACCGCCGGATCGATGAGGATCGACAGAGCCTGCACGTTGACGATCTGCCAGGTCGCGCCGCCATCGACGCTCTTGGCGATCCCGTTGGCATCCCCAAAGCCGGTCACTGCTACATAAATGGTCGAGGGATGCTCGGGGTCGATCACCAGGCTGCTGACGCGGACGCTCGTGTAGGGCGGCAGCGATCGAATCTCCTGCCAGGTGCCGCCGCCTTGGGTCGTCTTGAAGAAGTGGTAGGCGGTGCTCGCATAGATCGTTTGCGGATCGCTGGGATCGATGGCGAAGGCGGTGACCTGGTTGGTCGTGAGCCCGCCGTTGGCAGCCTGCCACGTAGCGCCGCCGTCGACGCTCTTCACCACGCCGTCGAACGTGGTCGCGAAAACGCCGAGGGGCGACACGGGGTCGGCGACCACGTCGAACGAGGTGAGAGGAGGCGCAGTGAACGGCGCCCACGTGCGGCCGCCGTCGGTGCTGCGCGCGGCGTCCGTGTACACCGTTCCACCCGGTCCGGCCGCGAGCGCGTGCGCTCCTTGCTCCATGAGGGTCCAGGTCTCGCCGCCGTCCGTGCTGCTGTAGGCCGTGGCGAGCCTGGCGACGAGCAGGTAGACGTGGGAGGAGCTCGCCGGGTCGGTCACGACGAGGTACTGGGAGTCAAGGGTGTTCGTGGGGAGTCCCTTGTCTTTCGGAGCCCAGGTGACACCGCCGTCGAGGCTCTTGAACACGCCGCCCATGCTGCTGGTCTGCGCCCCGCAGCCGCAGAACGCGCCCTCGATGCCCGCATACACCGTCAGCGGGTGAACCGGATCGACAGCCAGCGAGCGGACCGCGAAGACGTCGCCGGCGGCCAGTCCCGACGCCTGGCCGAGGCCGGTCTGCTGCCAGCTCTGACCACCGTCGCTACTCTTGTAGATGCCGGCATAGATGACCAGCGGCCAGCTGCCTCATGACGGTCGCCGGAGACCTACCGACCAAAGCGAGGCGGGGAGGAGGATCTCGCAGTCCCGGCCCGGCCGGAGGGTTCCCGGGAGGCTCCAGGAGGGACCCGCGGAGCCTACTCCAGCCAGTGGTGCGTGCTCTCCTGCAGGTCCGGGACGAGCTCCCGCTTGGTGCGCAGGGCGCGGACGCAGGTGTTCCAGCGCAGGATGGCGTCGTCGTTGCCGGGCGGGCGGATGGTGGCGGCGCGGTCGTAGTGGTCCATGGCCTCGCGCAGCCACTCGTAGGCGATGTGGCCGGCGCGGGGGCCGCCGCGCTTGAGGTGCGCCTTGGCGCGGCGCTCGCACAGGATGCCGGCGTGATAGACGCGGCTGTACTCGTCGCGGATGCGCGCCAGCACGGCCTTGGCCTCGGCGGCGGCGGCGCCGAGGTGCTCCTCGAACTGATCGGAGAGCGCGAGCACCAGCATCACCAGCGCCTCCTGGTGGTCGGGCTCGACGTCGAGGATGTCGCGGCAGATGCTCTCGGCCTCGACCGGCTCGTGCAGCAGGCGGTAGCGATAGGCCTTCTCGAGGGCGGCCGGAACGGCTTCACGCGAGAGTGGCTTGAGCTCGAACATCATCGCCTCCTGCCTGGTAGTGTCCCGCACGGTTCCACCAGCTGACGGAGGCTGGCGCGGTCACGGCGTCCCGCCGTCCCTGGCCTCTTGCCGGCGGAACACCCGCAGCAGCTTCGCCAACGGATCGTAGAACTGGTCCACCACCCGCTCCTTGAGCGGAATGATCGCATTGTCGGTGATCGTGATCCCTTCCGGGCAGACCTTGGTGCAGCACTTGGTGATGTTGCAGTAGCCGATCCCCTGCTCCCCCCGCAGGTCGGCGGTACGGTTCTCGACGTCCAGCGGATGCATCTCGAGGGCCGCCGTGTACACCAGGAGCCGCGGTCCGGCGAACCGCTCGTGCAGCCGGTGCTCGCGCAGCACGTGGCAGACGTCCTGGCAGAGGAAGCACTCGATGCACTTGCGGAGCTCCTGCACCCGGTCGACGTCGTCCTGGGCGATCCGCCAGGTGCCGTCCGGCGCGTCCGGCGGCCGCGGCTTGAACGGCTTGATCCGCTGCTTGGCCGCGTAGTTCCAAGAGACGTCGGTCACCAGGTCGCGCAGCGGCGGGAAGGCGCGCATCGGCTCGATGGTGACCGGCCGGTCGAGCGGCAGATCGGAGAGCCGCGTCATGCACATCAGCCGCGGGTTGCCGTTGACCTCGGCCGAGCACGAGCCGCATTTCCCCGCCTTGCAGTTCCAGCGCACCGCCAGGTCGTTGGCCGATTCCGCCTGGATCTGGTGCACGGCGTCGAGGACCACCATGCCGGTGGTGACCTCGGTCGAGTACTCGCGCAGCTCGCCGCCCTGGGCGTCGCCGCGCCAGATCCTGAAGACCGCCCGCGCCATCACTGGATCTCCTCGATGATGCGGCGCTGCTCGGCGCTCGCCGGCACCAGCGGCACACGTGTCACCGTCATCTCGCCATCGGCGCCACGGCGGATGGCGACGTTGACCTTGCCCAGGGCTTCGTCCTTGCCGGGGTAGTCGTCGCGGAACTGCGCGCCGCGGCTCTCCCGGCGCTCGAGGGCGGCGCGGGTCACCGCCGCCGCGACGGTCAGCAGGTTGTGCAAGTCGAGCGCGGTGTGCCAGCCGGGGTTGTACTCGCGGTTGCCGCCGACCGCCACCGCCACCGCCTGCCGCTCGAGCTCGCCGATCTGCGCCAGGGCGCTCTCCATCTCCTCCTGCCGGCGGACGATGCCCACCTGGGCCTGCATCAGCACCTGCAGGCGCCGCTGGATCTGGTACGGCCCGAGCTCCGCGCCGGCCGCCACGGGCGCGCTGGCCGCCCCGGCCGCTCCGACTCCCATGGCCCCCACGGCCGCGGCCGTCTCGCCCCCGGCCGGCGACCAGCCGGACGCCTGGCGGTCGAGGGGAGCGTAGAGAGCGATCACCGCGGCGTCGATCTGCGCCGGGTCGGGCGCCGCCTGGCCGTGCTCGCGGGCGAAGCGGGCCGCGTGCTCGCCGGCACGCTTGCCGAACACCAGCAGGTCCGACAGCGAGTTGCCGCCGAGGCGGTTGGCGCCGTGCAGGCCGGCGGCGCACTCGCCGGCGGCGAACAGCCCCGGCACCGTCGACATCTGGCTCTCGGCGTCCACCCGCACGCCGCCCATCATGTAGTGGGTGGTCGGCCCGATCTCCATCGGCTCGCGGGTGATGTCGATGCCCGCCAGCTCCTTGAACTGGTGATACATGCTCGGCAGCTTCTTGCGGATGTGCTCGGCGGCATGCGGCATGCGGCTGGCGATCCAGGAGATGTCGAGCAGCACGCCGCCGTGCTCGCTGCCGCGCCCCTCCTTGATCTCGCGCACGATGCAGCGCGCGACGTGGTCGCGGGTCAGCAGCTCGGGCGGCCGCCGCGCCGTCTTGTCGCCCTGGCAGTAGCGCCACCCCTCCTCCTCGTTGTCGGCGGTCTGGCTCTTGTAGAGGTCCGGGACGTCGTCGAACATGAAGCGCCGCCCGAGGCGGTTGCGCAGCACGCCGCCCTCGCCACGCACGCCCTCGGTCACCAGGATGCCGCGCACGCTCGGCGGCCACACCATGCCGGTGGGGTGGAACTGCACGAACTCCATGTCGATCAGCTCGGCGCCCGCATCGTAGGCCAGGGTCAGGCCGTCGCCGGTGTACTCCCAGCTGTTGCTGGTGATCTCGAAAGCGCGCCCGATGCCGCCGGTCGCCAGCACCACGGCCGCCGCCCGGAAGACCAGCGCCCGGCCGCGCTCGCGGTCGTAGCCCACCGCCCCGACCACCCGCCCGCCGGCCGCCAGCAGGGCGGTCATGGTGCACTCCATGTGGAAGTCGATCCCGCGGTGGATGCCGTGGTCCTGCAGGGTGCGGATCATCTCCAGGCCGGTGCGGTCGCCGACGTGCGCCAGCCGCGGATAGCGGTGGCCGCCGAAGTTGCGCTGCAGGATGCGGCCGTCGGCGGTGCGATCGAACAGCGCTCCCCAGGCCTCGAGCTCGCGCACCCGGTCGGGCGCCTCGCGGGCGTGGAGCTCGGCCATGCGCGGGTTGTTGAGGTACTGGCCGCCGCGCATGGTGTCGGCGAAGTGGACCTGCCAGCTGTCGCGGTCGTCGACGTTGGCGAGCGCCGCCGCGACGCCCCCTTCCGCCATCACCGTGTGCGCCTTGCCGAGCAGCGACTTCGAGACCACCGCCACCTTGACGCCGGCGGCCGACGCCTCGATGGCGGCGCGCAGCCCGGCGCCGCCGGCGCCGATCACCAGCACGTCGCAGTCGAAGCCGCGGTGCTCGGCGCTCAGAAGATCCTCCAGTCGGTCCAGATCCCCATCGCGCAGAGCCGGACGTAGAGGTCGGAGAAGGCCACCGTGAACAGGCTCGACCAGGCCCAGTTCATGTGCCGGCGGTTGAAGCAGCCGGCGCACTGGTACGCGCGCAGCGACAGCTTCGAGGCCGAGAGCCGGTCGCGGAAGCCGCCCACCAGGTGGCGCAGCGAGTGGCAGCCCAGCGAGTAGCCGGACAGCAGCGTGACGTTGGCCGCCAGCACCAGCGTGCCGACGCCGATCCCGAAGTGGACGCGGCCGGTTGCCGGGTCGGCGAACCACAGCGCGCCCCAGACGTCGTGCCACAGGATGACCAGGAGGATCAGCGACTGGTAGAGGAAGTAGCGGTGGACGTTCTGCAGGATCAGCGGGAAGGAGCGCTCGCCGAGGTAGCGCTTCCTCGGCTCGCCGACCGTGCACGCCGGCGGGTCGGCCCAGAACGACTTGTAGTAGGCGCCGCGGTAGTAGTAGCAGGTGAGGCGGAAGCCGGCCGGCATCCCCAGGATGAGCAGCGCCGGCGAGAATGGCAGCCAGCCGGGCCACCAGCCGGGCCGGGGCCCGAACCAGGCGTGCGGCGAAGTGCCGAACAGCTCGGGCGAATAGAAGGGGGAGAGATACGGTCCCCAGGTGTAGTTCTTGCCCTGGAACGCCGCCCAGGTGGCGTAGACGAGGAATGCGGACAGCGCCAGAAAGATCGCCAGAGGCTGCACCCACCACGCGTCCTGCCGCGAGGTGGCGCCGAACGCTCGCTTCTGGAGCGCCTCTGCAATAGCCATGACCTCAGCCCTCCTGACCGGCTGCCCCTGCCGCCGATGGTCGAGTCCGCCTCGAGAGGTGCCTTGCGCGGGGCATGGCGCGGCGGAGCGTCCGGGCCGCCGTGTCGGTTGCGCGCTCGTATTCAAGCCCGAAGCCGGGGCGCCTGTCAAACGGCCGCGGCGGCCGGAGTGTCCTGGCTAGATCCGCCTTGCTTCCTTCCCGGCCGCCCTCAGCCGCGGGGAGAGACGCCGGCCGCGGCGGGGCTCGCGCGCAGCAGCTCCTCCCTGGCGGCGTGGCGCAGGCGCTTGAGGAGGGCCTCTTCGCGCAGCGCGTCGCCCCAGCTCTCGACCTGCCGCCACCAGGCGAGCTCGACCGGCAGGCGCGAGCGGGTGTACCGGGAGGCCTGCCCGGCGCGGTGCTCGGCGAGGCGCCGCTCCAGGTCCTTGGCGGCGCCCGCGTAGAGCGAGCCGTCACGGCAGCGCAGCAGGTAGACGTAGGGCACGGCTGATTCTACCGCCTGCACCGCCCGGCCTCCCCTATAATCAAAGCAAGCAACCAAGCGCCGGTCGCCTGTCGAAGAGGCTTCCAGGGAGGGCCAGTGTCCCGCACGGTTACCTCGCATGCCACCCGCCGGCCCGCCGCGGAGCTGCTCCCCGCACAGCTCCCGGCGCCGCTCCCAGCGCAGCTCGCGAGGCTGCTCCCGGCGCTCCTCGCGCTGCTCGCGATGCTGCTTGCCGCAGGCGAGCCGGCCGCCGGCGCAGCCGGACCCTCCGCCGGCGCGACCGGCACGGCCGGCGAGCGGCCACCGTCGCGGCTGCGCCTCGTGCGCCCGGTGGGACCGCTGGTGCCGGGGCAGCAGGCGGCGCTCGGCATCGAGACGGTCGGCGAGCGCGGCCAGCTGCTGGCGGCGCAGCATCCGGTCGCGGTGTCGCTCTCGGGGACCGCGGGCTTGACGGCGACGACGCGGGTGAACCTGCCCGCCGGCGCCTCGCGGGCCGACGTGCCGCTCACCGCCACGAAGCCCGGGCTGTGGCAGCTCGAGGCCCGCGCCCACGGCCTGTACTCGGCGTCGACGGTGGTGGTCTGCGTGGCGCCGGCGGTGCTGGCGCGCCACCAGGCCCTCGCCACCGCTCAGGCGCGGCGGCCCGCCGCCGCCGGCACCACGCCGGCGAAGGCGCCCGCGGGTGCGCCGGCCGCCCCCAGCCGCGAGCCCCAGCCGGCGGCGCCGCCCGCAGGGCGCCTGGTCATGGCGCCGGCATCGCGGCATGCGACGGTGCCGCCGCCGGCACGCGCGACAGCGGCCGCATCCACGCCGGCATCGGCGGCCGCGGGGCCGGGCGCCCATCTCGAGGAGGAAAAGCTCCGCGCCGTGGCAGCTGCCCCGGCGATGCCGCCGCCAGCGGCGCGGGCGAACGCTGCAGCCCCGCCGGCCAGGAGCCGCGGCGGCGCGGCCACGGCCTTCACGACACGGGTTGCGGCGCCGGCAGGCCCCGCGGGAGCCGGCGCCGGCGCTTCCGGAGGAGCCACAGCGGGAGCCCTCGGAGCAGCGAGCTCCGCGCCTCCCGTTGGCTCCGGCGCCGAAGCCGCCGGCAACGCGGCCGGCGGGGTGCGGCTGATCCCCGAGCACCTGGAGCGCTACCGCGGCACGCAGGGCTGGGAGAGCGTCTCCATCGACGCCTACTGGTACGAGAAGGGCAACCCTTCCGCGGCGCCGCGCGAGCTCGACATCGCCCTGGTCGCCGATCAGGGCGACCTGCGCATCGCTCCGGTCCGCCTGAACATCCTGCCCGGCGACTTCATGAGCAAGCAGCCCGCCGTCGTCACCGCCGTGGCGGCCGCGAAAGCGTCGCTGCAGGCCCTGTACCCGGGCGGCCAGTCGAACCTCGTCGACATCAGTTTCCTGGCCGCGCCGGCGACCCAGCTCTCGTTCTCGAGCGGACCGCAGGTAATCCGCGGCTTCGGCGTCGCCTCGTCGGAGGTCTACGTGCGTCTGCTCGACGCCGCCGGCATGCCGGCGGTCGCCGACCGGCCGATCCAGGTCAACCTGCAGCTGAACGGACCGATGGGCTCGCCGTTGCTGTCGCCGGCGGTGATCCCCACCGGCGAGATCGAGACCCGCGTGCCGCTCGAGCTGGCGCGCTTCGGCGCCTACACCGTCGTCGCCTCGGCCGCCAACCTCGCCGACGCTCCCCCGCTCTCGATCCAGGTCGCGTTCGACTGGCTGCTGCTGCTGGCGACGCTGCTCGGCGGCCTGCTGGGCAGCCTGACCCGCGTGCTCTACCGGGGCCAGAGCGCCGAGGAGGCTCCCCGCCGCCTGCTGCGCGTGCTGCTGCTGGGCAGCGTGGCCGCGCTCCTGGTCGTCCTGCTCTCGGCCTTCCACCTGCTGTCGCTGCTCACCGGCGCGCTGCCGCAGGGCTGGTCCGACGCCCTGGCCAAGGTGCCGCTCGGCAGCCTGACCGGTGTCTTCCTCCTCGGCTTCCTCGCCGGCCTGCTCTTCGACCGCGTCTTCGGGAGCCTGGTCAGCCCGCCGCCCTCGCCCGCGGTCTCGAAGACCGCTCCGGCCGAGGGAGGCGGCAGCGCCAAGCCGCCGCCCCCCCCGCCGGCCGCCCAGGCGTGAGCCGGTCTCGGCGCCCGGTGGAGAGCCCTCTCACGTCACGGCGGCGGGCTCTCGCTCCCCGCCGCCGCGGCGCGTCCGCTTCTTCCCATCACCGCGCCAGCTGTCCGACCTGGCGCTTGCCGGTGAGCCGCAGCAGCGCCAGCAGGAACGCGTAGACGACGACTCCGCGGACGATCAGCTCCCACCAGGGCACCGCGATGTTCCACATGCCGTGACTATCCTTCCGTGCCCGCCGTGCCCGCCATCTCCAGGCGCGCGAGCGGCAGGTCGCGCAGCAGCGCCTCCAGGCTCGCGAGCGCCTTGGCGGGCGCCAGCACCGCGGCCGGCAGATAGGCGACGAGCCAGGCGCGCCGCGTGTCTTCCCGCACCTTGATGCGCTGGCTGTCCGTGATCGGCGTGCTGAAGGGACCCTCGCCGTCGGCGAGCAGGGGCTTGCCTTCGAGGTGGAACGGTCCGCGCAGCGACGCGAAGGCTTCGCCAGGCCTGCCGGCGCGCAAGCTGACCGGGGGTGCGAAGCTGCCCTCGGCGGCGACGCTGCAAGGGACCGCGAGGTCGATTGACAGGCAGTTGTTGAGGTCCACCAGCGGCTGGATGGCCGGCGGCTCCTCTCCCTTCAGCACCCGCCGCAGCAGCGCCTCCGACGAGGGACGGTAGCGGGTCGGATCGCAGCCGGCGGCGCGGAAGAGCGCGCGCACGGCCGCCACCGTCGCATCCTCCGGCAGCCGCGCCAGCTCGAACCGGGACCGGGCCCCGGCCGCCGACCGCAGGCGCAGCTCGCCGAGCTCCGCCGCCGCCGCAGGCGTCGTGGGCTGCAGGCCGGCCGCCAGCTCCAGGCGCGCCCAGAGCAACGCCCAGCCGGCCAGCTCGAGCGACACCGGGAATGGCGACGAGTCGGGCATGACGGCTTAGCTCTCGACTCGCCGCGGCACGGCCGCGACCTGCCGCGCATTCTCGCGCACGGTCTCGAGGATCTCGCGCAAGTCGAGCAGCACGCCGAAGGTGCGCCGCCGCGGGCGGGAGAGGATGGTCATGAGCTTCGCCCTGCTGCCCGCGATCTCGACCTCGCGACCGACCAGGACGAAGTGTGCCGAGGCGAGCTCCCTGCTGACCGGGGCGAGCCTCTGGACGATGGTGCGGAGGGTCTCGAGCGACACCTTCTGCTCGCGCAGCTCGCGGGCGATCCGCATCCGGATGAGGTCGCCGTAGGAGTACATGCGCTGGCGCCCCTTGCCCCGCCCTCGTCCCTCGGCGACCGTCGGCACCAGGAACTTCGTGCGGCCCCAGTAGTCGATGGTGAAGAACGGCACCTCGCTCACCTCGGCCGCCTCGCGCGAGGTATAGGCCCTGGCGTAGACGGCCGGGGCGGCTGGCGCGGCCGGGGCGACCGTGGCGGCTGGCGCGGCCGCGGGCCTGAGTCCCGGAGCCTGGCGGATTCGCTTGGAAGGGCTCATCGTCGCTTCCATTCGTAGCTGTCTACAGCAAGGTGCGGTAGGACCTCGGGATAGTGTACTTCCACTCCGCGAACAGTTCAGGACCGATCGGAGTCCAGACGCCAGTGCCCGCGGCAAGCTGCGACGGGGCCGAGAGGGACGCCAGAGCCACGAGGAGACAGATCGCCGGCGGCCGGGGGCGCCACCGGAAACCGGAGGTGCAGGTACGTGAACGATGTTCGTTGCTCATGGGGGTCTCGCTGCTTGGCCGGTCCTGTTTCGCTTCGGATGCCTAGAGCCTCTGCATGTGGCGTTCGGGGGTATCACCGTTGCGTTCCGGGTTCCAGGCGCGAGGCGCGCGAAAGCCTGCTTCGTGAGCGATGGACCGTTCTCGTCTTTGGCCGCTCGTTGTACTGTCCACTGTATGTCGCCGTGGCGCCGCGGCCGCTGCCGCGTAGCGATGGCCGGCGACATGCTTCCATCCACGAACGTGTGGCCGACAACGCCTCCCTCGCACGCCGCGCCGCCGCCGCCCGCGCGGCGCCGCGCCCGGCGCAAGCCCGGGCCGCGGACCGATCGGCAGCCGGTCAGCGACAGGGTGAGCGAGGTCCGCGCCTACTACCGGCGCATCGCGCCCTACCTCGACCTCGAGCTCGCCGACCGCGGCGACCTCGGATTCTGGGAGTGGACGGCGAGCGAGCCGGCCGGCTGCCGGGTCCTCGAGCTGGGGGCCGGCACCGGGCGGGCGACCCTCTTCCTGGCCCGTGCGGCCGCCAGGGTCTTCGCCTGCGACCTCTCCCCCGAGCTGATCGCCATCGCCAGGGA
>DATDGZ010000181.1:0-1947 GCA_036521795.1 Thermoanaerobaculia bacterium | reverse complement strand
GAGGTTCACCTGGCCGACCAGGCCGCCGAAGCCGGCCGGCGCCGGGGGTAATGGCTGCACGTCCACCGCCAGCTCGGGCGTGCGCAGGTGCAGCTCCATGGGGCGCGGCGGCGGGCCGAAGAAGCCGCGGTTCGGCGGCTCGACGACCACGTCGCAGCCGGCGGGCTCGAGGACGTGATGGCCCGGGCGCAGGGCGAAGAGGGCCTTGCGGATCATGGCCACGCGTCCGTAGCGCTCGGCGCCGACGTTCACCATCTCGGGGACGAGGTGCTCCGGCTGCGGCAGGTCGCGCACCCAGAAGCCGCGGAAGCTGGGCATGTCGGTGGCGTTGATCGCCGCCACGTCCTGCCGGGTGTAGAGATAGATGGTGTAGACCGCCTGCTCGCCCTGCCGCGGCCGCGCCGGTTCCACCTCGGTGCGGACGAAGGCGGCCGGGCCCTGCGGGCGCGGCGCCTGCGCGAAGGGCGAACCGCTCCCGAAGAACTGCTCGATCAGGTCCTCCGGCTCCGCCGATTCCGGCGCCGGGCGGCGCGCTCCCCCGGGAGCAGCGCCCGCTTGCCCGGCTGGCGCTTCCTGGACCCGGATCTCCTGGTCGGGCAGCCGCACCAGCTGGCCGTTCACCGCGATCGCCAGCGAGCGCACGCGCGCCGGGCCCGGCCCGAGCGGCCGCAGCCGGAGCGAGTACCGCGACGAATGCGACAGGCTGCCGTTGATCAGGGTGAAGTCGTCGAACCGCGAGGGGCCCTCGACCGCCTCGAGGTTGTCGAGGGCATAGTGCGGCGTGAAGCGGAAGCTGCCGAGGCCCCCGCCCGACGCTTCGATGGTCAGGGTGGCCGTCTCGTCGAGGCCGATCACCGCCGGCGCCAGCGAGACGTTGACCGCGAAGGGCGACGCGGCCAGCGGCGCGGGCGCGATGACCAGGATGACCAGCAGCACCGCCAGCGGGACCGCCAGCCGGCAGGCTAAGGCGGGGCGGGCGACGGCGGGGCAGGCGATGGCGGAGCGGGCGATGGCGGCTCTCGCAAGGGCGGCGGCGACGAAGCGCCCGCGGAGCGGCGGCATCGTCACCAGTCCTCCCCGTTGGCGGCGCGCTGGCGGGCCAGGCGCTCGGCGGCCCGGCGGCGCTGCTGGCGCTCGAGGTTCTGGACAGCCTCGAGCACCGCCGACGCCTCGCTGGCATTCATCTCCGGCTGGTCCTGGTAGCCCGGGAGCGGCTGCCGGCCGGAGAGCGGCGAGGGCTGACCGCGCCAGCCCGCGGCAGTCTGGGACTGGCCGCCGCGGCCCTGGCTCTGGCCCTGCTGCGACGGCGAGGCGGACCGCTCCCGCGGCTGGCCCGGCTGCGGGTTGGCGCCCGCGGCGCCGCTCCCGCCCTGGCCCGCGGTCTCGCGCCGCTGGCCCTCGCGCGGCCGGCCGCCGCCGCCGCGCGGACCGACGCCGCGCTGCGAGCTCTGGCTCTGGCGCTGCTGCTCGCGCCAGGCAAGCTCGAGGTTGAACTTGGCGTCGGCGTTGCGGGGCGCGACACGCAGCGTCTGCTTGTAGGCCTCGACGGCGCCGGCGAAGTCGCCGGCGGTGAAGCGGGCATTGCCGAGGTTGTAGCTGGCGGCCGGGGCGAGGTCCGGGCCGGCCGTCTTCACCGCCTGCTCGAGCAGTGGCTCGGCGGCGCGCGCCTGCAGGCGATCGACACCCCGGGCGATGATCGCCGGCAGGCCGCCTGAGCCTGCCGAGCCCGCCGGTCCCGCCGAGCCCGCGGCGCCCGTGCCGGCGGCGTTGTTCCCGCCGGCTTGCGGCAGGCGTGCGCTGCCGGCGTTGTAGCTGGCCAGCGGCTCGGCGGGAGCGAGGCGCAGCGCGGAGTCGGCAGCCGCCACCGCCGCCCGCCGGTCGCCGCGCTTGACGTCGGAGATCGCCGCCGCGGTGCGCTCGCGCGGGTTGAAGAGCCAGCGCTCGACC
>DATDGZ010000180.1:0-5884 GCA_036521795.1 Thermoanaerobaculia bacterium | reverse complement strand
GGGAGCCGTCGGGCGCTGGACGCGTCGACCTCGGCGCGCCGGCGGCGCCGGCCGGTGCCGCCGCTCTGCCTGCCGCGGCCGAGCTCGGCGGTCCGGCGCCGCCGCCGGCGGAGGGGAGCGAGCGGATCGTGCCCTACCATCCGCGGCTCCAGCTCGAGACGGTGTCTCCCGGGGTCGATCTGGCCTACAGCTCCCTCGGCTATGCCATCGGCGGCGACGTCTCGGCGCTGCTCTCCGACGCCGCCGAGCGCTACCAGGTGCGGGGCTCGCTGCAAGCGCAGGTCACCACCTTCGGCGAGCTCGGCGGCGAGGCTTTCTTCCTCGACCGGGGCGCCCCCTTCCAATGGGGGGTGGACGTGGGCCACGTGCCGGCCGTCGCCGGCTTCGCCCGGGTCTCCGAGCTCCCGGCCACGGCCTCCGGCGCGAATACCGCCACGCCGCGCCCGCCGCGGCTGGCGATCGACCAGATCTTCGAGCTCGTCGTTCAGGACCAGGAGTCGCTGCTGCTGCAGTATCCGTTCTCCTCCACGCGCCGGCTGCAGGCCAGCGTCAGCTACAGCCACGTCGGCTTCGCGGCGAAAGACGTCCGGCAGGTGCTGGACGGCAGCCGCGTCGTGGACACCAGCCGCTTCGACCTGCCGGCGCCGCCCTCGCTGGAGCTCGTCCAAGGCAGCCTGGCGCTGATCGGCGACAGCTCGGTCGCCGGCTATGCCTCGCCGGCGAGCGGCCAGCGCTACCGCTTCGAGGTCGCCGCCACCGGCGCCAACCTGCACTTCGAGCAGGTCACTGCCGACTTCCGCCGTTACTACTTCTGGCGGCCCTGGACCCTGGCGCTGCGCGCGCTTCACCTCGGCCGTTACGGCAGCGACGCGGACAGCCCGCAGCTGGTGCCGCTCTACGTCGGCGACCCGACCCTGGTGCGCGGCTACGGCACCTCCACCCTCTCGGCCACCGAGTGCACCCCCACGCCCGCCTCGGCGTCCTGCCCCGAGTTCGACCGCCTCACCGGCAGCCGCCTGGCGGTGGCGAACCTCGAGCTCCGGGTACCGCTCTTCGGCCGCGACGACTACCGCCTGGTCGACCTCCGATTCCTGCCCACCGAGCTTGCCGCCTTCCTCGACGCCGGCACGGCCTGGAGCTCGCACTCGTCTCCGGTCCTGCGCTTCGCCATCCACTCGACGGAGCGCATCCCGGTCGCCTCCGCGGGCTTGGCCGCCCGCGTCGTGGTCGGCGGCCTGGCCGTGGTCCAGCTCTACGTCGCCAAGCCCATCCAGCGGCCGCAGAAGGGCGCCGTCACCGGCGTCGTGATCTCGCCCGGGTGGTGAGCGAGCGCGGCGCGCGCTTGCTGTAGACTGCGGCACCATGCTCCCGGCATGTCTCGGATTCGCGCTCCGCCACCCCCTCTCAACGGTCCTCGCGGCCGCCCTCGTCGCGGCGGCCGGCGTCGCCCCCTCGGCCGCCGCCGCTTCGCCGGCGGCCCCTGCCTCGGCACCGCCCGCGCTGCCGTACTCGCCGGCGCTCGATCCGGCGGCGATGGATCGCAGCGTGGACCCGTGCGTCGACTTCTATGCCTACTCGTGCGGCGGCTGGATGCGCAGTCATCCGATCCCGCCGGACCAGGCGAGCTGGAGCGTCTTCGAGAAGCTCCACAGCGACAACCTGACGTTCCTCGGGCAGGTGCTGGAGACGGCAGCCGTGCCGGGTCCGGCCCGCGATCCGGCGACGGCCCAGATCGGTGACTTCTTCGCCTCGTGCATGGACGAAGCGGCGATCGCTCGCGCCGGCGCGGCGCCGCTCGCGGAGCAGCTCGCGGCGATCGACTCCATCCACTCGCTCGACGACCTGGCGCCGGTGGTGGCCCGGCTGCAGCTCGCGACCGGCGCCTCGATGCTGTTCGACGTCGGCTCGAACCAGGACTTCAAGGACTCGAGCCAGGTGATCGCGGTGGTCGCGCAGGGAGGCATGGGACTGCCGGACCGCGACTACTACCTGAAGGAGGACCCGCGCTCGGTGGAGATCCGCGCCCGGTACCTGGCGCACGTCGGCCGCATGCTGCATCGCCTGGGCGAGGCGGCGGCGGCGGCCGACGCCGATGCGCGGCAGGTGCTGGCCCTCGAGACCCGGCTGGCCCGGGCCTCGATCAGCCGCGTCGACGAACGCACGCCCGAGAACGTCTACCATCGGCGCAGCCGCGCGCAGCTGGCGGCGCTGGTCCCCAGGTTCAACTGGGACCGCTACTTCGCGGCGTTGCCGGCGCCGGACCTCGCGGCCCTGAAGGAGCTCAACGTCGCCGAGCCCGGCTTCTTCAGCGGCCTCGAGACGCTGCTCGAGAGCGCCGATCTGGCCAGCCTGCGCGCCTACCTGCGCTGGCGGCTGGCCGACGCTCGCGCCAGTCAGCTGACACCCGACTTCGAGCGCGACCACTTCGACTTCTACGAGGGTTTCCTGCGCGGCAACAAGGAGATGAAGCCGCGCTGGCGGCGCTGCGTGGAGTGGGTGGACCGCGAGCTCGGCGAGGCGCTCGGCAAGGTTTATGTCGAGCGTACCTTCAGCCCCGAGACGAAGGCGCGCACCGTCAAGATGGTGGGCGAGATCGAACGAGCGATGGACGCCGACCTCGCCGACCCGCGGCAGCTCCCCTGGATGTCCGCGCCGACCCGCACCGAGGCGCTACGCAAGCTCCACGCGATGGCCAACAAGGTCGGCTATCCCGAACACTGGCGCGACTATGGCCCGGTGCGGGTCGAGCGCCAGGACTTCGCCGGCGACGTGCAACGCGCCACCTGGTTCGAGAGCCGCCGGCAGCTGGCCAAGATCGGCAAGCCGGTGGATCGCGCGGAGTGGTCGATGACGCCGCCCACGGTCAACGCCTACTACGATCCATTCAAGAACGACATCAATTTTCCCGCCGGCGTGCTGCAGCCGCCGCTGTTCGATCCGCGGCTCGACGACGCGCCGAGCTACGGCGACACCGGCGGCACCATCGGCCACGAGCTCACGCACGGCTTCGACGACGAGGGCCGGCAGTTCGACTACGCCGGCAACCTGCGTGACTGGTGGACGCCCGCCGACGCGCGCGAATTCGAGACGCATGCGCGCTGCATCGAGGAGCAGTACGCTCGCTACACCGTCGTCGACGACATCAAGATCAACAGCAAGCTCACCCTGGGCGAGGACGTGGCCGATCTCGGCGGGCTGCTGCTGGCCTTCCGGGCGTGGCGCGAGGCGACGCGCGGCCAGGAGCTGCATCCCGCCGACGGCCTGACCCCCGAGCAGCGCTTCTTCGTCGGCTACGCCCAGAGCTGGTGCACCAATCAGCGCGAGCAGGACCAGCGGTTGCGCGCCGTCACCGACCCGCACTCGCCGCCGCGCTACCGCACCAACGGCGTGGTCTCGAACCTGCCCGAGTTCCGCCAGGCATACGGCTGCAAGACCGGTCAGCCCATGGCGCCGGCGACGATGTGCCGCGTGTGGTGAGCCGCCCAGGGGCGGCAGGGGACTCCCCTGCCGCCAGAGGGCGACCCGGCACCGCCCGCGAGATCTAGATCCGATGACGAAGCGGCGGGCGTCCACGGTGTGTCCGGCGGCGCCATCAGCGTGCGGCCGTGGGGCGAGCGATCGTTCTACGCCGAGGACAAGTGGCAGAACCCGCTGTGCTTCGTCGAGGCCGGGACGATCGATCCGGGCTGACCCGGGTCAGGGCTCAGCGGCGCACGCGACCTGCGGCCGCGTGGGGGGCGTGCCGTGGGCAGACGCTCCTGGCGTCTACAGCCATTCGGCGAGCTGGCCCTCGGCGGCCAGCTCTTGCATGCGGCGGCGGAGCTCCTCGACGTAGGTCTTGCGGTCGCCGCGCCAGGGCACCGGCTCGCCGACGAAGACGTCGCAGAAGAAAGGCACGGGCAGCGCCTTGCCCCGCGGCAGCGCCTTGCCCAAGCCGTGCAGGAAGATCGGGATGACCGGGACCGCCGGGAAGCGCTCGACGAGCCGGGCGACGCCGCTCTTGAAGTCGGCCAGGCGCTCGGGCTCGCCGCGCGAGCCCTCGGGGAAGAGGATGACGACGTCGCCGCGCTCGAGGCCCGCTGCCACGGCGCCCAGGACGTCCGGGCGCGGCGCCCCCGGCGTGGGCGGCTCACCTGGGGGCGGCGGCTCGGCCGTGGCCGGCGGCGCCGGCGGCCGGCGCTCGATGGGGATGATGCCGACGATGCGCAGCGCGAACCACGCGAGCAGCCGGTTGCGGAGGAAGTAGTCGGCAGCAGCCACCGGGTGCACCCGCGGCAGCAGGTGGCTGGGCAGCAGGGTCATCAAGACCATGGTGTCGAGGTGGCTGTTGTGGTTGGCGACGACGATCGCCGGGCCGGCGGCCGGCAGGCGTTCGCGGTGGCGGACGTTGAGGCCCAGGCCGACCAGCACCACCGGCCGCACCACCAGCCAGAAGAACAGCCAGCGCAGGAGCTCGTCCAGCCGGCTCACTCCTAGTGGCATGTCCTGGAGACATCGCAAGCGCCTGGCTTGCCCTCGACGGCGGGGGCGGCGTTGCGCCTCCTCGACATCGTCCTCGCTATGCCTGCGTCGGCGCGCCTTGCCCGCGCCGCCGATTGCTGCGCCATCCGCATTCGATTTCTCCAGGACATGCCACTACTCCCACAAGCGAGTGACGAGCGGTCCGTGCAGGTACCAGAAGAGATGGAAGAACAGCGGCGCGGTGTAGCTCAGGCTGTCGATGCGGTCGAGGATGCCGCCGTGGCCCGGGAGCAGCGTGCCGCTGTCCTTGATCCCCAGGTCGCGCTTGAGCGCCGAGATCACCACGTCGCCAATGAAGCCGCCGAGCCCGATGACGACGCCGGCCACCAGCGACTCGCCGCCGGTCAGCGGCGTCAGCCAGGGCGCCAGCAGCCAGGCGAGCAGCAGGGTGGTGAGCAGGCCGCCCAGCAGCCCTTCGACGGTCTTGCCCGGGCTGACCTTCGGGATGACCTTGTGCCGGCCGAGGGACCTCCCCCAGAGGTACTGGGCGACGTCGTTGAACTGGGTGAGGAAGACCAGGAAGAGAACCAGGCCGGGGCCGCCGCCGTGCGGGTTGAGGTTGGCGGGCAGCACCAGCAGGAAGGCGACGTGGCTGAGGCTGAAGACGGTCGCCATCATCCCCCAGTGGAGAGTGCCCGCGGCGCGCAGGAAGCCTTCGGTCTCGCCGATGAGCACCATGCGCATCGGCAGCAGCAGGAACGCGTAGACCGGGATGAAGACGATGAACATCCCGTACCACCGCATGTCGATCCACAGGTACTGGAGCGGGATCGCGAGGTAGGCCCATAGCAGCACGCTGCGGTCGGCGCGCCGGGTGGGGATCAGCGACAGGTACTCTTTCAGCGCCAGGAAGCTGACGAAGGCGAAGAACACCAGCGACACGCGGCGCGACAGCGCCATGGCCAGCGCGAAGACCGCCGCCATGATCCACCAGGTGCGCACCCGCTGCCGCAGCTCGGTCCAGTCGGCCGCGGGCCGCAGGCGGCCGAGCGCCCAGACGGCGGCGGTCGCGGCCAGCAGGATCGCGAAGATGCCGGCCAGGGCCCAGGCGACCACCGGCGACACCTGCTCCACGGCCGCCGCCGCGCGCGCCGCCCAGCCCGTCATCCCGGCGTGCCTCCCGCAAGCTCGCCGCGGGCGCCGCGGGCGCGCCGCGCGGCGGTGACGGCGGCAACCGAGACCTGGCTCGCGGTCGCGACGGTCCGCGCCGTCGCCCGGCAGAGCGGGCGCAGCTGCCCCTGGAAGGCCGGTTCGAGATCGTCGCACAAGGTGACCACCTGGGTCCGCCGGCTGGCGGGCGAGTTCCACGGCTTCTACCACGACTGCCGCGTGATGGGTGACGAAGTGCCGCCGGAGCTCACCC
>DATDGZ010000179.1:0-14027 GCA_036521795.1 Thermoanaerobaculia bacterium | reverse complement strand
CCGCCGGTGGCAGGCCGCGCAGGCGCCTGGTGAGCGAGTGGCCCTGCTTCCATGCGCCGCCGGGCAGGGAGGCGCCGGCGGCTTCGAGCAGGGTCGGCGCGAGGTCGAGGAGCTCGACCGGCTGGCGGTCGACGCGCGCTGCGAGCACCCCGGGGTAGTGGAGGATCAGCGGCACGCGCAGGCAGGTCTGGAAGCCGAAACGCCCGTGATCGAAGTAGTAGGCGTGCTCGCCGAGCGACTCGCCGTGGTCGGAGGTGAAGGCGGTGAGCGTGCGGCCGAGCAGGCCGCGCCGCCGCATCTCGGCGAGCAGCTCGCCGATCTGGGCGTCGGCATAGGCGACGGCCGCGTCGTAGCGCGCGACGTAGAAAGCGAGATCGTCGCGGCCGTCGAGCACCTGCTCGCGGCCGATGCCTCCCATCTGCTGCTTCGGGCGGTCGGAGATCGGCACCTTCCGCGAGCGGTCCGCGAAGCGGTCGCCCTGGAAGCGGTCGCGCCACTTGCCGGGCGGCAGGTAGGGGAAATGCGGGTCGATGTAGTGTACCCACAGGAACCAGGGGCGGCCGGCGCGAGCGTCGCGCCCCAGGCCGTCGAGCAGCCCGATCGCGAGGCGGGTCACGGCCTCGGCCTGGTTCGGGTTGGCGCCGGCGTGGGAGGTCAGCTTCCAGGTCTCGACGTAGGTGTCGAAGCCCTGGTCGAAGTTGAACTCGCTGCCCAGGGCGCCGTTGGAGACCACCGCCTGGGTGGAGTAGCCGCGGCGCTTCAGCACCTTGGCCAGCATCTCGAAGCGGCACGACACCGGGATGCCGACCCGGCGCACGATGTCGTTGTCCTTGGAGTAGGTGGCGGTGAACATCGAGGCGAACGACGGCGTGGTCTTCGGCCACTGCACCGCGGTCTGATCGAAGCGCACCCCCTCGGCCGCCAGCCGGTCGAGGTTGGGCGTGGTCCGGCGCGGGTAGCCGTAACTCGACAGGTGGTCGGCGCGCAGGGTGTCGACGGTGATCAGCAGGATGTTGCTCGGCGAGGGGAGGGGAGCGACCGCGGGTGCCTGGGCAGACCGGGTGGCCGGTGCTTTGTCGCTGCCGCAGCCCGCGAGCTGGATCACGGCGCACCCGGCGAGGGCCACCAGCAGCCGCGCGCCAATCGAAGCCGGCCGGGGCGCCACTAGCGGATGCGCCTCCGGCGGTTGCGGATGTAGTCGGCGAGAATGAACTCGCCGAGGTTGTAGGGCGAGGCGAAGTAGGCGCGGCCGCGGTTGATCTGGGTGAGCTTCTCGACGAACTGGGTGAGCATCGGGTCGGTCGCCAGCATGAACGTCGTCACCACCACCTTCTGCCGGCGGCAGAGGTCGGCCTCCTCGAGCGTCAGGTTGACGATGCGCATGTCGAGGCCGAACGGGTTCTTGTAGATGCGGCCGTTCTCGGTGATCGCCGAGGGCTTGCCGTCGGTGATCAGGAAGATCTGCTTGTTCGGCTGCTTGCGGCGCGCCAGCAGGCTGCGCGCGAGCTGCAGGGCGTCGCGGGTGTTGGTGTGGTACGGGCCGGCCTGGATGTAGGGGATCTCGCCCAGCGCCACCTCCTGCGCGCGATCGCCGAAGAGGATGACCGCGAGGTGGTCCTTCGGGTACCGGGTGGTGATCAACTCGGTCAGCGCCAGGGCCACCGTCTTGGCCGGCGTGATGCGGTCCTCGCCGTAGAGGATCATCGAGTGGCTGATGTCGATCGCCACCACCGTGGCGCAGGCCGTCAGGTGCTCGGTCTCGAAGATCTCGATGTCCTCCTCGGCGAGCGTCAGGTCCCCCTTGGTGCGGCGCAGCGCGTTCTCGAGCGAGCGCGGCGAATCGATCAGGTTGAGGTCGTCGCCGAAGGCATAGGGGCGGGTCTCGGGCAGCCGCTCGATGCCCTCGCCGGCCTGGTGCACCGGGTGATAGCCGGGGCCGGCGCGGTCGAGGCCGGCGAAGATCTCCTCGAAGGCGCTGCGGCGGATGCGGCGCTCGCCGCCGCTGGTGAGCTGCATCGCCCCCTCGGCGTCGCGGCCCACCAGGTTCTGCTCCTCGAGCGAGGCGAAGAACTGGTCGAGGTCGAGCTCCTCCGGCAGGTAGCCCTGGCGCTGCAGGTAGCGCATCCAGTCCATCGCCTCCTCGACGTCGCCGCCCGAGGCCAGCACCAGCTGGTTGAACAGCCGCAGCAGGTCGAGGCCGGCGAGGAGCTGGCGGATCAGCTCAGGGTCGAGGTAGAGATACTGGTGGCGCATGGCCCGCTCAATTCACGTCGCCCCGGCCGCTGCCGCGCCGGCCGCTGCCGCTGCCGCCGCGCGGCTTGAGCAGCTGGAACTTGACCATCTCCTTGTAGCTCACCTGGCTGTCGAGGTCGTTGCGCGCCAGCTTCAGGTGCTGGTGCAGGCCCTCGAGCACCATCTCGCCGGCCAGCGCCCGCTCCTCGCGGGTGCGGCCGCCGTGGCGGGCGACGATCTCGGCGAGCCCGGGCACGCGGCGCATCTCGGCCTCGTAGTCCTCGAACGACTGCTCGTCCGAGAGAGTGACGGAGTTGCCCTCGGCGAACCAGCGGACGATCGGCGCGTAGGGCCCCTTGTCGTCCTCGCCGCCGCTGCCGAGCTCCTTGCCGACCTCGGGGAAACGGCTGTCGAATGCCTTCTTGACCGCCTGGCCGATGAGGCGCCGGGCCACCACCTCGGCTCCCTGCTGCTCACCCTCGTAGACCATCTCGACCTTGCCGGTGATCGCCGGCAGCAGCATCTGCAGGTCGCAGAGGCGAGGGTAGACGCGGCCGTCCGCCGCCGCGGCGGTCGTGACGGTCGCGACCAGGGGGGTCTTCGCGGCCTCCGGCCGCCTGCCGAGCGCGCGGCGCTCGAGATTGGAGGCGAGCAGCTCGAGCGCCGAGATGGCGACGCGGGCGCTCACCCCCGAGGACTGGTCGACGAGGTCGCTCTCGCGGGCCGCGAAGCTGATGTCTTCGACCAGCAGCCGGAACTCCTCGGGGATGACGACGTTCGGGACGTCGCGCTCGGTCCAGGCCTCCTGGCGGGTGATGTCCGCGGCGACCGCCGTGTCGGGCGGGTAGTGGGTGAGGATCTGCGACGAGATGCGGTCCTTGAGCGGCGTGATGATGCTGCCGCGGTTCGTGTAGTCCTCGGGGTTGGCGGAGAACACCATCAGCAGGTCGAGGGGGATGCGCACCGGGAAGCCGCGGATCTGCAGGTCGCGCTCCTCGAGGATGTTGAACAGGCCCACCTGGATGCGCGGCGAGAGGTCGGGGAGCTCGTTGATCGCGAAGATGCCGCGGTTGGTGCGCGGCACGATGCCGAAGTGGATGACCTCGGGGTCGGCGAAGGTGAGCTTGCGGGTGGCCGCCTTGATCGGATCGATGTCGCCGAGCAGGTCGGCGATCGAGACGTCGGGGGTCGCCAGCTTCTCGTTGTAGCGCTCGTCGCGCCCCAGCCACTCGATCGGCGCGTCGTCGCCGGCGGCGGCGACCAGCCGCTGGCCGGGCACGGAGATGGGTGCCAGCGGGTCGTCGTTGAGCTCCGACCCGGCGAGCACGGGCACCTCGGGGTCGAGCAGGGTGGTGAGCGAGCGCAGGATGCGGGTCTTGGCCTGGCCGCGCAGCCCGAGCAGGATGAAGTCGTGGCCGGCGAGCAGGGCATTGACCACCGCCGGGATGACCGTGCGGTCGTAGCCGAGGATGCCGGGGAACAGCGGTCCGCCGCACCCCAGCCGCTCGCGCAGGTTGTCGCGCAGCTCCTGCTTGACCGAGCGGGGCTGGTAGCCGCTCGCCTTGAGCGCGCCGAGGGTCTTGATTCGCGAGACTTTGGGCATCAGTCGTGAAGCTCCTCGAGCCAGCGCTCGGCGTCCAGGGCCGCCCGGCAGCCGGTGCCGGCGGCGGTGATCGCCTGGCGATAGAAGGGGTCCATGGCGTCGCCGGAGGCGAAGACGCCCGCCACGCTGGTCCTGCTGGTCGGTTCGTGGACCTTGATGTAGCCGACGTCGTTCATCTCGACCTGCCCGGCGAACAGCGCGGTGCTCGGCTGGTGGCCGATGGCGTAGAAGACCCCCTGGGTGGGATATTCGCTGTCGAGGCCGGTCTGCTTGTTGTGCAGCTGGACCGCGGTGACGCCGCCCTCGCGGCTGCCGGTGATGTCGGTGACCACGGTGTTCCAGATCCAGGCGATCTTGGGGCTGGCGTAGGCACGGTCCTGCATGATCTTCGAGGCGCGCAGCTCGTGGCGGCGGTGGACGACGGTGACCTTGCTGGCGAACTTGGTGAGGTAGAGCGCCTCCTCCATGGCCGAGTCGCCGCCGCCGATGACGACGACCTCTTTATCACGGAAGAAGAAGCCGTCACAGGTGGCGCAGGCCGAGATGCCGTACCCCATCAGCTCACGCTCGGCGGGCAGGCCGGCGAGCTTGGCCGAGGCGCCGGTGGCGATGATCAGCGCGTCGGTGCGGTAGGCCGCCTCGTCGGTCTTGATGCTGAAGGGCCGCTGGCGCAGATCGACCGCGGTCGCGGCCTCGAACTTGACCTGGGCGCCGAAGCGGCGGGCCTGCTCGCGCATGGCGTCGACCAGCTCCGGGCCGAGGATGCCCTGCGGGAAGCCGGGGAAGTTCTCGACGTCGGTGGTGATGGTCAGCTGGCCGCCGGGTTGGTTGCCCTCGAGCACCAGCGGCGCCAGGTCGGCGCGCGCCGTGTAGAGCGCGGCGGTGAGGCCGGCCGGGCCCGAGCCGAGGATGATCACGCGATGGTAGGGGCTCTGATGGCGATGCTCACGCTGCGCTTCGTGGTGCTCTTCATGCGGAGGTGCCGGTGTGGACATCGCGGGACGGGTCTCCTCGTGGGGCGGGGATGGGGTCGGCGGCCGGATCTGCGGCTCGACGAGTATACAGCGCTGCCCCGGGGCCTGCCGCCGCCTGGGGGCGATAACAGGCGGCAGCAGGAGGGGATTCCGATGGAGGCGTAGAATGCGGGGTCGCCCCACCGGCGGCGCGGGGAGGCGTCATCCATGGCCATCAGCATCTTCGACCTGTTCACCATCGGCATCGGCCCGTCGAGCTCGCACACCGTGGGCCCGATGCGCGCCGCGCGCCGCTTCGCCCAGCGGCTGGAGCGCGAGGCGCTGCTGTCGCAGCTGGCGCGGCTGCGGATCGAGCTGTTCGGCTCGCTGGCGATGACCGGCAAGGGCCATGGCACCGACCGCGCGGTCATCCTCGGCCTCGAGGGCGAGACGCCCGAGGAGGTCGATCCGGCGTGGATGCCGCGGCGCGTGGCGGAGATCCGCGCCGAGGGGCGGCTGCGCCTGCTCGGGCTGCGCGAGGTCCCCTTCGCCGAGAAGGAGGACCTGGTCTGGAACCGCAAGCTGCTGCTGCCGCTGCACTCCAACGGCATGCAGTTCACCGCCCTGGATGCCGCCGGCGGGACGCTCGACCACCGCACCTACTACTCGGTGGGCGGCGGCTTCGTGGTCAACGAGGAGGACGCCAGCCACGACCGCCTGGTGCACGACCAGACGCCGCTGCCGTACCCGTTGGCGAGCGGCGCCGAGCTGCTCCGCCTCTGCCGCGAGGAGGGGATGGCGATCTGGGAGCTGATGCTCGCCAACGAGGGCTGCTGGCGCACCGAGGGCGAGGTGCGGGCCGGCCTGATGCGGATCTGGGACGCCATGCAGCGCTGCGTCGAGCGCGGCTGCCGCGAGAGCGGCGTGCTGCCGGGCGTCCTCAAGGTGTCGCGGCGGGCGCCGCGCCTGTACGCCGAGCTGACCGGCAGGCCCGAGGAGGCGCTCAAGGACCCGCTCAGCGTGCTCGACTGGGTGAATCTCTATGCCCTGGCGGTGAACGAGGAGAACGCGGCCGGCGGCCGGGTGGTCACGGCGCCCACCAACGGCGCCGCCGGTATCGTGCCGGCCGTCCTCCACTACTACCGCCGCTTCACCCCGGGCGCCGACGACGACGGCGTGGTGCGCTTCCTGCTGACCGCCGGCGCCATCGGCATTCTCTACAAGGAGCACGCGTCCATCTCCGGCGCCGAGGTGGGCTGCCAGGGCGAGGTGGGCGTCGCCTGCTCGATGGCGGCGGGCGGCCTGGTGGAGGCGCTCGGCGGCACGCCGGCGCAGGTCGAGAACGCCGCCGAGATCGGCATGGAGCACAATCTCGGCCTCACCTGCGATCCGGTGGGCGGCCTGGTGCAGATCCCCTGCATCGAGCGCAACGCCATGGGCTCCGTCAAGGCGATCAACGCCGCCCGCATCGCCCTGCGCGGCGACGGCTCGCACAAGGTGTCGCTCGACCGCGTCATCAAGACCATGCGCGAGACCGGCGCCGACATGAAGACCAAGTACAAGGAGACCTCGCGCGGGGGTCTGGCGATCAACGTCATCGAGTGCTGAGGGGTGCTCAGCCGGTGCCCACCACCCGTAGCAGCGGATCGATCAAGCTGTTGAACAGGCGCCCCGCCGACGGAAACTGGCTGAGGATCAACCCGACCACCGGTACGCTGTAGATCAAGAGCTTCGACAGGAAGTGCCAGTCATAGGTGACCTTGCCCGCATCGGTGCGGCCGATGGCGCTCAGGGTCGTATCCCGCTCCATCTGCAGGAAGACCATCAGCAGTGCGGCGCTCGCCACCGCCAGCGTCCCCCAGAGGACCAAGGTGGCGAACTCCTTGGGTTGAAAGGCGTAGGTGGACGTGCCGACGATCAGGGCGAGGCCGCAGCCCATCGCTCCGAGGACCGAGTAGCGCAGCTGGTGGAAGACGTGGCGCAGGTAGGCGATCAGGCGAACGGCATAGAACTCCTTGACGCTCTGGCGCCCGCTCTGGTCGGCCAGTAGCTTGCAGGCCCGATCGCAGCGGGCGTTGAGCGCGTCCCTGAGGCTTACCTCTTCGGCGAAGCGCTGCGCGCACGCCGCAGTAAAGATGGCTTCGAGCAGGTCGGGCAACTGTCGGTGTCGGTCGCCAGGATCGACGATTTGCTCCTGATCGATCAGCCGCCAATCGATCATCCGCTGCAGCCGCTCGGCCGATGACTTCACGGCGGTGAACGAAGGCTCGTACCAGCTGAAGTGTGTGGGCTGCCAACCGATCTCGGCGGCGACCGCTTTCAGCGCCGGCAGCAGGTCGGTCCGCTCGATGCGGTGCAACATGGCGCGCAGGTGTGCCCAGACCCTCAAGAAGCGCAGCATCGTCATCGTGCTGAGGGTGGACAGACCCGCGGCGAGGACGAGGAAGACGAGCCCGTAGGCCCGGGTCTCGCCGATGGGTTGGATTCTGGGCCACAGGAAAGTGATCGGTGGGCCGACGATGGCCAGGATCGCCAGCCATTTCCCACGGCCGGGCGGCAGGGTCGGCCGCAGCCACGAGCCGATCCTTTCCGATCCCACCTGGCAGCTCTTGAAGGCCGGGTCGGAGTAGTGGCGCAAGGGCCACGTCGCCTCCGGCTCGGCTTTAAGCTCGAGAGATGGGGCACCTGAAGATGAGTCAGGTGAAGATGGATCATGTCTGCGGCGCACCCATTGGCGCTGGAGCTCGACGACCAGCCAGAAGAAGCAGGCGGCCGCGAGCCATGCCAGCGGGATCACGGGAGAGATCCCGCCCGAAAACACCCTCGCCCGCAGGTAGAAGAGGCCGGCAGCGTCCCGCAACCCGGCGAAGCCGGGGCCGCCCACCTGCCATAGCCAGAATACCGTCCAGGTCAATGCAAACGGCAGGACCAACACGACGAACCAGATGGCGACCACCAGGCCAGGTTCCCGCCTGGTCCGGGTGCCGTCTGGGCGTCTCAACCAGATCGAGACCACTCGGACGCGCTCCAGCGGGTTCTCGAGGGGGTACGGATATCGCGTCGCCAGGAGAGCCCAGGCAAGATAGACGTACCCTGACGCCAGCAGCGCGAGCGGCAGGCAGGCACTCAGGTCCCAGCGGTTCTGGGGCGAGAGATCCGGCAGCAGCTTCACGAACCACAAACCTACCAGGAAGGCTCCGGCCAGGACGAGCAGCGCTGTCGCACAGCTCAACAGGACGAGAGTCCGCGGTTGCGTCGCCGCCCAATCACGGGTCTCCCGTTGCAGGAGGACGCTCACCATGCACGCGACGAACGCCAGGAACACCAGGGCCAGGTCCATTCCTTCGCGGGGCCGCGCCATGGGGCGATGCTGGTCAAGTGAGGCCCCGCCGCCCTTCACTGCGTTCGCCGGCTTGTCGGGCGCCACCGGTGCCGGTGGCTGAGGTCCCAGAGATTTGACGTCCCCGGAATGACCCTGCGGCGGCGATTCGTCTTCCGTCAGGCGAGCAGGGATGGTGGCGAGCGGCCACATGGCGTAATTGCCGCTGGCGCTGATCCAGACGGCTGGCCGGGAGGCGGGCGCCTGTCCCAAGATGGTACGCACGGCGAGGTAGGTGCCCTCCTGTCGCTCGCTGGCGAACTGGCGGCGGACCCTGGGATCGGGGTTCGACGGCGACGCCACGGGCAGGCGGCCTTCGGTCACCAGTGGAAAGCTGGAGATGGTCAACATGCCGAACGTCGCCGTGTTGTATTGCGGGTGAACGTAGAGCAGGTTGTTGTCGACGACGAACAGGATGACGCTCGGCGCCCAGCGCCGGATCTGCTCAGCAAGGAAGAGCTGGTCCTTGACGTCGGTCGCCAAAATCCCGATGTAGGAATAGCCTTCGCGAGAGATCTCACGCAGCAGGTCGGCCAGCGCCATGTCGTAGATCCGGGCGGTGAGCGGGCTCAGCTCCGGCACGACGTCCACCGGTGTGCGCTGGTCCGCCAGGCTCACGTCGAGAGCGGTCTTGGGGGTGGCGAAGGCTTGCGGATTGCTGGCGATGGCTTGCGCCGGCGGCGCCGACGCAGCGCTCGCTTCCCAGGCGTTGCGGAGAGCGTAGAGGCCGCTGGGAAAGGTCAGCCTGGTGAGCCTCGCCAGCAGGGGGTTTGCACGCCGGTTCGTGGCGAGGCCGGAGAAGTAGCTGCCGTAGGCGGTATCTCTCTCGACGAGCAGGGCGGCTTTGTCGAGGTCCCAGCCCAACCGGCCCTGCAAGAAGCCCAGGCCCTTTCTCGCCAGCTCGTCATCAGGCACCACGGTCCGGCTGAACCACACCCTCACACCGGTGTCTCCCAGGCGTGCCTCCAGCTGCTCCTTCAGTCCGGGTGCCGACGCCGAGCCCGAGACGATGCGAAACCAGCCCTTCGGGGCGTGGGCAAGGGCGACGCGCAACGAGGTGGCCGAGCCCGAGGAGGACGGGCCCAGGATCGGGATCTCCGCCTCACGCTCCGGCGAAGCAGGGCGGGACGCGACGCAGTCAGGCGCGGAGGAAGGGGCCAGCTTCTTGTCCCGCCCGTGCAGCGCCAGGATGAATTGCACGGCGTTCTCGAAGGCGGTCTTGTGGATGCCGACCTTGAACGTTTCTCCAACCACGAAGACGGCCAGCAGATGGTGATCGGAGGCGGATGGGGACTGGCGGCGGAACAGCATGATGCCAGCCGCGTCCCGGTAGGTTTTCTTGTCGGCGGCGTCGGCATCGACCCAGGGCAGCCATTGGCCGTCGAGCCGGTAGCCGGCGTCGGCCAGGCCGATCTGCAGGGCGCTCATGGTCAGGTCGAAGTCCGACGCCAGGCCGGACTCGATGGGGTCGGAGGCCAGCGCGATCATGAATTCCAGGCGATAGCAACTCTTCCTGGCGATCCGTGCGATCTCGTCCAGATCGGCGTCGCTGATGGAGTCCGGGCTGGGTGGGTTAGAGATCTCGAGGTTCAGGGACTGCCCCGCCAGCGTGCCATGGACCTTGGTCGCGGCAGCCGGCGGCGGCTGCGGCGTCTCGATTCCCAGCAGCTCCCGGTAGAGGCGGGCATACGTCCGCCTGGCCGCCGCCGCCCTCGAGATGGCCAGGGCAGCCGGCTGGCCGGGCTTCCCGGTCTCGGCGCCGGAGGCGCCGGCCTGCGTGAGGGCTGCCAGCACCGGGTTCGCGGCTTGGCTTGCCGCCGGCGGCCCGGGCAGGGGCTGGGCCGGGCCGCGCAGGACGAGGATCGCCACGGCCGCCAGGCCGACAAGGAAAGGGCTTCGCTGCAGGTTCATCCGCGCCTCCCGCTGGCGCAAGCGACCGACCGGACCGCGATAGGCGAACCGCGGGACAGGGTGGAGACGGGCTGCCGCGGGCCTCGTCGAGGGACGCTCCCTGCAGCGAGGCGGTCAGCCGCCCGGTCGCCTGTGGAGATCTTCCTTATTATAGCGCTGAAGGTCCACCTTGGACTTGACCCGGCGCCCCGGGCCGGCCTAACATGCGTCAGAACCTCCGGTTGCTGATTGCCCCGTGTCTCACCGCCTGCTCGTCACGATCTTGGCTACGGCAAGCATCGTCCTTGCCGGATTGGGTACTGGGCCCATGCCGCGGACGGCCGCGGAGGAGGTCGAGAGCGCGGTGCGCCTGTGCGACGAGGCCTGGGCGCGCAGCGACGTGGCGACGCTCGACCGGCTGCTGGCCGCGAGATTCGTGCATGCCGACGCTCTCGGGCGGGTGCAGCGCCGCGCCGACTGGTTGGCGGCTGCCGGCAGGCCGCGCAACGTCGCGATCACCAGCGCAGACCTGGCGGTTCGCGTCCATGGCCGCTTCGCGGTCGTGACCGGCGCGGACGTCATCACCACTCCCGAGCGAGCGGAGACACAGCGCTTCACGCAGGTGTGGGTCAAGCGCGGCGCCTCCTGGCTGCGCGCCGCCTCCCGCGCTCTGCCGCTCTCCGGGGCCGCGCCGCTCGGCGGCGTGGCGGCCCGCTGAGCTCCTGGCGGCGCTCTCGACCCCGGGCAGCCGGCGATTCCGGTTCCAGGCGATCGCTCGGCGGCCGCGCCACCGTGGCCGTGATACAATCCGGTCATTCGTAACGACATCCGCTACTGCGTTGCGCTAGGAGAGGCCGCGCGAACCCGCTTGCGAGAGGGCGACGGGCCCATGAAATTCATGATTTCCCTCGTGGCGAGGAAAAGATCCGGCATGCTGGCGCAGATCGCCACCGAGGTCTTTCGAGCTGACTGTAATTTGCTCGATCAATCGATCGCAATGTTGCGTGATCCTGAATTCTGGGATCTGACGCTGACGCTCGACGGGTCGGAGGCGGCCGCCGAGCGGATGAGGGCGGGCCTCGAAGCGCTGGATGGCGTCCTCAAGGTCGGGAATCCCTCCTGGCCGGCTGCTCCGACCGCCGCGGCCGTAGGCAGGCCGGTAGGCGCCGCGGATCTCGAGGTGCGCCTGCAGGCCGCCCTGGCGGAGATCGTCGACGCCTTTCCCCAGATCGTCGATCCGGTGCAGCGGTTCGCCGCTTCTCTCGATGGCGCCGGCCGCCGGGAGGCGTCGTTCCGCCTGGGCCAGAGGCTGGGCAGGCGCGAGTACAAGCGAAGCTTCTCGCTGGGCAGCCCGCTGAAGTTGGACCTCGCGCTGCGGCGCATGGTGGTGCCGGCGCTGCGCCCCTTCGCCAGGGCCGAGGCCCAGGATACGACGGTGCGCGTGGCGAACTGTCCCTTCTGTATCAATCTCCGCGCCGCGGAGCCCTGCTGCGACTTCCTCGGCGGCTTCCTGCAAGGCTTCCTGGATGCCCATCCAGGCACGCCGGGCCTGCGTGTCAGGGAAGTGCAATGCAAGGCCTCCGGCCACGCGGAGTGCAGCTTTTCGTGCCTGCCAGCCCGCGGGTAAGGAATGGTTGGAAGGTCCTTCAAGGCAATAGGAGATGAATGCCCATGAACCCGGCAGCCGCAAGCTACGACCTCCCGCTGGTCATCCTGTCCTACGCCATCTCCGTCTTCGGAGCGTACACCGCCTTACAACTCGCGGTCGCCATCCCCACGGCACGGGGCCGGGCGCTCTGGGGATGGCTGCTCGGCGCCGCCGTTGCCATGGGCGGAGGGGCGATCTGGTCCATGCATTTCATCGCCATGCTGTCCTACAAGATGGCGATGCCGGTCAGCTACGACACCGGGCTGACCCTTGCTTCGCTCGCGGTGGCGATCGTGGTCACGGGCATTGGTCTGTACGTCGTCGGGCGCGGCGAGGGGAGCGCGGTCAGGCTGGTTGCCGGTGGCACCTTCACGGGCCTGGGAGTGGCGGCCATGCATTACACCGGCATGGCCGCGATGGTGATGCCCGCCACGATCTCGTACCGGCCCTTGCTGTTCGGGTTGTCGCTCGTCATCGCGGTCGTGGCGTCGATCGCGGCGCTCTGGCTGGCTTTCAACCTGCGCGGCAACTGGCAGATGTTCGGCAGCGCCTTCGTCATGGGCGCGGCGGTCTGCGGCATGCACTACACCGGCATGGCGGCGGCGATCATCACTCCGGGCGACCAATCGGCGCCTTCGCGGGCGATCGCGATGGACTCGGGAGAGCTTGCCCTGTCGGTGTTCGCGATCACCGCGATCCTGCTCACCATCGCGCTGATCGTGGCGCACCGGCGCTCGGCGCGCGCCGTGCTGTACGAGGCTTGATCACGGGTCACTGCCGGCGATCGGAGGACTGCCGGCGGGCCTGAGAATCTCGCGACCCGCCGGGTTCTTCATGAAGGATGCAGCGGCACCGCCTCAGCGGCCGGGACGCTCGTTGGCGGCGCGATATTGCAGCGCGCGGTTGAGCTGAGTAATCGCGGCCTGGCAGGCTTCCACCGCCTCGGCGCGGTGGCCGCCGAAGTCGTGCGGCGCAGCCTGCAAGTCGGCGACGGCCCCTTGCAGCGCGGTGATGGCGCGCGAGATGCGCGGATGCTCGCGGCGCTCCTCGCCGGCGCGGGCGCTGGGCGCGGCGAGAGTGAGCGGCAGTATCACGAGGCTGAGGACCATGAGCAGCTTGGCGACGTTGCGCTTCATACACTTTCCCTTTCTTGCCGATGTTCGGCTCGGTCTTGCTGATCCATCGGTTCGGTTGCGTGTCCCGGCGAGCCGGAGCGGCCCGCCTTCTTGGCAGGAAACACGCGGCGCCGCGATTTCCTGCGCGGCGCCGCCGAGGGCAAGCGGGATGGGAAAGGCGGGTAACCGTCGCTAGCGGCGGCGACCTTGCTTGGCGAGCATGGCATCGAGGCCGTAGGGGCCGGTGCCGCGGGCGGCAATGTAAAGGAACAGGAAGCAATAGAGCACCGCCAGCTCGCCGTGGTTGACGATCGGCAGGGCCCCATGCGGCGCGTGCGCCATGAAATAGGCGACCGCCATCTCGCCGCTCGAGACGAACGCCGCGATCGCCGTGAACAGGCCGAGCGCGATCAGCAGGCCGCCGACGATCTCGATCCAGCCGGCGGCGCGGAGCCGAGATGAGCGCCAACGCGAACGCCACCACCAGCGGCAGCACCCGCCCGCCATCCTTCGTCGTCGTCGGCAGCTGCATCGTGGACTTCTGCGTCAGCGTGGCGCGCCTGCCCGGGCGCGGCGAAACGGTGCTGGCGGACAGCGTGACCCGCAGCCTCGGCGGCAAGGGGGCGAACCAGGCGACGGCGTTGCGGCGCCTGGGTGGCGAGGTGGCGATCGTGGGCTGCGTCGGCTGCGACGACTTCGGCGAGGCTTTCCTGGAGCTCTTCCGGCAAGAAGGGATCGAGACCGGGTTCGTCCATCGCGACCGGTCGGCGCCGACGGGGATGGCCTTCCCGATGATGCTCCCGGGTGGCGGCAACGCCATCGTCGCGGCCCCCTCCGCCTCGATGCGGCTGCCGGAGGCGGCGGTGGCGGCGGCGGCGGCGAGGATCGCGCGGGCCGCGGCTCTGCTGGTGCAGCTCGAGGTCCCGGCCGCAGCGGTCGCCGCCGCCATGGCAGTGGCCCGGCAAGCAGGAGTGCCGGTCTTCCTGAACCCGGCGCCCGCCGTCGACGCGGCGGCGCGGCTGGCGGCCGGCGCCGACGTCCTGATCCCCAACGAGATGGAAGCCGAGGCGCTCACCGGCGTGTCCATCCGTGCTCCCGAGGAGGCGTTGCGGGCGGCGGACCGGCTGCGCGCGCTGGGGCCGGAGGTGGTGGTCGTGACCCTGGGCGAGCGCGGCGCGGCCCTCAGCGGTCCCGGCATCCGGCGCGT
>DATDGZ010000178.1:0-5314 GCA_036521795.1 Thermoanaerobaculia bacterium | reverse complement strand
GGCACTCGCAGGTCGAGATCCGCGATCGCCTCGAGGTTCAGCGCGCGATTGCCGGAGGTGCAGGGCACCCGCGGCAGATCGCGCTTACGACCCGGCGCCGGAGTGCACGAAGCGGCCGAACACGCGAAGGAACAGGGCCGTGCCGATGCCCCAGGCGCCGTTCAGCAGCAGGGCTCCCACGATCAACGAGGGGTTCCAGCCACCGGCGGCCGGCTGCCCCTTGAGGGGGAGGACCACGAAGAGGGCGACGATGCTAGGGAGGAGCGCGCCGAAGACGAGCGCCGAGACCCAGTAGAGCGACGAGCCCTCCATGGAGCGGAGGGCAAGCCACAGGGCGATGCCCCACACGCCACCCCAGAACGCCAGGGACAGGACCTGGGGAACGCCCAGCGGCGGCGTTGGAGTCATTACGTAAGCCGGGCGAGGGGAGGCTCCGGCCAGGTGCAGGACCGCCAGCACTCCCTGGTGGAAGATCAGCGTCGAGAGGAATCCGGCAAGGAAAGCGCTCACCCATCGCATGGCAAGGACCTCCGCAGTTGATGCTATCCCAGGTCCCCCGACCACGACACGATCGGCTCCCGCGCGACGGGCATCCTCCAACACGGCCGCCAAGGCGGGGAGGTTGCCGTGGATTTCCTAGATCGCAGCGTTACCCGCATGACAGGGCCTCCCGTGAGCGATGGAGCCGAGGATAAAGGCCGAGCGCCGGACCGGTCTTCGGCCGGCGGCGGGCGGCTCAGGTCTTGGCGTCGTACCAGCTCTTGCCGGAGCCGACGTCCACGACCAGCGGGGCCGCCAGCTGGGCGACTCCTTCCATCTCCTGGCGCACCAGCCTCCCGATCGGCTCCACCTCGGCTTCCGGCACCTCGAACAGCAGCTCGTCGTGCACCGTCAGCAGCAGGCGGGCGCCGGGATGCTCGCGGCGCAGGCGGCAATCGACGGCGATCATGGCCTGCTTGAGCAGGTCGGCCGCGGTGCCCTGGATGCGGGCGTTGATCGCCATGCGGCGGGCATTCTCGCGCAGGTTGTGGTTCTTGCTGCGGATGTCGGGCAGCCAGCGGACGCGCCCGTAGAGCGTCTCCACCTTGCCTTCCCGCTCGGCGCTCTGCAGGGTCTCCTCGACGTAGCGGCGCACTCCCTGGTAGCGGTCCAGGTAGGCGGCGATGAAGCGCTCGGCGTCGCCCTTCGAGATGCCGAGGTTCTGCGACAGGCCGAAGGCGCTCATGCCGTAGAGGATGCCGAAGTTGATCGTCTTGGCGGCGCGGCGCTGATCGGCGTTGACCAGCTCCGGCGCGACGCCGAAAACGGTGCCGGCGGTGGCGCGGTGGATGTCCTCGCCGGCCGCGAAGGCGCGGATCAGCTCCGGCTCCGCGGCGATGTGCGCCAGGATGCGCAGCTCGATCTGGCTATAGTCGGCGACCAGCAGCGACCGCCCGGGGCGGGCGACGAAGGCGCGCCGGATGCGCTGGCCGAGCTCGGTGCGCACCGGGATGTTCTGCAGGTTGGGGTTGGCCGAGGACAGCCGCCCGGTGGCCGCCACCGCCTGGTGGAAGCGGGTGTGGAGGCGCCCATCCTCCCCCAGCATCGCCGGCAGGGCGTCGACGTAGGTGCTCTTGAGCTTGGACAGCTCGCGGTAGCGCAGCAGCAGCTGGGCGATCGGGTAGCCGCGGGCCGCCAGGCCTTCGAGCGTCTCGGCGCCGGTCGAGTAGCTGCGGGTCTTCTGGGTGCGCTTGAGCGCCGGCAGGCCCAGGCGTTCAAAGAGCACGATCCCGAGTTGCTGCGGCGAGTTGAGGTTGAAGCGCTCGCCGGCCTGGCGCCAGATCTCCTCCTCGAGCTGTCGCACCTCCTGCCCCAGCTCGTCCGACATGGCGCGCAGGTACTCGGCGTCGAGCTGGATGCCCGCCTCTTCCATGCCGAGCAGCACCGGCAGCAGCGGCATCTCGAGATCGCGGTAGATGCGGGCCAACGCCCCGGCGTTGCCGGCCGCCAGCTCCTGGCGCATGCCGGCCGCCATGCGCCGCGCCAGCATGACCCGCTCGGCGGCGTAGGCCAGCAGCCGCGGGTCGCCGGGCTCGGGCGCCTGCCCCTTGTCCCAACCCGCCTCTTTCGCCGAGAGCGGCCGGGCGTTGAAGCGCTCGAGCGCCAGCTCGTCGAGGCTGTGGCCATGCACCGACGGCTTCAGCAGGTACGACACCAGCATGGCGTCGAACAGCTCGGCGCCGCACAGCTCGCCGCCGGGACAGAGGCGCAGGGCCTCCTTCAGGTTGTGGCCCGCGAGCCGCGCCCCGGGCGCGGCGATCCAGCGGCCGAGCGTGGCCACCGCCGCCTCGCGCAGGCCGGGGCGCCGGAAGTCGGCGAGCAGCACGGGAGCGGCTTCGCCGGCGGACGCCAGCGCCAGGCCGACCGGCGGCGCCTCGCCGAGCACGGCCACGAACAGCTCGCCGGCCTCCCCTCCCTCGCCCTCCTGGGCCGCTGCCGCCTCCCGCAGGATCTCCGCCGTCGCGGCCTCCCAGTCGGCAGGCGAGAGAGCCTCCCGCGCCGCCGGCAGCCCTCCTCCGGAACCGGCGTCCATGGAGGCGGAGGCGCCCGGCGCGCCGTCCGCACCGGCGCCGGCGGCGGCGGCGAGGCTGCCGGCGGCAGTGGCGGGATGGGCGCCGGCCCCGCCGCCGAGCAGGATCTGGGCGGCCGGCTCGGGCGCCAGCTCCTCGGCCAGCGAGAAGAACTCGAGCTCTCCGTAGAGGCGGCGCAGCGCCGCGGCGTCCGGTGGATCGTGCCGCAGGGCCGCGGGGTCGAAGGGAATGGGCAGGCTGGTGTGGATGGTCGACAGCTCCTTCGACAGCCGCGCCTGATCGGCGTGCTGCTGCAGGCCCTCGCGATAGCTCTTGCGCGCCACCTCGCCGGCGCGGGCCAGCAGCTCCTCGAGCGACCCGAACTCCTGGATCAGCGCCTTCGCACCCTTGTCGCCGATCCCCGGCACTCCCGGGATGTTGTCGATCGAGTCGCCCATCAGCGCCAGCACGTCGGCGACCTTCGCGGGCGGCACGCCGAAGTCCTCGGCCACGTCGCTCGGGCCGTAGAGCTTCGAGCGCCCCGTGTGATAGAGCGACACGCGGGGCTCGACCAGCTGCATCAGGTCCTTGTCAGCGGAGACCAGGACCACGTGATAGCCGGCCTCGGCGGCGCGGCAGGAGAGGGTGCCCAGGACGTCGTCGGCCTCGTAGCCCGCCAGCTCCAGGATCGGGATGCGGAAGGCCTCGAGCACGCGCCGGATCCAGGGCATCTGGCTCGCCAGGTCCTCGGGCATCGGCGCACGGTTCGCCTTGTAGGCCTCGAAGCGTTCGGCACGGAAGGTCTTGCCTGTCTCCAGGGCGACGCCGATAAGCTCCGGCTGCTCTTCGCGCAGCAGCTTGCGCAGCATGGTGACGAAGCCGTAGATGGCGTTCGTCGGCTCGCCTCGCGAGTTGGAGAGGTTGCGGATGGCGTAGAACGCCCGGAAGATGTTGGAGTAGCCGTCGATCAGGAAGAGGCGCTGTCCGCGAGGCTCGGCAGCGGCAGCGGAGGCGGCGGCGCCCGGCTCCGGCCGGACGGCGGCGCCGGCAGCTTCGACGGGGGGGGCGGCGGCGGCGGGTCCGGCGGGAGTGGCCATAGATCTCGGATTGTATCTGGCACGCCGCTCGCACGGCTGCACGGCTGCACGGCTGCACGCTCACGTGGGAGTCGTAGGTCAGCGGGACTCGACTCAGAGGAGGCAGCGGAAGATGTCACTCCTGGCTTGGATCGTCCTCGGGTTGATCGCGGGACTCGTCGCCAAGGCGCTGGTGCCGGGCCGCGACCCCGGCGGTTGCGTCATCACCGTCCTGGTTGGCATCGCCGGCGCCCTGGTCGGCGGCTGGCTGTCGACGCTGCTCGGCTTCGGCGGCCTCGCCGGCGGCATGGACCTGCGCAACCTGGTCATCGCCGTTCTCGGCGCGATCGTGCTGATCGTCCTGTGGCGCCTGTTGTTCGGCCGGAGGTCCTGACCCGCTACCATCGATAACGCTGCGGCGCGCGGCGGAATTCTGCATCCGGCGCGCGGACGGCGCGCGGCGGGCGGGAGGCTAGCGCGACCGCCGGGCCTGGGCGAGCAGGTGCGCCGCCTCGGGGAGGATCAGCGCCTCCAGGGCCAGCGTCACCGCCTTCGGCGAGCCCGGGAGCAGGAAGACGGCACGGTCCTGGACCAGGCCGGCGGCGGCACGGCTGAGCATCGCTGCCGCGCCGACCTGCTGATAGGAGAGCATCCGGAACAGCTCGCCGAAGCCCTCGACCGGGCGATCGAAGAGCGGCGCCACCGCTTCCACCGTCAGGTCGCGGGGCGAGAACCCGGTGCCGCCGGTCGCCACCACGACGTCCAGCCCCGGCTGCTCGAGCAGGCGCCCCACGGCCGCCCGAATGGCCGCCACGTCGTCGGCCACCAGCGCCGTCTCCACCACCCGGTGCCCCGCCGCCACCACTCCCTCGCGCAGCAAGCGACCGCTGACGTCGTCCGCCTTGGCGCGCGAGTCGCTGACCGTGATCAGCCCGAAGCCCAGCACGGCGGGCGCGGCAGCCCGATGCTCTTCGGCGCTCATGGGCCCACCCTAGCATGGCGTCAGAACACGACCGACAACACGACCGACAGCCGGCTCCCTGTCCGGTCCTGGGACGGCCCTGCCCGCAAACGGACAGGCAGCGGCACCGGTCTCCTCCGGAATGACGGCTGCAAGCGCCGTGTTTGCAGACACATACGAACACCTCGAAACCGTGGCACACGAGCTGCGTAATGGAGGTAGTGAGAGGGGTTCTCTATGGGTATGGACATCGCTCGCACCGGACAAGCCGAGAAGCGCCGCCGGCGCAATGTCTTCATCGCCGTCGGTGGCGTGCTGGCCATCGGGCTGATCACCCTCGGCCTGTCGCGCCTGAAACCCGCCGCTCCCACGGTCGAGCGCCAGACCGTCTGGATCGACACCGTCCAGCGCGGCTCGATGCTGCGCCAGGTGCGCGGCTCCGGCACGCTGGTGCCGATCGATTCGGCGGTGCGCTTCATCTCGGCGCAGGTGGAGGGTCGTATCGAGCGCATCCCGAACCTGCCCGGCGTCACGGTGACGCCGGACTCGATGCTGATCGAGATGAGCAACCCCGAGGTGCAGCAGAACGCCGCCGAGGCCTTCGCGCAGCTCAAGGCGGCGCAGGCCGACGCCGACAACCTCCGCGCCCAGCTCGCCACCCAGCTGTTGAACCAGCAGTCGACGGTGACCACCGCGCTGTCGGCCAGCGCCCAGGCGGACCTGCAGGC
>DATDGZ010000177.1:0-7166 GCA_036521795.1 Thermoanaerobaculia bacterium | reverse complement strand
GGATCTCCCCCCGATCCTCCCTTTGGGCGAGGCTGGGGTGAGGAGTGGATGAGGGATGGCGGACTGCGCCGCCTCGCCCAAAGGTCGGCCGGGGGGAGATCCGCCCGGCCGAGCCCCTCCTTTCATCCCTCTACGGCTGGTTGTCTCTTCGGCGACCCGTTCTTCGACCCCACCCGGCGGTCGCCGGAGAGCAAATGTGGCCAGAGGGGGGGCCCGCCTACCGAGGCCCGGCCGGAGGGAAATTCCCAGGAGGCGTCGCAAGCGTGGCAAGTGCCGGGTCGCCTGGATACTTGCGTTGCGCGAACCTTAGGACTGCCGCGGCGTCCGTGGGGTCCGACATCACCCGCAGGGCTTTGACCGCCTCGGTGTACGCGGCGGCCGAGGGGTGCGCGGTGACCATGCGTTGCAGCATGTCGCGGGCGGCGGCGGGGCGGCCGGTGAGGGCGTAGAGGATGGCGAGATTGGGGTAGGCGCGCAGGTCGTCGGGGAAGCGCTGGATCTCTTGCTGGAAGGCTTTCTCGGCGCCGGCGGCATCGCCCAGGTCGGCGAGGATCTTGCCGCGGATCAGCTCGAGGCCCTGGATCAGCTCGGGGTCCCGGGCGGTGCGCTCGGCATAGGCCCGCTCCGCCTGCCGCACCTCGTCGAGCGCTTCCTCGTAGCGGTGGCGGGCATGCAGCACCTCGGCCAGGGTGATCATCGGCTGGATGCGCCGCCCCTTGTCGAGCGCGGCGCGGGCCTCGCGCTCGGCATCGTCGAGCTTGCCGCGGCGCATCGCGATCTGCGCCAGCAGGCCGTGGGCGAAGACAGGATTGCCGGCGGCCGCCAGCCGGGCATGGGCCTCCGCCTGGTCGAGCTGGCCGAGGTCGAAGTAGAGAGAGGCGGCGGCCATCGCCACCGGCGCCGAGCCGGGGTCGAGCCGCAACGCCTTGCCGTAGGCGGCCAGCGCGTCCCGCGAGTCGCCGAGCTTCTCGCGCGCCCGCCCCAGGAACTCCCAGGCGTCGGCCATTTGCGGGTTCCCGGCGAGCGTGCGCTCGAAGGTGGCGGCGGCCAGCCGGTAGTCGTGGTGCGCCATGGCCGCGAAGCCCTGCTTGAGGTCCTTCAAGACGTCGAGATGGCGCTTGGGATCGGGCAGCGGCCCGGCGCCGGCGCCGCCGGCGGCGCTGGCGTGGCCCACGTACCCGAGCGCCGCCATGGCGGACCGGGTCTCCGCATCCACCGCCGCCGGCGGCGCCAGCCGGCGGTCGTAGCCGGCGAGCTCGCGGCGCATGTCGGCGTAGACGCGGCGCTGGTCGCGCAGCAGGTTGCGGGTCTCGCGAGGGTCCTGATCCAGGTCGTAGATCTCGGGGTCCGGCCCCTCGATGTAGTGGTAATGCCGGCCGACCAGGGAGGCCAGGTCGCTCCAGCCGAAGTGCAGGCGCGGGTAGAAGGTCTCCGAGTAGACCCGCCGGTCCTCCCGCCGGTCGTCGACGCCGAGCAGCGAGGCGCCGCGCATCTTGGCCGGCACCGGCAGCCCGAGCAGGCCGAGCAGCGTCGGCGCGACGTCGGTGAGGGCGGCGGGAGCGCCGGCGGTGCGGCCGGCGAGCTGCCGGTGCGGCAGCTTGAGCAGCAGCGGCACGTGGATCGCCTCGTTGTAGAGCAGCACGCCGTGCTCGTCCTCGCCATGGTCGCCGAGCCCCTCGCCGTGGTCCGAGAGCAGCACCACGATGGCCCGGTCGTAGGCGCCGAGACGCTCGAGCTCCGCGAGCAGCTGGCCGACGATGGCGTCGGCGGTGGCGATCTCGCCGTCATACTTGAGCGGATAGCGCGAAGCGTAGGGCTCCGGCGGATCGTAGGGAGTGTGCGGCTCGTAGATGTGGAAGAAGAGGAAGAAAGGCCGCTCCGGAGGCGCCGCGGCGGCGCGCAGCCAGGGCAGCACCAGCCGCAGCGTCTCGGTCCCCGGGCGTTGCAGGCCGCCCAGGCCGGTGCCGGTGCGGAACTCGATCGAATCCTCGTAGAAGTCGAAGCCGGCCGCCAGGCCGGTCCTGCCCTGCAGCACGTAGGCCGACACCGCCCCGCCGGTCGCGTAGCCGTGCTGCTTCAGGATCAGGGGCAGGTACGGCAGGTCCCCGCTGGCGACGCGGGCCGTGTCCAGGGCGTAGCCGACGTTGTCGCGCACCCCGGTCACCGCCGGCAGCAGCCCGGTGAGCAGTGCGGTGTGCGAGGGCAGGGTCAGCGGCGTGTGGGTGTAGGCGCGCGCGAAGAGGACGGCGTCGCGCCGCAGGGCGTCGATGGCCGGGGTGGCGACGCCGCGGTAGCCGTACGCCGGGAGGTGGTCGGCGCGCAGGGTGTCGATCGAGATCAGCACCACCGGCGTTCCCGCCGGTGCGCTCGGGGCCCGGGCCGACCGCCGCGCGCAGCCCGCGGCGGCGGCGAGCAGCAGCGTGAGCAGCAGAGCGGCAGCCTGCCGGATGGCACGGGGCGCGCTCATCGCTCTCCCGCGTGCCGGGCGCCGGTCGCACCCGCACCGGCCTGCCCACGAGACCCGGCAGCGCCAGGAGAGCTCGGGGACCCCGGAGGCCCTGGAGGTTCCGCTGGCCGTGCCGCCGGCGGCGGGGAGCCGCCTCCCTCTCCGGGGGTCACCGGGCTCGGGAGTGCGCGCAACAACCGTCGCGCCTTCTCGCGGTCGGCCTGGTAATCCTTGGCGGGGGCCAGCTCGAGGAAGCGCGCCAGCGCCCGCCGCGCCTGCTCCTGGCGTCCCTGGCCGGCGGCGTTGGTGCCCAGGTTCCAGAGCGCGTCGAGCAGGCTGCCGTCGAGATCGACGGCGCGCTGCCAGGCGTCGAGCGCGGCGGCCGGCTCTCCCAGCTTGTAGAGCGCCACCCCGAGGTCGTTCCAGGCGCGCGGCAACTGGTCGTTGAGCTTCAAGGCGCGCTCGCAGCTGGCGCGGGCGGCCGCCCAGCGCTCGCGGCGCAGCTCCACCATCCCCTGTTCCTCGTAGGCCGCGGCATCGTCGGGATCGATGGCCAGCGCCCGGCCCAGCGCGTCGGCGGCCTCCTGCTGCCGGCCGGCATCCGACAGCGCCTGCGCCAGCGCCTCCAGGAACTGCGGGCCGCCGCGGCCGGCCAGCGGGCGCAACACCTCGATCCCCTCCTCGGCACGTCCGAGCTCGGCCAGGGTGAGGCCCAGCTGGCAGAGCAGGTCGTCGGAGGCCGCGCCGCGCCGCTGGGCCTCGCGCATCGCCGCCAGCGCCTCCTCCTTGCGGCCACTCTGCAGCAGCGCCTCCGCCAGCAGCGAGTGACCGAGCGGCATCGCCGGGCGCGCCGCCACCAGCTGCCTTGCCAGGGCCGCCGCCTCGCCGGGGCGGCGGCGCTGGTAGAGATCGATCACCTGGTGGATCTGGCGGTCCATGCCGATCAGCCGCTTGGGATCGTCCTCGGGGCCGTAGCTCGCCTTGATCGGCGCCGAGCCGCCGGCGTAACCGAGGCTGCGCAGGTTGGCGGACTCGGCGGCGGTCGGCTCGCGCCTGGCGCCGGAGGCGCCTTTGGGGGCGCTGCCGGAGGCGCCGTTGGCAGTGCCGCCGGAGGCACCCGCCGTTGGCGCCGGCCACGCCGACTGCCGTGGCAGCCGGGCGAGCAGCAGGCGTGCCAGCTGTCGGTCGCTGGTCACCAGGTTGTGTACCTCGCCGGGGTCGTGCGGCAGGTCATAGAGCTCGGGCAGCGGCAGTGCGATGAGCTTGTGCCCCTGGCGCAGCACGCCGCGCAGCGGCGCCCAGCCGCGGTTGAAGGTCGCCGACAGCGCCTCGAAGTAGGAGGTCTCGGCCGACGCGCCCGGCGCCCCGCCGGTCGCTCCGGCCAGGGGCAGCAGCGACCGTCCCGGCCGCGCCATCCCCGGCGGCCCGGCCGGGGCCCTGGCGCCGGTGAGGCCGGCGGCCTCGAGCAGAGTCGGGAAGATGTCGACGTGCCTCGCCGGCCGCCCATCCCTCCCGGGCCGCACCCCCGGACCCCAGAGGAGCAGCGGGACGTGCAGCGTCGCCTCGTAGGCGTAGAGGCCGTGCGTCTCTTCACCGTGCTCGCCGAGCGATTCGCCATGATCGCCGGTGACCACGATCAGCGTCGGCGTCTCGGCGCCGGCGAGGAACGGCTCGAGCAGCGGCGCCAGGTAGCCGTCGGCGGCGGCCACCTCGCCCAGGTAGGGGTTGGCGGGGAAGCGCGAGGCGTACGGCTCGGCGGGTTCGTAGGGGGCGTGCGGATCGAACAGGTGGACCCACATGAAGCGGCGCCTGCCGCGCTGCTGCCGCCACCAGGCGAGCGCCGGGGCCACCACCTTGTCGCCCTTGCGCTCGGCGAACAGGAACTGGTCGGGCCGGCTCCCCTTCGGATAGTGATCGTCGTAGACGTCGAAGCCGCGGTTCAGGCCGAACCAGGAGTCGAGCGGGTAGGCGCCGACGAAAGCGCCGGTGGCATAGCCGGCGGCGTGCAGCACGGTCGCCAGCGTCGGCACGCCGGCCGGCACGCGGAAGCCCTCGTTGTCGCGCACCCCGTGCTGGAAGGGATAGAGGCCGGTCAGGATGTTGGTGTGCGAAGGCAGCGTCACCACGTTGTGGGCGTGCGCCGCGGTGAACACCCGGCCGCCGGCCGCCAGCCGGTCCAGCAGCGGCGTCGGCGACGGCCGCCGGCCGCCGAACCCGGGAGCGTCGGCGCGCAGCGTGTCGAGGGTGACGAGCAGCAGGTCGAGCGGGGGTGCCGCGGCCGGCGAACCGGCCCCGGCCGATCGGCCGGCCGCTGCTGCCGCCGCCACCGCCGCGACGGCCGCCAGGCCTACCAGGCCCAGCAGCAGGGCGGGCGGTGCGGCGGTGCGGCGGCCGGTCGGAGAGCTCATGACCGGCGAGTCTAAGACACGACGAGCCCGGGGAAGCCCCGGGCTCGCGCTGTCGAACGCCTCGAGAGATGACGGACCTAACGGAAATGCAGGGTGGCGCCGACACGGAAGACCCGCGGCGAGAGCACCTCTTCGACGGGAGCAGGGAGAGTTGGATTGGTCACTCCGGTGTTGCGCTGTTGCTGCAAGATGGAGTGGTTGTTCAGCAGGTTGAAGCCGTCGATGCCGATGGTCAGGCCGAAGTCGTTGAACTTGAAGTCCTTGCCTATGCGGCCGTCGAGCACGAAGATGTTGGGGTTGCGGAACTCCGTCACGCTGTCGGCCAGCAGCACGAAGCGGTTGCCGACAGGCCCGCTGACCTTGGCGTAGGGCGGGGTCGGATAGCCCTGGCGGCCGCTGACTGCCGCCACGACGTCGAATCCCCAGGGCCTGCTCGAGGCGACCTGGTACATCGTATTGGCGTGGTAGGACCACTTGGAGCCGATGAGGACGTCACCCTTGTTGCCGCTGCCCGAGGACTGCTCGAAGAAGTCGCCGTTTTGGGCGGCGAACTTCAGGTCCGAGTTGTCATAGACCAGCTGCGTCGGGTCCGCGTACAGCCGGAACTGTGGCCCGAGGTGCCAGGTCCAGTCGCTGAGCGTGAAGTGAGCGTTGGCCAGCCACTGGCTGGAGAGACGCTTGGTGAAGGTGATCGTGCCGCCGAGGTAGCGCTGGGTGCGGTCGCCGTTGGTGTAGAAGGTGCCGCCGGTGGGAGTGAGCCCAGGCTTGAGGTTGTAGACCGGGACCTGCGCCGACATCTGGCCGTTGGGCAGCACACCCTGCGCTAAGCTGGTCACTACCCAGTCGTTGACCGTGGCCAGGCGCGTGGCGCCGCTCTGATCGGTGATGAACAGCCGCTCTTCCGGGATCTGGTCGATGCGGCGGTAGGTCAGCGTGAAAGTGGCCAGGTAGTCGCGGCTGAAGCCCTGGTCGATGCCCGCGGTGAGCTCGTTGGTGCGGGCCGGCTTGAGGCGCGGGTCGTTGACGTTGGGTGTGGCGAGCGAGGCCGGGTTGTTGGGGTCGATGTTGGTGGTGTTGACGAACTGGAGCGTGGGGATGTCGATCGGATCCAGCCGATGGTCGTGATTGAGATCGTCGAAGTAGAAGTAGGCGTAGCTGTAACCGATCGGGTTGACGCGCGTGGCGAGCGGCAGCTGGCCCAGCTGCTCGGCGTACTGGGAGAAGGTGCCGCGCAGCAGGGTCTTGCGCTCCTTGCCGAGCGCATAGGTCAGGCCGATCCTCGGCACCACGGTGCGCCAGGCGAACCCGCCGTCATCGTTGCCGGGGAAACTGACGTCCGGGATCAGACCCATCGGGGCGATGGGAGTGCCGGCTCCGAAGGCGGCACGGTTCTTGAGCAGCTGGTCGTCGAGCCGGGCGCCGGCGTTGAGCGTCAAGTTGCCCCAAGACAAGGTGTCCTGCGCCCACCCCGCGGCGTACTCGCCGCGGATGTTCACCAGGCGGTTGCGGAAGAACTCGATCTCGTTGAGGTTGGGATCGTTGGCGCCGCAGCCGACGTTCGCGCAGTTGATGACCTCGTAGCCGTGCGGCCAGATGGTCCCGGAGCGATTGTCCTGGTGACGGTAGCTGCCGCCGAACTTCAGCTCGTTGCTGGCGGCGCCGGTATTGAAGAAAACGTTGCCGTCCAGCCGCTCCTGCTGGATGATCGCCTTCTGCTGGAAGTCGAGAAAGGTGCCCTGTAGGACGCCGTTCTGGTCGAGGTAGATGAACGGCGTGAGGCCGCCCTGCGGCGTCAGCGTGAAGCCGCCGTCGTTGTTCGACCAGAGACTGGTGAAGTAGAGGTTCTGGCTGGCCAGGTAGGTGTCCTCGAGCTTCCAGATCTTGGAAGGGGTGGTCTGGTTCCAGGTGGTGGGAGCCTCCCGCGTCGGTCCGGCGTTGCGGCCCTCCTTGAGCTTGTTGTTCGTCCAGTAGTGGACGACGCCCGAGTCCTTGTCGGTGGCCTGGAAGTTGAGCTTGGAGTTGAAGTCCTTGAGCTGGGTGTTGTCCGGCTCGCCGCCGACGACGATGTTGTTGATGTCGCTACGGCCGTAGGAGACCCACCCCCAGATATGGTCCCGCCAGAGGGGGCCGCCGATGTCGCCGCCGTACTCCGAAACCGACTTGATCTGGTTGCCCGGAACGACCGAGCCGTCCGGTAGGACCACCGTGCCTGGGGCGGATTGGAGATTGCCGTCGGTGCGCAGGTAGCGGGCGTTGGCCTTGATCTGGTTGGTGCCGCGCTTGGTCACCTGGTTGACGGTGACGCCCGAGGT
>DATDGZ010000176.1:0-12294 GCA_036521795.1 Thermoanaerobaculia bacterium | reverse complement strand
GGTCGAGCTGGTCAGACCGGCAGCTCCCATGTCCTGGATGGCGACGATGGCACCGCCGCGCATGGCCTCCAGGCAGGCCTCGAGCAGCACTTTCTCGGTGAAGGGGTCGCCCACCTGGACGGTCGGCCGCTTGGCCTCGCTCTCGGCGTCGAACGACTCCGACGCCATGGTGGCGCCGTGGATGCCGTCGCGCCCGGTGCGGCTGCCGGCGTAGAGGATGGGATTGCCGGTGCCGCTAGCGCGCGCCTTGAAGATGTGGTCGCGGCGGGCGATCCCGAGCGCGAAGGCGTTGACCAGGATATTGCCGTTGTAGCAGCGGTGGAAGCCGGTCTCGCCGCCGACCGTCGGCACGCCGACGCAGTTGCCGTAGCCGCCGATGCCGCGCACCACGCCGTCGATCAGGAAGCGCATCCGCGGCGCATCGATCTCGCCGAAGCGCAGCGCGTCCAGGCAGGCGATCGGCCGCGCCCCCATGGTGAAGATGTCGCGCAGGATGCCGCCGACGCCGGTGGCGGCGCCCTGGTAGGGCTCGATGAAGCTGGGGTGATTGTGGCTCTCCATCTTGAAGACGGCGACCCACCCGTGGCCCACGTCGACGACGCCGGCGTTCTCTCCCGGTCCCTGCACCACGTGCGGGCCGCTGGTGGGGAACTCCTTGAGGTACGCCTTGGAGGATTTGTAGGAGCAGTGCTCGGACCACAGCGCCGCGGTGATGCCGAGCTCGGTGTAGTTCGGGTCGCGACCGAGGATCGAGCGCAGACGCGCGAGCTCCTCGGCGGTCAGCCCCTGCGCCCGCGCGACCTCCTCGGTCACCGGCGGCTCTGCTCGGTCGACGCTCGCCATCAGGACCCGACCTCCACTCTCGCGATGTCTGGCGCCTCGGCGGCCGCCGAGGCTTCTGGCGCCGATGTCGCCGATGTGGCAGCCGCAGCTTTCGGGTGCCGCAGGGTCTCGAGCGCGCCGGAGAAGATCGCCAGGCCGTCGGTCGAGCCCAGGATCTCCTCGGCGCAGCGCTCCGGGTGCGGCATCAACCCGAGCACGTTGCGCTCGGGGTTGCAGATGCCGGCGATGGCGCGCGCGGCGCCGTTGGGGTTCCAGGCCGGATCGAGCTCGCCTGCCGGCGAGGCATAGCGGAAGGCCACCAGCCCCGCCGCCTCCAGCGCGTCCAGCCGCTGCGGCGAATCCTCGTAGTTGCCCTCCGCGTGGGCGACTGGCACGCGCAGCAGCTGGCCGGCGCGCAGGCCGCGGGTGAATGGCAGGTCGTCGCGCTCGACGCGCAGCCAGACGTCGGCGCAGACGAAGCGCTGGCTGGCGTTGCGCCGCATCGCCCCGGGCAGCAGGCCGGCCTCGAGCAGCACCTGGAAGCCGTTACAGACGCCGAGCACCAGGCCCCCCGCCGCCGCGTGGCGCTTGACGGCCGTCATCACCGGCGACAGCGCCGCCAGGGCGCCGGCCCGCAGGTAGTCGCCGTAGGCGAAGCCGCCCGGCAGCACCACCAGGTCGCAGTCCTTCACGGTCTCGTCCTGATGCCAGAGGAAGGTGGCGTCTTGTTGCAGCACATGCTTCCAGACGTGATAGACGTCGTGATCGCAGTTGCTACCGGGGAAGACGACGACGCCGCACTTCATGGCCGCTCTCCACCCTCCGCATGGAGGATCTCCACCGCGTAGTCCTCGACGACCAGGTTGGCGAGCAGCTTCTGGCACATCTCGCGCAGCTGGCGCAGGGCGAGATCGCGGTCCTCGAGGCCGAGCCGGATCTCGAAGCTCTTGCCGGCGCGCACGTCCTCGACGCCGGCGAAGCCGACCCGGGCGAGGGCGTCCCGGATCGCCTTGCCCTGCGGATCCAGGATCTCGCGCCGGGGATAGACGGTCACTCGTGCGATCAAAGCGGATCACCTCCGTTGACTTCGAGCCAGGGAGAAGGTTGGAACTGTTCGGTCACTTCCAGCCGGGCGCCGCAGCGCTCGCGGACGAGCGCCTCGCCCAGCGTCGCCGCCGCCAGGGCCGGCAGGTTGTTGGTGCGCGACAGGTGATACAGCACCACCCAGCGCAGCCGGTCGCAGAGCAGCTCGGGCAGCCCTTCGGCGGCCTCGCGGTTCGACAGGTGGCCATGGCGCCCGGCGACCCGCTGTTTGAGCGGCCACGGATAGGGGCCGTTGCGCAGCATGTCGAGATCGTGGTTGGTCTCCATCACCAGGATGTCCAGCTCGCGCAGCCGCGCCCAGGCGAGATGGCTGTGGGTGCCGCAGTCCGCCACCAGCCCGAGGCGCCGGCCGGCGCCGTCCTCCAGCACCGCGCCGATCGGCTCGCGGGCGTCGTGAGGCAGCAGGAACGGCTCGACATGGAAGCCGGCGATCTCGCAAGGCTCCCCGGAGCGCAGGACGGTCGCTTCCCGGGCCGTCTCGCCGTCGAAGTCGATCTCCCGGAGAGTGCCGGCGGTGGCAAAGACCGGCAGCCGGTGCCGGCGGGCGAAGCGTGCGGCGCACCGGCAGTGGTCGACGTGCTCGTGGGTCAGCACCAGGGCGGAGAGGCTTCCGGGCTCGACGCCGACGAGCGCCAGGCGGCGCGTCAGCTCGCGGCTCGAGAAGCCGGCGTCGATGAGGATGCGATGGCGTCCGGACTCCACCACCAACGCGTTGCCGCCGCTGCCGGAGCCCAGCACCGCCACCCGCATCGGCGGCGCCGGCGGCCCGGATCGAGCCAGGCCGGAGACCGGGCCCGGTACCGCGGGAACGACGATCGGAGCGATCGGAACGATCGGAACGATCGGAGCGATCGGAGCAATGAGCTCGAAGAGGCTGCGCTGGTGCGCCGGCGAGGCGGCGCCAAGACCCGATACCGGTGGCCAGGAGTCCAGTCTGGAATCAGGCCGGGTGGGAGCGTCCACTGCCCCCCGAAGGTATCATCCCGGGCCAGTCCTTGTCAGCTAGAACTCGTACTCCCTGCCCTGCTCGAGATACGCCACGTCGGGATGACCCAGCCTCTCGACCTCCTCCTGGATCCGCGCGATGCAGGGCGGCTTGAGGTGGTGGAGCAGGATGGGGACGCGGCGATGCAGCTTGCGCAGCTCGAGCTGCAGCGTCCGCGGGGTCAGGTGCAGCGAGACGTCCGCGACGTCCTGGAGAGAGTTGTCGAAGCTGGTCTCGATGCACAGCGCCCTGAGGTTCGGCGTCGCATTCGCCACCTCCCAGAGGCGGGTCGTCGGACCCGTGTCGCTCGACCACAGCACCGCCGCGCCTCCCTGCTCGATGAGGAAGCCGAAGGTGGGGACCAGGTGATCGACCGCGATCGGCGTGAAGCTGACGCCGTCGATCACCAGCGGCCGCTCCCGCTCGAGCTCCTGGAAACGGATCGCCGGCAGCAGGTGGTTCGGCAGGCGGGTGAAGTCGGGCCAGGTGTCGTTGTTGAAGAGGTACTTCCGGATCGCGTACAGCGTCGGCGCGGAGGCGTGCAGGTCGATGGCGCGGTCGGCCTTCCCGTAGACGTTCTCGATGAAGAACGGCAGGCAATTCGTGTGGTCGATATGAGAGTGGCTGAGCAGGATCGAATGCACGCCGACCTGGCGCTCGATCGACAGTGCCTGGGTGAGCGAGCCGGCGTCCAAGGCGATCCTGCCGTTGATCAGCAGGCAGGTCATCCGGCACTCCGGGCTCTCGCCCCCGTACCCCCCTAGGACCTCGATCCGCATAAAGTCACGAGATCGTATCTCTCTTGCCGCGGCACAGACAAGGAACCGCCCTCTGCCCCCCTACGGACCCTACCACCCCCGGCGCCGGCTCAGAAGCGCGTGCCGATCCAGAAGTCGGTCCTGAGCCCCGGGCTGGCCATGATGGTGGTGGGCAGGAGCTTGGCGAAGTCCACGTTCGCCTCCAGCCCGAGAATGTCGAAGTTGACGCCCGCGCCGTAGGCGGCGACGCCGTCGACCAGCTTGTGCCGCGCACCCGAGTAGAACTGGAAAGGAATGTTCTGGTTGCTGAACCAGGCAGCGCCGGTATCGAAGAAGAAGACGCCGCGGATGCCGCCGAAGCCCAGCACCGGCGTCGCCAGCAGGTCGATCAGCGGGAAGCGGAACTCCAGGTTGCCGAAGAACGCGCGGTTGCCGATCAGCGAGCGGAAGTCGATGCCGCGGATGGTGTCGAGGCCGCCGAGGAAGAACGGCGTCGGGCGGGCACCGCCGCTGATGCCGCCCCACATGCGGAAGGCGAAGTTGCTGCGCAGGGTGAGCGGGAGGTAATAGCGGGCGTCGAGGATGGCGGTGTCGTAGATCGTGCCGCCGCCGCTGACGCTCGGTCCGTAGAGCACGTCCAGCCGGTAGCGCTGCCCGGCCACCGGCCCGTAGTAGGCGCCGGTGGTGGAGTCGCCCACCACCCCCACCGTCACCACCGGGAAGTTGTCGCTCGACTTCGGGATGACCAGGACCTCCTGTCCCTGGCCGTTGACCTCGAAGTCGTCGAAGCTGATCTTGCGGATCATGTAGCCGGCGCCCACCTCGACCCGGTGATAGAACGAGAAGGGATAGACGATGGAGCCGATCGCGCCGGTCTCCTCGAACGCCTGCGGTCCGCGGCTGAACTGGTTCGTGGAGAGGTTGAATTGATTGCCGATGTAGAAGGCGCGCGTGTCGAAGAGGCGCGCCTCCCACTGCAGGCGATGCGAGAGATCGGCATAGATCAGGTTGAAGTTCGAGAAGGTCTCGATCGCGCCCAGGTCGGCGATGATGCGCTTGTCGCCGAGGTTGTCCGAGAAGGTGAGCAGGATCCGCCCGGTGTAGGTCTGGTTCGTGTCGACTCCCGCGTAGGCCTGGGCGTCCTCGAGGAAGAACTTGTAACCGCGGTACTTCTCGAGATTGGCCGGGTCGATGGTGACCTGGATGTCGGGCTCGAACTTGGCCAGGTCCGTCTCGGAGCCCGAGGGGGCCGGGGGCGCCTGCGCCGGTGCCGCGGCCGCCTGCACCTGCTGCTTGACGGCCTCGGCGCCCGCGGTCGCCGTGGCGACCGGCGCCTGCTGCGGGACCGGCGCGGTGGCCGGCGCAGTGGCCGCAGTGGCCGCAGCCGCGGCCGCCGGCGTCGCGGCAGCCGGTGCCGCGGCCTCCCGCGTCTGGCGCTTGGCGACCGGCGCGTCGGTGCCGGTCTCGTAGATGTCGAAGCCCATCTTCCAGTAGCCGGTGTAGACCAGGCGCTCGTCGCCGTCCTTGCCGCGCAGCGGAGCCGCCATGAAGGCGCCGCTCACCACGTTGGTGTACTGGCGCTCCTCGCCGGTCGCGAGGTCGAGGCTGTAGATGTTCTCGCGGCCGCCGCGGTCGGAGGTGTAGTAGATGCGCTTGCCGTCCTGCGAGTAGATGGGGTCGTTCTCGTTGGTGTCGCCCGTGGTCACCGGGATGCGCACCCCCGGCTTGTCGAGGTCCATGCGGACGACCTTGCCGTGCGCGGCGGCGCCGACCACCGAGATCATGACGATCGACTTGCCGTCGGGGGAGAACGCCGGCGCGCCGTCGAAGATGTCGTCGTCGGTCAGCCGGGTGATGGTGTCCTTGTCGAGGTCGAGGACGAAGATGTCGAACCTGCCGTCCTTGTTCCCCGAGAAAGCGACCTTCTTGCCGTCCGGGCTGAAGCACGGCGCCTGCTGCTGCTCGATCTCCTCCATGTCGATGACGCGGCGCACGCCGCCGTTGACCGCGTCGAGCAACAACAGGCTGCGCCCCTTCTCGCGCTTGGCGAACACCGCGATGGTGTTGCCGTCCGGCGAGAACGCGAGGTCGCGGCCCAGGCGGCGGCCGATCTGCAGCTCCTGCGCGATCAGGTACTGGTACTTGCTCGAGAAGGGCTTGGTCAGGTTGCGGATGAACGTCCGCTTGCGGGCGTCGAACAGCACCACGTCCACCTTGCCGTGGTAGGCGCTGAAGGCGGCCACCAGGTCGCCGGAGGGCGAGGCGACCGGCGAGGTCTCGTAGGTGCTCTGCGCCTGCTTGACGTGGAAGATCCGCCCGAAGTCGCTCGGCTCGCCGGTCTCGATCAGCGTCGGCAGGTATTTCTTGCGCAGCCAGCGGCGGAACTCGATGTCGAACTCCTCCGGCTCCAGCTTGAACGCCTTCTTGACGGCGCGGTCGACGCGGCCGCCCAGGGTGTTGCGCATCTCGAACAGGAAGTCGAGGAACCCTTCATGGCCCCAGCGGTCCTCGATGAAGGAGAACACCGCGTGGCCGTAGCGGTAGGCGAAGAAGCCCTCGATGTTGACGCGGGTGATCGGCGGGATGATGTCGTTGACCACCGCGTCGCGCAGGAACATGGTGTCGCGCACCGTCTCGTCGCGCCCGACGTAGCTCGCCATGCCCTCCAGGAACCAGGTGGGGGGCCCGTTGGAGAGCGCCCTGGCGAGGCTGCCCTGGAAGAGCATGTGGTACTGGAAGATGTGGGTCAGCTCGTGGCGCATGATGGCGATGGTCTCGCCGTCCGGATCGTCGACCGGCATCACCATGCGGAAGCGCACCGGGCTGGCGAAGGCGCCGACGCCCTCGGGGATGAAATCGAGGATGATGTTGTTCTGCTCGAACGCCGAGTGGGTGGCGAAGAAGATCAGCGGGATCGGTTCCTTGATCTGGTAGTTGAGGAACCGCGAGACGTCGTCGTAGTCGCTCTCGGCGAAGGACACGATCTTCTGCAGCAGCGATTCCTCCGCCGTGTAGTAATGGACGTTGAAGTGCGGCGAGTGATAGACGTGCCACTCGAACTTGCGGTAGGCGATCTTGTTCTGGCCGAAGCCGTACCCTATGACCGAGGGCCCGAAGCTCTCCTGGGCGTGGAGCGGCGCCGAGGACAGCGCCGGCAACGCCAGGAGAGCGAGCAGCGCCAGCCGGCGCAAGGCCCTGCCGGCGACGGGGGCGAGGGGGGCCACCGGGGCGACGCGGCCGGCGTGGGCGACGCGCAGGGGGAGTGGGAAGCGCGCCGGGTGGGCGACCCAGGCGCCGGCGGCGGCCGGTCCAGCGAGCGGACATCGAGAATCGCTTGAGTCGCGGCTTGGGCGGTTCAACGCGTCCTCCTTTGCGCCTTACTGGGTGAACAGGATGCGGCTGGCCTCGACTTCCTTGAGCGTGAAGACGTTCAGAATGCGATCCTCGAGCGACGCCAGGTTCTCGAACATGCCTTTCAGCGGATCGGCGTGCTGCCCCTGGAAGTTCTGGAAATCCTTGAAGTTGTCCTGGTAGAGCAGCTGTCCGGTCTGGCCATCGTAGACCTGCAGCAGGATGTCATACTGGAAGCCGGTCTGCTCCACCAGCACCTGCCGGTAATACTGCTGGCCGTTGTAAGGCGACGAGTACTCCTCGGTCTTGTAGCCGGTGCGGTCCTGCACGTCGAAGTCGATGCCGCCGGTCAGGATGAGATCGGCATGGGTCCGCTCGCCGACGGCGCGCCAGAAGTCGACCTGCCGCGGCAGCTGCTCGAGGTCGTAGGTGGGAAAATCGACCGGGCCCGAATCGAGCACCTTGAGCTCGGTCTCGCGGCGCAGCACCTTGAAGAGATAGCGCCCGAATTCTCTCTGCACGTCGACGTTCTTGCCCTGCACCTTGGTCTCGCCTTCCTTGCTGACGACGACGAACGGCGTGACCGCGATGGTCTTGCGTCCCTGCAGGTTGAGCCGGGCGCGCTGCGGCAGCTTGAGCTTCACCTCCACCGAGCTGGCGAAGAGCGGCCGGGCACCGAGGACGCCGAAGACGGCAAGGACGGCGATGGCGGCGCGGGCGGCGATGGCGGCGCGGGCGGCGCCATGGGCGAGCACTGCGAGGCGGGCGCCGTCGGCCCGCGGTGGCAGGCCTTGAAGCCGGGAGCGCTGGTTCATGACAAGACTCCTGGGAGCTGGCCCGGCTGGCTCGGCTGGCTCGCGAAGGGTGGCGGCTGCGTCGTGGGGGGCGGCGGCTGGTCCGCGGGCGGCGGTGGCGGCTGCACCGGAGGAACGTGGGTTCCAGGAGCAGCGGGAGCGCCGGCGGGTCCGGGCGGCAGGTGCGACGGCTCGCTGGGGCCGGCGGGCGCGGGTGGGTTGGCCGCGGGCGGCGGCTGTCCAGGCGAACCCGGGGCCGAGCCGGCGGAGGTACCGGAGCCGGCGGAGCCAGCGGAGCCAGCGGAGCCAGAGGCGCCCTTGGCGCCCTTGGGCATGGGGAAGCCCGTCTTGCCCTGCTTCGACTTCTCCGGCGACTTGTAGGCCTGGTAGAACTCGACGAAGCGAGCGTAGTTCGCCCGCATCTGCCGGTTGTCCGGCGCGAGCTGCAGGGCCCGCTTGTAGTGCGCGAGAGCCTTCTCGAAGTCGCCCTGAGCCTCGTAGGCGACTCCCAGGTTGTTGTGCACGCGCGGGTTCTCGGGGTCGGCCTTCTCCGCCTCGTGGAAGCGGAACAGCGCCTCGTTCCACAGACCCCGGCGGGCCATGTCGACCCCGAAGGCGAGCTCGGTGGAAGGCTGGTTCGGCTTACCGTAACCGGCGCACGAGCCGAGCGGCGCGGCGCAGGCGAGAAGGACGAGCAGGGCGGTGAACGGCTTCTGGCAGCGTCTCAATTCGGACACTCCTCCCAGGCTGAATCTGCCGAGCCAAGTATACACATACCTTGCCAATGACCCGCTGGCCGGGGACGACCCGCGGGCCGGGCCGGCCGGCAAGGACCCCTGGCCGGCCCGATGACCCGCCGGCAGCCGATGATCCGCGGGCCGGCAACCCCGGCACGGGCCGGGCGTGGCCGGCGGCGGCCGGCGCGGGAGGCAACCCCGGCACAGGCCGGGTGTCGCCGGCAGGCGGCCGGCGCGGCGCCCGCCTGCGGGCGTCCAGCCGAGCTGGCGCTCGCGGACCGCGGTGCGGTCACCGGATGGATGTGTGTCCCCGCCCGGCGGATGGACGTTCAATCGCTGCCGCCGGTGGGAGCCGGCCCGTCCACTTCGGGCGACCCGGCCGTCCCCTCCGGGCTACCCCGGCGTGCCCGACTGCGTATCGCGGCCGGCGTTTCGCGTCTTATCTATAGGGACGACGCCATGCGAGATCGACCGGACATCAGCAGCGACCTGCCGACGCCGCGCGAGCTGTTGATCGCCTGGCATGCCGCCCAGGCCGACCCCCGGCGGCAGCCGTCGCCGGAGGCTCCGGGAAGGTCGGCGCCGGCCGCCGCCGCGGCGGTTGCAGCCGCGAGCGCCGCCATCGCGATTGCCGCCGCCGCGATTGCCACGACCGCGGCCCTCCGCACCGCCACGACCGCTGCAGCCGAAGCGCCTGATGCCGACGCCACTGACACCGATGCGAGAGCCGTCGACGCGACCGATGGCGGCGCCGCCGCTGCCGGCGCGACCGATGCCGGCGCGGGCGCAGCGTTTGCCGCGATTGCCGCCCACGTGACCGAGGCTGTCGCGATGGCGGCTGCCGTGACCGCCGCGGCCGCCGCCCAGGGCGCGCGGGCGATCACCGTGCTGGACCCGGACTACCCGCGCGAGCTGGCGGGGATCGCGCTGCCGCCGCCGGTGCTCTTCGTCCGCGGACGGCTGCCGGCGGCGCCGGCGGTCGCCATCGTCGGCTCGCGCCTGGCCGACGGTTACGGCCTGGAGATCGCCGCGCGTTTCGCGCGCCACCTTGCCGCCGCCGGCGTGGTGGTCGTCTCGGGGATGGCGCGCGGCATCGACGCGGCGGCGCACGAGGGCGCCCTGGCGGCGCCGCTCGGGCAGACGGTGGCGGTTCTCGGCTGCGGCATGGGAGTCGACTATCCGCCCGGCCAGGCGCGGCTGGCGGCGGCGATCGCCGCGCGCGGCGCCCTGGTGAGCGAGTTCCCCTGCGGCACCCCGGCGCGGCCCTGGTGCTTCCCGGTGCGCAACCGGACGATCGCGGCGCTCGCCGCCGTCACGTTGGTGGTGCAGGCGACGCCGCGGTCGGGATCCCTCGACACCGCTCGCCACGCCCGGGATCTCGGGCGCCCGGTCTACGCGGTGCCCGGGCCGGTGTTCTCGCCCCTGTCGTGGGGTCCGCACACCCTGCTGCGCCGCGGCGCGCTGCTCGCTGGGCACCCCGAAGACATCCTCGATGCCCTGCCCGCCGCCGGTGAGATCCAGCCGGATGCGATCCCGGCCGGCTGCCGGGAAGGAGTGGAAGGCAAGGCCGCTGCCGCGGCGGCCGTGACGACGGCGATGCTCGCCGTGCCCGAGATGCCAGCCATACCTGCAGCCGCCGCGGTGATGGCGGCGCTGCGGCCGCGCGCGGCGCGCGGCGGGCGGCCACGGCGGTCGCCCGACCAGGTCGCGGCGCTCGCCGGCCTGGCGCTCGACACGGTCCTCTCGGTGCTGCTCGAGCTCGAGATCGCCGGCAAGGTCGAGCGCCTTCGCGGCCCCGCCTATCGCCTGGTGAAGAGGAACGCGCGCGGCCACCGGCAAGCGGGCGCCGAGATGTCATGAGACCCGCCATGACAGGCAGGACGAGAGTACCGGACCTGGTGCCTCGTGGCGCAAATACGCGTCATGATTCAGGGTCCTCACACCCCGGTCTGCCGCTGCGGCCCGGCACTCTCGGCGCGACATCGTGTGTCTCGTGGGGAGCGCTCGGCAGGGCGCTCGAAGCTCCTTGCGGGGGTCGCCGGGCCGGTGGTACTGTCCGCGCTCCGTGCCGTCCCGCCCGGCATGCTCGACCGGCACACTCGAAATAAGGAGGGCGCCTCGCGGCGTTGCTAAGCACCGTGGCCAAGAACCTGCTGATCGTCGAGAGCCCTGCCAAGACCCGTACGCTGAAGAAGTTCCTGGGCAGGCAGTTCGCCGTCGAGGCGTCGATCGGACACATCCGTGACCTGGTGAAGAAGGACATGGGGATCGGCCCGAGCTACGAGCCGCACTACGAGGTGATCGCCAGCCGGCGCGAGGTCGTCAAGAAGCTGCGGGCAGCCGCGAAGAAGGCCGACACCGTCTTCCTGGCCCCCGACCCCGACCGCGAGGGCGAAGCCATCGCGTGGCACATCTTCGAGGTGCTCGGCAAGGAGCCCGAGGCGGTGCGCCGGGTCACCTTCAACGAGATCACCCGCCGGGCCGTGCTGCAGGCGCTCGAGCAGGCCGGCGACATCGATTACAAGAAGGTCGACGCCCAGCAGGCGCGCCGCGTGCTCGACCGGCTGATGGGCTTCCGGCTGTCGCCGCTGCTCTGGCAGAAGGTCAAGCGCGGGCTCTCCGCGGGCCGCGTGCAGTCCGTGGCCTTGAAGATGGTCTGCGACCGCCAGGACGAGATCGAGGCGTTCCAGCCGCAGGAATACTGGAACATCGCCGCCGAGCTGGCGGCCGCCGCCCCGCCGCCGTTCACCGCCCGGCTGCACCGCATCGACAGCAAGAAGGCCGAGGTGGGCGACGGCGAGCAGGCCGGCGCCATCGTGCGCGACCTCGAGAGCGGCAGCTTCACGGTGCGGACCGTCGAGCGCAAGGAGGCCCAGCAGAAGCCCGGCGCGCCGTTCATCACCAGCCGGCTGCAGCAGGAGGCGGCCCGGCGCTTCGGCTTCTCGGTGAAGCGCACGATGGCGCTCGCGCAGGGCCTCTACGAGGGGCGTGAGATCGGCGACCGCGGCGCGGTGGGCCTGATCACCTACATGCGCACCGACTCCACGCGGGTGAGCGAGGAAGCGCTGGACGCGGCGCGCGAGCTGATCGCCGCCACCTACGGCCCGGCGGCGCTCCCCGAGGCTGCCAACCGCTACACCTCGAAGAAGGGAGCGCAGGACGCCCACGAGGCCATCCGGCCGACCACCTTCGAGCTGCCGCCCGACACGGTCAAGGACTTCCTGAAGGCCGACGAGTGGAAGCTCTACAAGCTGATCTGGGAGCGTTTCATCGCCTCGCAGATGCTGCCCGCGCTGTTCGACGTCACCCAGGTGGACATCGAGAATGGCCGCTACACGCTGCGCGCTTCCGGCCGGGTGCTGAAGCGCCCCGGCTTCCTGGCGATCTACCGCGAGACACCCGACGACGAGACCGCGGGCGCCGCTTCCCCCGGGAGTGGCAACGGCAATGGCAACGACAACGGCGGTCATGGCGACGACAACGCCGCCGCCGCCGCCGCCGCCAACGAAGTGACGGCGGCGCTCCCCCAGGGAGTCACCGCCGCCGTGCTGCCGCCGTTGCGCGAGGGCGAGACCCTCGAGCGGCGGCGCGTGGACAGCGAGCAGAAGTTCACCCAACCGCCGGCCCTTGCGCAGGGCGGACCTGCGAATATGGACGGCCTGCAGGGCAACGCCCTTGGCCTCGTGCGCCCCGCCAATGTGCCGCCGCTGCAGAGCTACTTTGTGGATTACGACGACAGGTTC
>DATDGZ010000175.1:0-13740 GCA_036521795.1 Thermoanaerobaculia bacterium | reverse complement strand
TGAGCTGCTCGAGGCACGGTTGCGCGAGCTGGCTGAATCTGCTGGCGGGGGTGGCGACCGCGGCGGCCGCGCGGTGGTGGAGCGCATGGCCGTCGGCGGCGAGCTCGGCGAACCTGCCGAACGGGGCGAGGGCGCCGACCGGTTCAATCTCTTCGCTTCCTGGGGCGAGCCGGTGGTCGTGCTGTCGACCCACATGGACACGGTGCCGCCGTTCTTCCCTTCGGCGGAGGATGCCGAGCACATCTACGGGCGCGGCGCCTGCGACGCCAAGGGCGTCATCGCCGCCATGCTCGCCGCCGCCGCGCGGCTGCTCGACGACGGGGTGCGCGGCTTCGGCGTGTTGCTGGTGGTGGGCGAGGAGACCGACAGCGCCGGGGCCGAGGCCGCCAACCGCCAGCCCCGGGCGGCTCGCTACCTGGTGAACGGCGAGCCCACCGAGAACCGCCTGGCGCTGGGCACGAAAGGCGCGCTCTACCTCGCGGTCGAAGCCGACGGCCGCGCCGCCCACTCCGCCTACCCCGAGCTCGGCGACTCGGCCGTCGACCGCCTGCTCGCGGCGCTGGCCCGCCTGCGCGCGGTGCCGCTGCCCTCGGTCCCCGTGCTCGGCGAGACGACGCTCAACATCGGCACCCTGGCCGGCGGCCGCGCCGCCAACGTCGTCGCCGACCGGGCGCGCGCCGAGGTCATGGTGCGCACCGTCGGCGACACCGCGCGGCTGCGCGCCGACCTGGCCGCGGCGCTCGCCCCGGCGCGGGTCACCGAGGTGCGCGAGACGCCGGCGATGCGGCTGCGCACCCTGCCGGGCTTCGCCACCACGGTCGTCAAGTACACCAGCGACATCCCGCGCCTCGGCGCCTGGGGCGAGCCGCTGCTGCTCGGACCGGGCAGCATCCACGTCGCCCACACACCCGGGGAGCGGGTGCCGAAGAACCAGCTGGTGGAAGCCGCCGGCCTCTACGCCGAGCTGGTGCGGCGGCTGCTGCGGGAGGCGGCGGAGGCCGGCGGCGGCAGGGGCAATCAGGACTCTACCGGCACGAGGGCGGCGGCGCACTGAGCGCCGCGGCACGCGAGAGAGGAACGAGGGGAGACCATGGACGGCGCGGCAGGCGGCGATCGCAAGACCAAGATCGAGGTCGGCATCCTGGGGGCGACCGGGACCGTGGGGCAGCGCTTCGTGCAGCTGCTCGCCGGCCACCCCTGGTTCGAGCTGGCCTGGCTGGGAGCGAGCGACCGCAGCGCCGGCAAGCGCTACGCCGAGGCCGCCAGCTGGCAGCTCGAGGGCGCGCCGCCGCCGCGCTTCGCCGATCTCGCGGTCGCGGAGTGCGTGCCGGGGCTCGCGCCGCGGATCGTCTTCTCGTCGATGAGCGGCGCCCAGGCCGGCGAGGTGGAGGGGGCCTTCGCCGCCGCCGGCCACCTGGTGATCTCCAACTCCAGCCACTTCCGCATGGCCGCCGACGTGCCGCTGCTGGTGCCCGAGATCAACCCCGGGCACCTCGGCCTGCTGCCGGTCCAGCGCCGCCGCCGCGGCTGGGAGGGCGCCATCGTGACCAACCCCAACTGCGCCGTAGCCGTGCTGGCGATGGTCCTAGCGCCGCTGCGCCGCTTCGGCATCGAGCGCGTGCTGGCGACCACCCTGCAGGCGGTCTCGGGCGCCGGCTACCCGGGGGTGCCGTCGCTCGACATCCTCGGCAGCGTCATCCCCTACATCGGCGGCGAGGAGCCAAAGGTCGAGAGCGAGCCGCAGAAGATCCTGGGCGAGCTGCGGGACGAGGAGATCCGGCCGCTGCCGTTCACGGTCAGCGCCGCCTGCCACCGGGTCGCTGCCGTCGACGGCCACATGGTGGCGGCCAGCATCGAGTTCACGGAGCGTCCGGCGCGCGAGCAGCTGCTGTCCGCCCTCGCCGGCTTCCGCGGCGTGCCGCAGGAGCGCCGCCTGCCGTCCGCCCCGCTGCGCCCCATCCACCTGTTCGAGGCGCCCGACCGCCCGCAGACCCGCAAGGACGCCGGCCTCGAGCGCGGCATGGCCACCGCCGTGGGCCGGGTGCGCGAGTGCCCGGTCCTCCACTGGAAGCTCGTCGCGCTCTCGCACAACGTCCTGCGCGGCGCCGCCGGCGCCGCCGTGCTCAACGCGGAGCTGATGGCCAGCGAGGGGCTGCTGTAAGGCCGGCAGCGCTGCGGATCAGCCGGCCGGGCGTCCGGCGCCACGCCAGATGAGCACCGAGGGCGTGCCGGCCGGGTCGGCCAGGCGCAGGTAGAAGTAGCCGATCCCCGAGAGGCCGAGCATCAGGCCGGGGACTTCGACGCTGCCGAAGGTGCCGCAGGGCCAGGGCAGCTTCTGTTCCTCGTAGGTCTCGATCGCCTGCAGGGCCAACCGCTCGGCCCGCTCGCGCCAGGCGGGATTGCCGAGCACCTCGGAGCCGTCGAGCAGCAGGTCGCAGTTGCCGCCCAGGCCGTGGCAGAGCGAGTAGTTGTTCTGGCTCATCTCGGGGCCGCCGCTGCCGACGCTGGCCAGGGTGGTGGCGATGGCGGTCTCCGCTTCCTGGCGGCAGCGCTCGTCGCTCAGGATCTCCCAGGCGCGCAGGCGGGACAGGCCGATCCCCGGCGCGCCGTGGCACCAGGCCGTCATGAAGGGCGGCCCGCCGGCCGGCGCCGGAGCCGGCGTCCCCGACATCTCCGGATCGCGCAGGTCCGGCCAGTTGCCGCGTTCCGCGTCGAACCAGTGGCGCTCGTAACCGAAGGCCCCCTCCGCGGCCTCGCGGAAGCGCGCCTCGCCGGTGGCCTGGTAGAGCTCGAGCAGGCTCCAGCCGATGCCGCCGGCGCCATGCGAGAACCCGGTGAGATTGCCGATCCACGGCAGTCGCTCGACGGCGCCGTCGCCGTGGGTACCCCACGAGCAGCCGGCAGCGGAGCGCACCGCGGTCGCGATCAGGTGATCGCCGAAGCGCACCGCCGCGTCCCGCAGCGCCTCGGGGCCGCCGAGCTCGGCGTGCACGCGGAGCAGCGGAGCGATGGCGCCGGCGCAGCCCGCCAGCACGTCGAGGTTCTGCCGGTCGAGCTCGCTCGCCGCCACCGCCGCGAGCATGGCCAGCGCCGGTGCGCGCAGCGAGTCGTCGGCCAGGAGCGGCGCGATCGTGAGCGCCGCGTAGGCGATCCCGGCCCAACCGCTGTAGGCGCCGATCCGGGCCGGGGGCTCGATCTCCTCGGCCCGCGCCAGGGCGTGGCCCACCGCGCCCAGGGCCGTGCGCTTGAAGACCCGCTCGCCGCTCGCCGCGTGGAGGCGGGCGAGGAAGAGAGCGATGCCGGCGGTGCCGCCATAGAGCTCCGGGCCATAGGCCCGGTGCACCTGCCGCCAGCGCCCGCCGAGCGGCTCCATCGACGGGCCGATCCAGTTGCAGAGCCGGGAGGCCCACAGCGCGTCGCGGCAGACCCGCGCTCCGAGGGACGCCGCGGTGTCGAGGAAGGCCGCCGCCCCCGACCCGGAGGCGGGGCGCGGCGGCACCGTGGCGGCTCCCGGCAGCGGCAGGCTCATGCGATGGCAGCCGGCAGCTCGTACCAGTCGAGCGAGCCGGCGTTGAGATGGAGCTGGCGCGCATCGACGCCGTTGGCGTCGAGCAGGCGGCCGAGCTCGGTGAGGCGCGCCGACAGCGACTGGTTGCCGTTGAGGAAGCAATTCCACAGGGTCTCGGCGAGGATGCGGCAGCGGTGCTGGCCGAAGCTCTCGCCGGTGCCGGGGTCCTCGGCGATGCCCACGCCGGCGGCAAGCGGCTTGGCGAACAGGGGCACGTCGTCGCCGAGCGCAGCGCGCAGCCGCGGTTGGATGTCGCACAGCAGATCGGCGAAGACCGGGAAGAACCGCTTGGCGAAGTAGACCACCGCCACGTCGGTCCGCTCGTACTGGCTGCGCACCACCGAGCACTTGAAGCGGAACGGGACGTGGAAGCGGTTGAGACGCTCGCTGAGCAACCGCACCAGGTCCGGCGCACCGCCGGCGTCGACGTTCCAGTAGGCGCGGACCAGGCCGAAGCCGTGACTCTCGTCCTCGGGAGTCTCGCCGAAGACATAGTAGAAGCCCGGCTGCAGCGACGCGGATTCCTTCGGATAGAAGAGGCTGATCTGCATCCCCTGCCGCGGCCGCATCCCGGGACCGTCCTTGCTCAGGAACTGCCCTGGCCAGACCGTCCGCCGCGCACTGCCGCGCACGGCCAGGACCTGGCCCATGGGGAGCAGCTGCCCGACCTGCCAGCCGTGCTCCCAACGGTCGCGAGTGCCGTTGGCCGCGGCGAGCCTGGCCATCAGCTCGCGATCGGGGGTGAAAGCCTCGTGCGCGGTCTCCCCGGGCACGGCCGCCGCCAGCCGGCCGCGGAAGCTGCGGCTGTAGACATGGTGATAGAGGACGTTGTTGAGCATGCCGAGCAGCGGCGCCTGGGCCGCGGGCGGAGCGCCGCCGAGCCCGGGCGGCGCCGGCGGGGGCGCCGCCGCGGCCGGCGCGGCGAACTTCCTGCCGCCGAGGGTGAGCTCGTGCGGGGAATCGATCCGGATCGCCCGGAAGAGGTCGGCGACCGCGCCGTTCCAGCCCTCGTTCATGCCGGCGTGCCTGCCTCCGGTCCCAGGAAGTCGCCGATCGCGGCCCGCGGGTCGCGCAGGATGTTCATGCTCATCTGCAGCTGGCAGAGCGCCTGGGGAGTCACCTGCGGCATCTGCTGGATGCCTTCGTAGGCGGTCTGGATCATGCGCGCCGCGGCGCACGCCATGCTGCGCTCGAGCAGCGCCCGGCTCTCCGCGGGCCGCAGCCCGCGGGCCTCGGCGTAGCTCGCCCAGTAGGCGGCGAGCGCCGGCTGCATCTCGTCGATCGGGAACGGCGAGCTCGCCGCCGCCTGCTCCAGCGTCACCCCCGCGGCGAGCGGCAGCGAGTAGATCCAGAAGCTCAGGTAGGCCTGGAAGACGGCGCCCGCGTCCCAGCACGCGTCCCCGACGTCGGCCATCTCCCAGTCGATCACTCGCAGCGCCTGGGTGTCCTCGTCGCGCTCGCGGAACAGCACCAGGTTCTCCCACTTGATGTCGCCGTGGATGATCGTCTCGTAGACCCAGCCGCGCTTGACCTGGTCGAGCGCGGCCGCGAGCTCCGGGTACTGCCGCAGGATCTGCACCAGCTGCGAATTGCCGAGGCTCATCTGGTTGAGATACATGGGATTGGTCTCGTGGATCGACAGGATCCACGGCAGCTTGCGCTCGAAGATCCCGAGCTCCGCGGGCGCCGCTCCGGCAAGCGCCGTCAGGCGGTGGAAGGCGCCGAGCTTGCTGCCTTGCAGCTCGGCGATCGCGAGCGGGAAGCGGCGCGCCGCCAGGTGGTGCTCCCAGAGGCTCTCGGCGTTGGGCAGAAGCTCGAGGACCAGGATGAAGTTGGCCTTGTCGTAATGGTGGCAACGAGGCAGCAGCGAGGCGATGCCGGAGAGGCTGGTCTGGCGACTCGCCAGCTGGTAGCAGGCGGCCTCGCGCTCGAGCGTGCTGGTGTACTCGGGGCTGCGGTTCTGGGCCTGCTTGAGGAAATAGCCCGGGGAGCGATGGCGGATGACCTTGAGGTTGCGGTTGCGGCTCGACTGGTCCACCACCATGAAGTCGCCATGCACCACCGACTCGAGAGTCAGCAGGCGCCGCTCGGCGAGATAGAAGACGACGTTGGCAGGATCGACGAACATCGTGACGTGGGCGAGGCGGACTGGGCGGACAGGAAGGAGCCGGAACCCGGCCCTCCCAGCCGGCGTGGAGGGAGGGGGCCGGGGCGGGTCGAGGCCGGGCCGAGCCCGGCCGGGCCCCATCCGGGTCAGGTCAGGCCTTCACCGCCGCCCCCGCTCGGCTCCCGGGCCGGCGGCGGCCCCTCACCGGGTCGCCGCCATGACCCGGAACCTGGTGCCCTGCTAGCACCTGCAGGTGTAGACACCTCCACATGCGGTCGGACCGCCGCAGGTCACTCCGAGACACGACGTCGGCGGGCCGCAGGTGAGGACGCCCCCACAGTGCGTCAGCGGGCCGTGCGTGAATCCGGCCTGCGCCTGCTCGCCCTCGGGTCCGCAGGTGAAGATACCACCGCACCGGGTAGCCCCACCACAGGTGACCGGGCCGCAGGTGTGGATGCCGCCGCAGGTGGGCCCGCCGCAGGTGATCAGCGCACAGGTGTGGAGCTCGCACACGGTGTGCCAGCCGCAGGTCGCCGGGCCGCAGGTGACTGGGGCGCAAGTGTGGACGCCGCCGCAGCGGGTCGCGCCGCCGCAGGTGACCACGTCACAGCGCGTGGCGAAGGTCACGGTGGGTGCGGCGACCTCGGCGTCCACCGCGCAATGGGCTGTATTCGCGCAGACCTGGACGGACTCGAGCCCAACCGGCGGAGTGAGACAGTTGACGAAGGCCGTCTGGCAGAACGCGATGGTATGCGGGCAGCAGGCTGAGAAGTGTTCGCTGATCCAACATTGGGGGGAGAAGGTAACCTGGCAGTACAGAGCATGGGTCACCCCACCGCACGCGGCACCGGTCCGCGCGACGACGTCGACCGGTCTCGCCGCGCAGATCGGCCCGGTCTGACACCGCGGGCCACAGGTGGGACTACAGGTGCCAATGCCGCAGCTGGCGGCGAACGCCGGAGCGCAGGTCTGGCCGCAGGTGGGCAACGTACACGTCTGGGCGTCGCACTGCGTCTGGCCGGCGCAGGTGGGGCCGGCGCAGGTGCCCAGACAGGTGTGAACGTCGCAATGCGTCTGGCCGGCGCAGGTCTGTGGGCCGCCGCAAGTGGCAGGCGTGCAGGTGTGGACGTCGCAGCGGGTCAGGCCGGCACAGGTCTGCGGGCCGCCGCAGGTGGCCGCCGTGCAGGTCGCGGCCCCGGCCTGGGTGCAGAGGCGGCTCGGGCAGCAGTCCACCGCGGAGATCGTCCCGCCGCAACCTTCCTGGGGCACCGTGGTGACCGGGAAGGTGATGGGGCCGGTGCAGCGGCAATGCGTCTGACCGCCGCAGGTCACGGGGCCGCAGGTCGCGCAGCAGGTCATGGCACCGCCGCACTGCGTCTGGCCGCCACAGGTGGCGGCGGCGAAGGTTGCAGCCCCGGCGCCGAACCCTGGCGCGGCCTCCGCGAGCCGGGGGCATCGCGGCTCCATACAGGTCTGACCCATGCATTCCGTGCGTCCGGCACAGCTGGCCCTGACGAAGCACTCCGTCACCCCTCCGCAAGTGCGGGGAGCGCAAGTCGGGGCGCAAGTCGGAGCGCAGGTCGCGGCGCAAGTCGCGGCGCAGGTCGGAGCGCACGTCGCGGCGCAGGTCGGATGGCAGGTCGGGGCGCAGGTATGCGGGCCGCCACAGGTTGCAGCGCAGGTCAGATGGCAGGTCAGATGGCAGGTCTGGGCGCAGGTATGCGGGCCGCAGGTGACCGTGAAGCCCGCAGAGGTGGGCCTATCACCCCCGCAGACTGGATCGCAGGTCGGCACGCAGGTGTAGACGCCGCCGCACTGCGTCGGGGCGCCCTGGGTCACGGCTGGGCCGCCGCACAGGTCCTGCGTTAACGGTCCCTGGATGTACCTCGTAAATGGATCCACGCTCACCTCCCGAAGTGGCGGGTCACCTGCTGCTCACGCTCCCGCTTGCCCTAGCCGCAGTTCCTCTTGTATTTGGCTTCCGCATCCCGCTTGACCCACAGATAGACGCCGCCAAATGGATCGCCATCGATGTCCATCTGGTGCAGCACGGCGTCCTCGGGTATGTCCAGGTGGTCGGCGAGATCGGGACGGAGGTAGAGACGGACGTGGTCTTCCTCGGATGAAGCTCCGAGATAGCCACCCACCACCACGCAATGGGGTGGATCTGCCGGATCCGAGACGACGCTGGCGACGAAGTCGCCGCCGGACGCTCTCTTTCGCCTCGGTCGCCGCGCCGGGGGGGCCGGATCTTCAGCCTTTGGCTTCTCCGCCATGGGGGGCCTCCTTTCGCGGAGCAAATTGGACTCTGCCTGCAACGCTATCACACAGCTTATTAGCTGTCAAATGTATTCTATTGCAATTAGCCATATCTGCATCGGGCTTCGGCCGGCCGGACAGGGGCGCGCGCTCGGAGCGGCCTGGCAATCGCACCCCGCCGGCGACAGGGGCGACAATTACCTGTCTTGACAGTCGCTGTCATGACCGTCATACTCTGCTCATGGCGCCCTCCGCCGCGAAGACGCGCTTGGCCGCGAAGCCTGCGCCGCTGGAGCTGCCGGACGGACCGCCGGCGAGCATTCGCTCTCTCTGCTTCCAGGTCGCGAGGGCCCTGCGCACGGCGCTGGACCGCGATCTCGCCCGCTTTGGTTTGAGGGTCCAGCAGGCGGCCGTGCTGCTGCGGTGCTGCCGGCGGCGGGGCGCGAATCCCAGCCACCTGGCCGCGGCGGTGAGCACGGATACGGCGGGAGTCACCGGCCTGATCGACCAGCTCGAGAAGAAGGGCCTGGTGATCCGACGGGCGAACCCGGCGGACCGCCGCGCCGTCATCGTCGAGCCCACGAGGGCGGGCCGGGCACTGGCGCCACGGCTACGCGAGGTGTTTCAGGCGGTCAACGAGACCTTGCTCGAGGGATTCTCGCCGCCGGAGGCAGCCCGCCTGGAGGCCATGCTGCAGCGGCTCCTGGCCAACGCCCGGGGATACCTCGTCGAGGGCGTCGAGGATTGAGGTCGGCACTTGGGCGCCCGGGGAGATTGCGCCCCGGCCTGCTACCCCCAGCCGGGCCGCAGGACGGTGCGCCGCACGGTGTTCCATGAACAGGAGGAATCGCAGAATGCCCACGCTCTCCTTTCGCCACTCGCTCGCCCTGGTTCTTGCCGCCGCCCTGGCAGTGACGGGCGCGGCCGCCGCCATGGCTCGCGGGTCGGTAGCCGCACCAACTCCGGGAGACAAGCCCGCGGAGCAAGCCGGCCACGACATGTCCTCGATGCCCGGCATGGCGGGCAACGGCGAGGCGCCCGCGACGCCGCCAGCGCCGGGGACGCCGGACATGCAAGGGATGCACGGCGCCGGGGCCGGGATGCCCGGGATGCCGGGGATGGGCGGTCCCGGCGCCGGCGCCGCGGACGGCGCCATGGCCCATGAGCACATGGACATGGGCCCGCACATGAAGATGACCGCGCCGCGCCCGCGTGCCGCCAGCGACCAGCGCCGCGCCGACGCCATCGCCCAGACCCTGCGCGGCGCCATCGCCAGGTACCGCGACTACCGGGTGGCCGTCGCCGACGGGTTCATCCAGTACCTGCCGAACGTCCCGCAGCCCATCTACCACTTCACCAATTACGGCTACGCCCACCAGGCCGAGCTCGCCTTCGATCCCGCGCGTCCCACCTCCCTGCTCTACAAGCCGGTGGCGGGTGGCGGCTTCGAGCTGGCCGGCGCGATGTACACCGCGCCGCGGCGCTTCGACGAGGACCAGCTCGACGAGCGCGTGCCGCTCTCCGTCGCGGCCTGGCACGAGCACGTCAACATCTGCCTCCCCCCGAAGTCCGCCTATGCCACGGCCGACTGGCGGCGGTTCGGCTTCAAGGGCACCATCGCCACGGCAAGCGAGTGCCAGGCCGGCGGCGGCATCTTCCACCCGGTCATCTTCAACTGGATGGTCCACGTCTACCCGTTCGAACAGGACCCGGCGAAGGTCTGGGCGCACTGATCCCGCCGGCAGCCGCTCGCCGGCAGCGCCCGGCGTGCCCCCGCGCGCCCGTCTCTCAGGGGGACTCCAGTGGGTTGTCACGGGCGGGTCCGCTTGCCGTGGTACTCCTCGACGCCGTCCTTGACGACGAGCTCCGCCACCGCGCCGCCGGCGCCCCGCACGACCCGCATCTCGAAGTCCTCCGACTTGGCGAAGAAGTGGTCCGGAGCGTCGGGGAAGAGGTCCAGGCCGGCGCTGCCGGGTGAGCTGGCGACGAGGTGGTTCGCCTGGCGGGCGAGGCTCATGACGAAGCCCGGGAAGGTGTAGGAGCCGGCGTAGCTGTCGAGCAGCCGCGGCTCGAGGTAAACCTCGACCGGCGCCTTGACGACGAAGCGGGGCGGCGGCGTTTTCGCCACGCAGGAGACCTCGAGCCCCCGGACCGACGCACGCTCCACGAAGCGCCGAACGATGCCCTCGACGCAGGGCCCCTCGGAGCCATGACCGCTGTGCGGGACCACCACGTGCAGGCTGTTGGGCAGCTCCCTGGCGACGCGCTCCCCGAAATCCGGCGGCGTCACCGGGTCGCGCTCGCCGGACAGCAGCAGCACCGGCACCGTGGAGTGGACCAGCTGGTGGGCGTCGGCGGGGATGCTGCCACGCGGCCAGTCGGCGCACACCCGCTTCTGCTCGCGGATGCGGTAGTCGCCGAGCAAGGTGCCGGCGGTCGCCCTGGCCGCGGTGGCGGCGTCGATGAAGGGCAGATCCTCGGCGCAAGTCACCGAGAAGTTCATGCCCATCGAGAGGATGTGGTCGAGGAGCGAGCGGCGGTCGATCGCGACGGTGACCAGCTGCGCCATGTCGCCCTCGAAGGCCTGGTGCACCACCAGCGGCAGCTTGCGAGCGGCGCTACCGTAGCCCAGGAAGCGGAGACCTTCGGCGATCAGCCCGCGGCTGGGGACGACCTCGACGGTGCCGCCGGTCCTGGCGTCGGGGAGGCGCACCTTGACGCCGCGGTCGATGCGCTCCATCACCGCTTGCAGCTCTTGGGCGAGATGTGGGAAGGCGGCGTGGCAGGCGGCGTCGGCGGCGCACTCGGCGAAGAGGAGGCCGATCGCCCGCTTGCCGGCGTAGGCATGGTGCAGCGGAATCAGCTCGTCGACCGGCGCCACGCCCTCGAGCATCACGCTGCGCACCACCCGCGGGTGCCGGCGCAGGTAGACCTGGGCGGCCTGGGTGCCGTAGGAGATGCCCACCAGGTCCACCTGCGGATAGCCGAGCCAGGCCCGCACCTCGTCGACGTCGTCCATGCCGAGCGCCGTGGTGTAGAGCCGGAGGTCGGCCGTCCGGGCGAGCCGGTCGCGGCACTGGCGGACCGCCGCGGGCGGGAAGAGATCGCCCGCCAGCAGCTTCGGGTCGCCGCCCTTGGCGTGGGAGTCGGGCCCGTAGAAGTCGCAGTCGAGCGGGTTCGACTTGCCGGTGCCGCGCTGGTCCACGAGCAGGACGTCGCGGCGCCGGCGCAACGCCTTGTCCTCCGCCAGGAAGCGGCCTTCCAGGGTCGCCGCCGACCCCGGGCCGCCGGCGAAGTAGACGATCGCGTCATCCGCCGGTTGAGGTCCGAGCGCCGGCAGGACCACGACGTTGAGGGCGATCCTGCGGCCGCGCCGCGCCTCCCGGTCCTCCCAGACCTGGTAGGTGCCGCAGCGCAGCTCCTCCTTGATGCCTTCGAGGTGGCAGGGCACGAGCCGCTCCCAGGGCCTGGCAGGCCGTGCGGCGGGCGCCGAGGCCGAGGCGCTGCCGGGAGCGGCGGGAGCGGTGCCAGCAGGCGTAGCCGCGGATGCACCGGCGGAACCGCGGCCGGACGCGGCGAGCGGCGGCAGGACGGCCGCCAGCAGGAGCGCGGCGATGGGGACGGCATGGACGGCTGGGCGCATGGGATCGGCCTCCGAGTCGACTTCCGGCTTCCAGAATACGGGAGCGCGGGCGGGTGGTTGCGCCGGTTCGGTGGGCGTGAGTCCCCGGCAGGCGGGACGCGCCGGTCAGGGGATCTTCGAGAGCTCGACGCGGATGACCTGGCGCAGCTCGTGGTGGAGGCTCACGGAGGCGCCGCTGTCACTCGCGCCGCTGATGTCCGCGATCGCCGTGATCGCCGTCTCCCTGCCGGCCGGCGGCCGCGCCGGGGCGACCGGGACCAGTGCCGAGCCGGTCAAGGACATCGAGCTCGTGGCACCGGAGAAGCCGAGCGGCAGGCTGCCTGCCTTGAACGCCCCGTGCCGGGCCTCGAGCTTCCAGCGCACTTCGAGGCAGGGTTCGCCGTGGACCGGCTTGACGGCCGCCAGGGTGACGGTGCCGGCCACGTCTTGCGGATCGAAGGTCACGCTCGCCGCGCCGAACCTGGCGAAGAGCTCGGCGTTGGCCGGCCAGCTCTCGCCCACCCGCCGGCGCTGCGTGGTCCCGAAGAGGTCGTCGTCGGTCGGCTCGTCGTCGGCGTGCAGCGGCAGCGCCGCCGCCAGGGCCGTCTGCAGGTCCGGCGCGAGGCGCGCGCCCGCCAGCTCGAAGACCCGCTCCCGCCCGGCCAGCCGGGCGCTCACCACCGCTCCCGGCTTGGCCAGCTCGAGCGTGGTGCCGCCGCTCTCCTTGGTGAGCCGGCGAACGGTGAGCGTCGCCCGCAGGGCGTTGCCCCTCGCGCTCACCTCCAGGATCTCGGTGGCGACGACGTAGTGAATGGTCGCCGTCTGCCGCTGGTCGCTCGCCGCGCCTGCCTTCATGCCGGCGAGATGGTCGTCGCTCTCGAGGGAGCCGACCGCGAGGCGCTTCTCGCCGGCGGCCACGGACCGGGCAAGCCGCACGGCATAGTCCGCCGCGGGCGCCGCCGACGCCGGACGTGCCGGGGGCGGTGCGGGCGCGGGAACGGGAGCGGACCCACCGCGAGCGCCGGCGGCTCCCGCGACACTGGCGACAGCCGCGGCGCCGGCGGCGCCGGCGAGCATCACGCCGATCGCCACCAGTCGTGCCGCGCGGGCGGAAGTCTGCATGCGAAGGTCCATCTCCGGGCGTAAGCGGGTCAGCCGCCAGGCGGCGCGGCTGGCGCGAGCGGAGCGAGCCGATCGACCTCGGCAAGGTCCTCGGCGGTCAGCCGCCAGCCCGCCGCCGCGACGTTGGCGCGTAACTGCTCCGGCGACATGGCGCCGGCGATCACCGACGAGACGACGCGATGGCGGAGCAGCCAGGAGAAGGCCAGCTCGAGCAGGGTGTGGCCGCGCCTCTCGGCGAATTCGGCGAGCGCCTCGGCGGCCGCGCGATTGCGGTCGTGGAGGAACCGCTCGGCGAGGCGCGGCGTGCCGCTCAGCCGCGTGCCGGTGGGGGCTGGCGCGCCGCGGCGGTACTTGCCGGTGAGGACGCCGCTGGCGAGCGGAAAGAACGGCAGGAAGGCAAGGCCCTGGCGCTCGCACTCGGGAAGGACCTCGCGCTCGGGCTCGCGCTGCAGCAGGCTGTATTCGTTCTGGACGCTGACGAAGCGGGCGGCGCCGGGCCGGACCGCGGCCTGGGCCTCGCGCAGCTGCGCCGCGGAGAAGTTCGAGCAGCCGATCTCGCGCACCTTGCCGCCGCGCACCAGCTCGTCGAGGGCGGCGAGCGTCTGCTCGATCGGCGTCTCCGGATCGGGCACGTGCAGCTGGTAGAGGTCGATGCGATCGGTGCCCAGGCGCCGCAGGCTGTCCTCGACCGCGCGGCGCACGTAGGCGGGCTTCGCGCCGTGCCGCTGGTCGTCGATCCGCCAGCCGAACTTGGTGGCGATGACCGCCTGGCCGCGCCTGGCGCCGAGCGCCTCGCCCAGGAGCTCCTCGCTCCGCGTGTCGCCGTACATGTCCGCGGTGTCGAAGAAGTTGACGCCCGCGTCGAGGGCCGCCGCGACCACGCTGCGCGCGCCCTGCCGATCGAGGCGCCCGCCGAAGTTGTTGCAGCCGAGCCCCACCACCGATACCTCGAGCGAGCCGATGCGGCGAGTCTCCAAGTCCCTCTCCTTCCCCCAACGGGGTCATTCTAATCGAAGCCGTTCGGGAATCGCCGCCGGCCCGTGCGAGGGATGGAGCACGACC